>MEMM01000142.1:45985-55867 GCA_001767925.1 Alphaproteobacteria bacterium RIFCSPHIGHO2_12_FULL_63_12
GGTTCGGCCGTCGTCCGCCAGCCCTGCCAGCGGAAAAGCCGCGCGACGTGAAGCGCCGACGCCAGAAACAACAGCGCGCCGGCAACCGGACCCACCGGATTGATCAGCCAATAAATGAGCGCGGCGGCGGTCGCGCTGAGCGTCGCCTTGTCGAGAAGATCGATCGTCGCGCTCGCCGCCGGACGTCCGGTGCGCATCAGCCAGTTGCGGGTGAAACTCGGCGTGATGCGTCCGCCGATCAGGGAAATCAGCATAGCGACGACGGCGATCCCCGATCGCGAGCCGAAATGCGGCGCGCCGTTGGTGATCGCGTTCCAGTGCCACAAGAGATTGCCGAGCGCGAAGAAGCCGACCATCGCGAAGACCGGCATGTTGCGCCAGTTCTTGCCGCGAATGATTTCGCGCCCGATGATGATGTCGACGGCGAACAGAAACGGCGCGTCGATCAGCGCTGCGATTTTGACGCCGATAAGTCCGGCCGACGCCATGGCGATGCGCCCCGCGAGCCAGAGCGCGAACAGCGCCGCAAGGCGCCACCCCATGACGGGAAGCCGCCCGGTCCAGTTCGGCACCGAGGTCAGCAGGAATCCGGTGACGATCGCCGCCAGAAACCCGAACACCATTTCATGGCCGTGCCAGGCGATCGCCCCGTAGGGCCCGCCGATGGCGACGGCCCCCGACATGGCGAGCGCAATCAACAAGGGAAGCGTCGCGGCGAGGAGCGCTCCGGCGAGAAAGAACGGACGAAATCCGAAACTGAAAATCGCCGGGCCGTGATAATGACGCATCTGTTCGGCGGTGGATGTCATGGCGCGGTCCCGATCCGGTGTGAACGGCGCACCATGATCCGGATCGCCCTCAGTATTGAGACGACCTAATGTCGCGACGCTTTGTCGGACAATGGCGAAACAGGCCCGCGTGATCGCAGCGACGACACGCCTAACCGCTCATCTGCGCCTCTAGCTCTGCGATGCGCGCCTTGAGCGCGGCGATCATCGGCTCGATTTCCGCCATGGTATGACGCGGCGTGATGTGTTGCGGGCAGTTCCAGTCATACGCCTCGACATCGATCAGCAATCCGCGCTCGGCCTGCGCCCGGTATCCAGGATCGACGAGCGCCGCACGCAGGTCAGGCGCTTCGGAGAGATCGATCATGCGCGCCCGGCCGAGCAGCTTTAGTCGCGCTCTGCGCGGATAATCCATGAAGAAGAGCGCGACGCGATTGTCGGAAGCGAGATTGCCGACGCTCTGGTATTGGCGATTACCGCGAAAATCCGCGAGGGCGAGCCGGCCTTCGTCGATCACCTTCACAAAACCCGGCGGACCGCCGCGATGCTGGATATAAGGCCAGCCGGTTTCGCTCACCGTCGCCATATAGAAACTGTCGCGCGCCGCGATGAAGGCGGTCTCGCGCTCTGTCAATCGATCAGCTGCGCCGTCGCTCTCGGCGAGCCGCGCGTAAGCGTCGCGGCTGCCATGCGCTTCTTGCGCCGCTTTCACCAAGGGCGTGAACGTCAGGTCAAGAAATCTCGCCGTCATCGCGTCATTCTCCGAGAAGGTCTTCCGGCAGGTCCGCCAGAACGCTTTTGAAAGGGTCGCTTTTTCCAAGGCCGCGCGACAAAACAAGGCTGCCCTGAAGAAGCATCACGGCGCGCGCGGCGCGGCGGCGCGCTTGCGCGGCGGAGCGCCCGTCCTCACGCGCGAGCGCGGCAAAGGCGGCGATCAGCGCTTCAAAGGCGCTTTTGATCGCCGGCGCGAAGGGCCCGCCCTCAACGCCGGGCGCGGCGAACAGATTGAGCAGGCAGGATTTGCGGCCCGACGCATAATATTTGTCGAGATTGGCGGCGGCGATCTTGAGCCGCGCCGCCGGCGTTCCGCCGCCGGCGAGCGGCGCCAGTATTTTTTCGGAAAATCGCGCAAGCGCGGCGGCGAGCACTTCCTGCGCCATCTGCTCCTTGCCGCCAGGAAAGCGATGATAAAGGCTCGCGCGCTGGAGACCGCTCGCCGCCGAGAGATCCGAAAGCGACGCGGCGGCATAGCCGACATCGCGAAAGACCTCGGCGAGGCGCGCAAGAAGGTCTTCGTCGTCGATCGTCTGCGGTCTCGCCATGGCGGCCTCTTCTCCTGATTTTGTGACCGGACGTTCGTTCGCCGGCGGTTGACGACGGCGCGGGTCGATGCGCAGGGTATTATACCGAACGTTCGGTAATAGCAACCCCGATGAGGAGTAAAATGTCGAAAACAGCCATCGTCGTATTCTCTGACCCCAAAGCCGGCGGCGAAGAGGCGCTGGGGCGCTTCTTCAACGCGATGTTCCTGACGCTGGAACTGAAAGAAAAGCGACAGGAGGTTGAACTCTCCTTTCAAGGGGCCGGGACGCGCTGGCCGGCCGAAGCGGCCAACCCCGCGCATCCGGCCAATGCGCTCTACAAGGCGGTTGAGGACAAGATCGCAGGCGCCTGCGGCGGCTGCGCCGACGTCTTCGGCGCGACGCTAGGCGTGAAGAACGCCGGCCTCAATCTCGTCCGGGAGCGCGAGATCGCCGGGACGACCGGGATACTCGACCTCTCCCGCTATCTCGATGAGGGATGGCGACTGGTCACGTTCTAGAGCTTGTCGCGGCGGGCCGGTTTCGGCCGGTCCGTCGCAAACGCGCCTCAGGCTTTCGCCGCGCGCTTTCTCTCATGGGGCAGCAGCGCCTTTTTCCGCAGGCGGATCGATTTCGGCGTCACCTCGACCAGCTCGTCGTCGCCGATATAGGCGATCGCCTGTTCAAGACTCATCCGGCGCGGCGGCGTGAGGCGCATCGCCTCGTCGGCGGCCTTGGTCCGGATGTTGGTGAGCTTTTTCTCTTTCAGCGGGTTGACGTCGAGATCGCCTTCCTTGGCGGCCTCGCCGATGATCATCCCCTGATAGGTCGCCTCGCCGTCGCCGACGAAAAGAAACCCGCGCTCCTGGATATACCAGAGCGCATAAAGCACCGTGTTGCCGGCGTCGGTCGAAATGAGGACGCCGTTGCGACGGCCCTCGATCTGCCCTTTGTGCGGCGCGTGTTTCAGATAGGACCGGTTCATCACCCCGGTGCCGCGCGTGTCGGTCAGGAACTCGCCATGATAGCCGATCAGCGCGCGCGCGGGCGCGTGCATGATGATGCGCGTCTTGCCGGCGCCCGACGGCTTCATTTCCGCTAACTCGCATTTGCGGCGCGTCAGCTTTTCGATGACGACGCCGGTGAATTCGTCGTCGACGTCGATGAAGACTTCCTCGATCGGCTCGAGGAGCTGGCCGCTCTCGTCGGTGCGGGTGACGACGCGCGGTCGCGAGACGGAAAGTTCAAAGCCCTCGCGGCGCATGTTTTCGATCAGGACGCCGAGCTGAAGCTCGCCGCGGCCGGCGACTTCCATGGCGTCGCCGCCCTCGGCGTCGGTGACGCGGATGGCGACGTCGCCTTCCGCCTGACGCAGGAGCCGGTCGCGGATGACGCGGCTTTGCACCTTGTCGCCTTCGCGCCCGGCGAGCGGCGAATCATTGGCTGAAATCGTGATCGCCAGCGTCGGCGGATCGATCGGCTGCGCCGGAATGACTTCCATATTGTCGAGATCGCACAGCGTGTCGGCGACGGACGCGTCGGTAAAGCCGGCGAGCGCGACGATGTCGCCCGCTTCCGCCTCGTCGACCGGTTGGCGCTTTAGCCCCCTGAAGGCGAGGACCTTGGTGATGCGAACGCGCTCGATTTCCGAGCCATCGCGCGCCAGCGCCTTCATGGTGACGCCGGGCCGTGCGGTTCCCGAAATAATCCGGCCTGTCAGAATGCGGCCGAGATAGGGATCGGCCTCCAGAGTCGTCGCCAGCATCTTGAAGGGAAGCTTGTTCGCCTCCTTCTCGACCGGCGGCGGCGGCACATGCGCGATGATGCGCTCGAACAGCGGCGTCAGATCGACGCGCGGGCCGTCCATCGAATGACTGGCCCAGCCGTCGCGTCCCGACGCATAGACGACCGGGAAGTCGAGCTGCTCGCTGGTCGCGCCGAGCGCGGCAAAGAGATCGAAGGCCTCGTTCAGCGCATCGTCTGGGTCGGCGTTCGGACGATCGACCTTGTTGAGCACGACGATCGGACGGAGCCCGAGCGCCAGCGCCTTGGTCAGAACGAACTTCGTCTGCGGCATCGGCCCTTCGGCGGCGTCGATCAGCAGGAGACAACCGTCGACCATCGACAAGATCCGCTCGACCTCGCCGCCGAAATCGGCGTGTCCGGGCGTATCGACGATGTTGATCCGGATCGGTGTCTCGCCTTTCTCCCACAGGACGCTGGTGCATTTGGCGAGAATGGTGATCCCGCGCTCGCGCTCGATGTCATTTGAATCCATCGCGCGTTCGGCCATCTCGGTATTGGCGCGGACGGTTCCCGACTGGCGCAACAGGGCGTCGACGAGGGTAGTTTTCCCATGGTCGACGTGCGCGATAATGGCGATATTCCGAAGTACGGTCATGCTAGCCTTGCTGCGATGCGGGAGAAGCGGCGTCAGGTGGCGCTTTTCCGGCAAAAGTGCAAGACCAAAACGAAAAAGCCGCCCCGAAGGGCGGCTTTTCCATAATATTTCTGAAAGTCAGACCCGCGACACGTCGCGCGCATCCTCGCAAAGGGCGACGGCGACGCCATCGACGAAAATGACTGTATACGGGACATAACCGCCATAACTGCCGGAGGGCAGCCGCGATCTGACCTTGATATCGACGCCCCATCCCTCGACGCCCGAATCGCTGCCCATATCAGCCGCGACGCGGTACGGTTCGCTGACGATTTGCACGCGCGCGCCGCGCGCGTCGACAAGCCGGCCCTCGACATAATTGGAGGCGAGAAGCTGATAATCATCCGGGCAGGGGGCGACGTCAGACGCCTGCGAGACCGCAAACATGGCCGCCGCGCCGAACGCCATTGAAAGAACCGCTTTGCCGATCTTCATTTCCAAGGTTCCTTTGTGACATTGATATGACAGTTTACCGTCCTAAGTGACAGAACTTGTCACCATAATGTCATATTCGAAAACGATGTCAATACAAAAGCGCAACCCTTGCGCCAAAAAAGCGCATTTTTTGCAGCCTTCGGATTAAGGCCCGAAAACATGGTGGAAATTCCTGGATCCGAGCCGAGCCGCGCACCGCCAGCGGGCTCAATACCGTGGCGCTAGCGCGACTCCTTCCCGGCAATCGGCGCCCGCTGCATTCACGAAACCTCCCCGACCGCTTAGGCTGCCCCTGTCGGGTTTGAATCAGAGGGTCTCCGTATGGCGCGATTGCTGGAACGGTCGGTGAAGTTCACGGAGCCCGGCCGCTATATTCTCAACATGCTCCTATTCCTGATCGCCGCGGCGGCGGTCGTCTATTACATGTCGCCCTGGAGCCCCGAACCGTCGACCATTCTCGTCGACGCCTTCAATGCCAACCCGGCATTGAACGGCCTTATCCTTTTCGTGCTCGGGATCGGGGTCATCTACAATTTGCGGCAGGCCGGCGTCATTTCACCGGCCATTCGCTGGGTTGAGGGCTTTCGCGAGACGGTCGATCCGCGCCGCGCGCGGCTTCCCCGGCCGCCGATGCTGATCAGCGCGATGGTGAAACTGCTCCTCGACGCGGACGAGCGGGGCGGGCGGCTGACGCCGGAATCGGCGCGCGCGATCCTCGATTCGATCGGCACCCGCATGGATGAAGGGCGCGAGACCGGCCGCTATGTCGGCCATCTCCTCGTTTTTCTCGGTCTCCTTGGAACCTTCTGGGGTCTGATCCAGACCGTCAACGGCGTCGTTGAAACGATCAGCGGGCTTGGCGTCACCGGCGGCGATCCTGAAACCGCGATCACCCAGCTCATCACCAATCTGAAGGCGCCGCTCTCGGGCATGGGCACGGCGTTTTCATCCTCGCTGTTCGGCCTTTCAGGATCGCTCGTCGTCGGCTTTCTCGACCTTCAATCGTCGCAGGCGCAGGGGCGCTTTTATTCCGACCTTGAAGACTGGCTGTCGGGCATGACGGATACGCGCGCTGGCGGCGGCGGCGCAAAAGCCAGCATGAGCGCCGATGAAGATGCATCCCTCGCCTCGTTCGACGCCGCCCTCGCCGCCAATATCGAAACGCTGATCAAGGCGCAGGCCGGCCAGATGGCGGAGTTGAAAGACGAGATCCGCGCGCTTAATCGCTCGATCATTCGCGGCAAGGAGTAGGCGATGTCGCGGCGTCGCCGATCGACAGAGGCCAATATCTGGCCAGGCTTTGTCGATGGATTGTCGACGCTGCTGCTTGTCTTGATGTTCGTGCTGTCGATTTTTGTCGTCGCGCAATTCTATCTTGGCGCCAAGCTTACATCGGTCAAGGACGAACTGGCGACCAAGGATTCAGAGCTGGCGCGCCTGACCGCGCGCATCAATGAACTCGCCGAACAGCTTGGCCTCGCCCAGGCCGAAAAAGACAAGCTCGCCGCGCAGATCCTCGCCCTTGAAACGACAATCGCCGACAAAGACGCGCAGCTCGCGACCGCCGCCGCCGCGCTGGCCGCCAGCCAGTCGGCCGTCGCCGCCTCCGCCGAGGAGCTGAAAGCTGAAAAGGCCCTCACCGACGACCAGAAGTCGCAGATCGCCACCTTGAATGCGCAGCTCGCCGCGCTGCGCCGACAGCTGCAAAGCCTGCAAGAAGCGCTCGACGCCGCAGAAGCGAAAGACAAGGAACAAAACGCGCAGATCGAAAACCTGTCGCAGCGCCTTAACGCCGCGCTCGCGCGCAAGGTGCAGGAGCTTCAGGAAGTGCGGTCGCGATTCTTTGAAGCCTTGCGCGCCGCGCTCGGCGATCGCACCGACATCAAGATCGTCGGCGACCGCTTCGTCTTTGAGAGCGACATCTTTTTTGCGTCGTGCTCCGCCACGATCGGCGAAGCGGGCAAGCTAGAACTGAACAAGCTCGCTGACATTCTGCTCGACATCAAGGATGACATCCCGGCGGATGTGCCGTGGGTGTTGCGCGTTGACGGACACGCCGATGCGGCGCCGCTCGGCCCATCCTGCGCGCAGTTTTTCGCCTCCAATCTTGAGTTATCCGCGCAGCGGGCGATTTCGGTCGTCGATTATCTGAAAACGCGCGGCGTCCCGGCGAAACGGATGATGGCGACGGGTTCCGGCTCCGAATGGCCGCTCGTTTCCGGTTATTCCGCCGCATCGCTCGCGCAAAACCGCCGTATCGAGTTCAAACTGGACGCCCGATAGACGCGCGCGCGCCGGGCGCGATAGATTAAGGTCGCCGCCAGTGGGGGCGGCGCGGGAGAGTGGGGAAACGCCATGAGAAGGATCGCAATCGCGGCGGTCGCGGCGGCGCTTGGCGCCGCGTCATTGGCCGCGCTGGCGCAGACAGCCGACACTGACGCTGGCGACGCGCTTCAACGCACGCTCGCCGAACGCGCGCTGACACGGCCGCGCGCCGAGGCGCCGCCGGTCGGACAGCCCTCGGATGAGAATGTCGAGAGCGAAATCAACTGGATGGAAATGCGCACCTATCTGGCGGTTTCCGCCCGCCGCGAGATCGCCGCGCGCCAGACAGCCGCCGTCGTCGCGAGGCCTCCCGGCATGCGCGCGGCATCGGCCGACAGCTTCAAGAATGTCGCCGCGCGCGAAGTGAATGTGACCCGCCTGCCGGTGCTGGCGCCGGAGGGCGCGCGCATCGCTCAAACGCTGAAAGTATACAGTCTCGGCGACTCCTATTCGGCGACCGCGGAAGTCGAAGACGGGGTCGCCATGCGCATGTCGGGCGCGCGAAGAAAGGTCGTCATCGGCGATCTGAAGTCGGCGCGTACGCGGATCGCCGGCATGCGAAAGGCGCAAAGCCGGCTCGAAAGCATGGACGCGCCTTATCTGGTGACGCGGAGCGACAGCTCGACCGACCTCACCTTCGCGAAATTCGGCGCCGGCTATGTTTTGTCGATCATGTGCGACGATGCCGCCGATGCGCGCTGCGCCGAAGGCGCCTTCATCGAAAAGCTCGCCTCGAACATCATTTTGATGAATCCGGAAGCGGGGGATGAACAATGAGAAACTTCCGATCTTCGCAAAATGGCAACGCCGCCGGCTGGCTGCTGGTCCTGATCGTCATCGCGATCATCGCGGGCGGCTATTGGTGGGTGTCCAACAAAGGCGCCTCTTCGCCGCCAGACAACGAAGCGCCGCCCGCCGGGGAGGAGCCGCCCATTGACGATAATCCGCCCACGGACGACATCCCGCCGATCGAAGAAGATGATCCGGCGGAACCCCCGGCCGAGCCTGACGTTCTGACCGACGCAGACGGCCGGGTTTTCGCTTATCTTCCTGTCGGCGCGCTGTTGCCGAGTTCTGGCCCCGGATTTGTCGATGAGACCGTCTATCGACCGGAAGTCGCCTTTCCAACTGAAGATCCGGTGTTTCTCAACAGTCAGGTCTACCGCTATGGCGGCGGCATGGGGTCGCTCAACGGCATGAACGGCGGTCAGTGCGACGCGCGCAATTACGATTATCCGTGGCAGGATACGTTTTGCGAACATCGCGACCGCAATCAGCCGCTTTGCCCCGGCGGCGGGCACGAAGGCCTCGACATCCGCCCGCACACTTGCGTGAAAAACACGCACTGGGCGATCGCCGTCGACGATGGCCGCGTGATCGACATTCGCCGCCATTGGGTGACGATGCAAACGCCGGACGGCACCATCTATAACTACCTGCACCTTAATATGGGCGAGCTTTCGGTGGTCGAAGGCCAGGAAGTGCGCAAGGGCGACCGCATCGGCAAAATCTCGAATGATTTTTTCAAATCGGACGGAACGAGCGTGCCGACGACAACGCATCTCCATTTCGAGATGTACGAGAACTATGTCGCAGCGCCTGGCGAGACTCCGCTATTCACCAAGGTCAACCCGTATATGACGCTCGTCGCCGCCTATGACCGCAAGCTGCGCGGCGAATAAGGAACCTGCGCGATGCCGACGAAACCGCCGCCCATCAGCCTCGACGAACGCAGGCAACGCCTCCATTCGTTGCGTCTTCGTATGGAAAAGGCGGGCGCCGGCGCCGTTCTTCTCGGCTCGACCTCGAGCCTTCGCTATTTCACCGGCGTCGTGTGGCATCCGTCCGAGCGCTTTCTCGGCGCGCTCATCACCGCCGACAAAATCGACTATATCGGCCCCGGTTTTGAGCGGACCAAGGTTGAAAGTCTCATTTCGGTTCCGGGCGATCTTTCGACCTGGGAGGAGGATGAAAATCCCTATCGGCTGATCGCCGACCGCGCGGCGGGCAAGACGATCGCGGTCGATGGCGACTTGCCGCTTTTCATGTATCGCGGGCTAAGGCGGGAAATCGACGATCAGCGGCTAACCGACGCCGTTCCATTAACGGCGCCGTTGCGCGCGCGAAAATCGCCGGCGGAAATCGCGCTGATGCAATATGCAAAATCGATCACGCTTGAAACGCATCGCCGCGCGCATGCTCATTTGAAAGAAGGGATGATGGCGTCCGAAGTTGCGCGCCATATCGACGCGACGCACCGCTCGCTAGGAGGGAGCGCCAATACCTTCTGCATCGTCGCTTTCGGCGCCGACACCTCCTTGCCGCATGGCCCGGAGCGCGACAGGGCGCTGAATGGCGGCGACGTCGTGCTCATCGATACGGGCTGTCAGGTCGAAGGTTATAATTCCGACATCACCCGCAGTTACGTCTTCGGCGAGCCGACGGCCGACTACCGCGCCGCCTGGGATGCCGAAAAAGAGGCGCAGATCGCCGCATTCGAAGCGGCGCGGCGCGGCGCCCTTTGCGAGAGCGTCGACGCCGCCGCGCGCCGCGCGCTTGAACGGCGCGGTTATGGCCCCGGCTATCGCCTGCC
>MEMM01000143.1:0-12974 GCA_001767925.1 Alphaproteobacteria bacterium RIFCSPHIGHO2_12_FULL_63_12
CGGAGCCGCAGAGATATAGCCCCTTCACCGGCATCCGGTAGTCGGCGTAACCGGGCTGCGGCCGCGTCGAAAACATCTGATCGAGCGACAGACGGCCATGCATGATGTCGCCTGCGACGAGCCCGAATTTTCGTTCGAGATCGAGCGGGGAATGGATCTGCCGCGCGATTACGCTGGCGCGGAAATTTGGGGCGTATTTCGTCACCGTGTCGATGATGGTTTCGGCGGCGAGCTCGCGGCACGAATCCCAACTGCGGCCGTCGGAGAGCTCCGGCGCGAATTGCTGGCAGAAGAGGCTGGCGACATGATGGCCTTCCGGCGCGAGGCTGTCGTCCATTGTCGAGGGTATGAGCATTTCGACGATCGGCTCACGCGACCATCCATATTGGCGCGCGTCGAGCCAGGCGCGGTCGAGATAATCGACGCTTGAGCCGATCACGATGCCGGAGCGGTGATGCTCGCCGGCGCCCGCGCTTGGCAGGGCGGAGAATTGCGGAAGCTCCTTCAACGCGACGTTCATGCGGAAAGTGCCTGAGCCGCAGGCGTAATTTTCCATCCGCCGGCGATCGTCAGCGTCGATATCCCCGGCGGCGACCATCCCGGTCAACAGAAGTTTCGGATTGACGTTGCCGGCGACAACGCGCGCGCGGATGATTTCGCCACTGCCGAGTTTGACGCCGGCGGCGCGGCCGTTCTCGACGATGACTTCCGCGACGGACGCGCCGGTTGTGATCTCGACGCCGCGCGCTTCGGCGACGCGCCGCATCGCGCCGGTGATCGCGCCCATGCCGCCGATCGCGTGGCCCCAGCGGCCCTTCTTGCCGTTCACCTCGCCGAAGGCGTGATGCAGCAGCACATAGGCGGTGCCGGCGGAATAGGGCGAGGCGTAGGCGCCGACGATGCCGTCAAACGCGAAGGCGCCGATGATCGCGGGATGCTCGAAATAGCCGCGCAGGAATTCCGCCGCCGATTTCGTGAAGAGATCGAGGATCAGCGTCTGGTCTTTCTGCTTCAGTTTGGCGATGCGCCCGCCCGTCGTCAGCGCCCGCCACAGATCGGGCAGGCCGCCGCCGAGATTGGGGGGCGTCTTGAGGACGAGATCGCGCAGGACATCCGCCGCGACGTCGATCGCCTCGTAATAGCGCGGGAGCGCCTCGGCGTCCTTCAGGGAATGACGGGCGAATTCCTGCCGGTTGCGCTCCGGGTCGAAGGTGAGTTTCAGATACTCGCCTTCCTTCGTTCCCGTCGGCCAGAAGTTCGAGATATCGCGCTCGACGACCTTGAGGCCGTTCGCATAGAGATCAAGATCGGCGATCACCTTCGGATTGAGGAGGCTGACCGTATAGCTCGCCGTCGAATTCTTGTAGCCGGGGTGAAATTCTTCCGTGACCGCGGCGCCGCCGACAATGTCGCGACGTTCAACCATGCGCACCGTCAATCCTGCGGCGGCGAGATAGGACGCGCACACAAGGCCGTTATGGCCGGCGCCGATGATGAGAACATCCGGGGTTGTGGTCATTCGAGCAGCTTTCGCATGGCGATCCGGGGGCGGAACGCAAATCCCCAGTCCGCTTCCTTGGCGATCGTCTCAAGCAACCCTTCACGTTCCGGTCCCGGCTCAAAATCGACAAAGCCGAGCCGCCGGTAAAAAGGGGCGTTCCACGAGACATCGCGATACGTCGTCAGGGTCATCGCGTCAAAGCCTTTCGCCAGCGCCCACGCCTCGCCGAGGGCAATCAGTCGGCGGGCGAGGCCATTTTTCTGGCATTTGGGGATCACGTCGATTTCGACGAGATGGACCTCGCTGTCCATCGGCTCGAACATCGCGAATCCCGCGATCTCGCCCGCCGGTCCTTCGGCAACATAGGTGACGCCCGCGGCGATGACGCGAAAGTGCTCTTCAGGGGCGCGATTTTGGGCGTCCGCGCAAAAATCATATCCGATCGCGCGAAAAATTTCGCCAGCCTTCTGTTCCGCCGCGCGCATGGCGTCGATATCGGCCGCCGTCGCGGTCCGGAAAATGAACGCGCCGCTCACGCGAGGCCGATTTCCTTCAGGCGCTGTTTCAAGAACCCGTCCGCGGTGATCGGCGGATATTTGGCGCCGGCCCCGATGCAGCTCGGGATGCATTCGAGAACCGCATCGCGGTGCGGGTGCATGAAAAATGGCATCGAATAGCGCGAGACATTTTCGCCCTTCGGGTTGACGACGCGATGCGTCGTCGCCGGGATGACGTCATTGGTGATCCGCGCCAGCATGTCGCCGGCGTCGACGATCAGATTGTCGCGGGCGGTTTCAACCGGCATCCACGCGCCATTGCGGTCGAGAAGCTCAAGTCCGGCGCCTTCGGCGGCGACAAGGATGGTGATGAGATTGATGTCTTCATGCGCCGCCGCGCGAACCGCAGCCGGATCGGCGCCCGGAGGGACCGGCGGATAATGCAGCAGGCGGAGAATGGAATTGCCGTTGGTCGCCATCTTGCGGAAATAATCGTCGTCGACGCCCAGTGACGGCGCCAGCGCTTCAAGCATCGCAAAGCCCGCCTCTTCCAGCGCGGAATAGAGGTGCAAAAACGTCTCCCGGAACCGCGCCGGGCTGTCTGGCCATTTGTTCGGCGGATAAATATCGGCGAGCGGCGAGGCGAAGGCGTATTCGCGGCCGACATGCCAGAATTCCTTGAGGTCGGCGACGGAAGCGTCCTTGGCGTGCTCGCGTCCGAAGGGGGTATAGCCGCGCTGGCCGCTGGGACCGGCCGCGTATTTCATTTTTTCCTCGACCGTCAAATCGAAAAAAGCCCGCGACATCTCATAAGCGCGCCCGAGAAGATCGGCGCTGACGGCGTGATCCTTGAGGATGATGAAGCCGAAATACTGAAACCCCTCGATCAGGGCGTCGATGAAATCGCGCCGCTCGTCGACGCCGCCGCAGGTGAAGGACTTAAGGCTGAGTTCGGGAACGCGATCGAATTTTCTGGCCATGGGCGCCAATCCTTTTTTCCGCCATCAAGGACCGCGTTTTCGGGGGCGTCAAGACGCCGAAAGCTCTTTATTAACCAAACCGGCGTTTAGTGATCCGCGCGTGGAGAAGTCGGATGGCGCTGAAACTTACGCTGAAACCGGGAGAGAAGATCGCGATCAATGGCGCGGTCATCGTCAATGGCGACCGGCGGACCGAATTCCTCGTCGAAAACCGGGCGAGCATCCTGCGCGAAACTGACATCATGCGCGCGGAGGAGGCGACGACGCCGGCGCGCCGCGTCTATCTGCCGGTGATGATGATGGCCCTCGATCCGTCCGCCAGGAAGACCCTGTTCGCGGAGTTCGACCGGCGGCTGACCGAGTTTGCCAATGTGCTTTCCGACCCGGCGGCTTTGAGCCTTTGCCTCAAGATTTCCGCCTCGGTCGCCAACGGGGCCTATTACAAGGCGCTTGGCTCCTGCCGCGCGCTTATCGAGTTTGAAAATGAAAGACTGTCGCATGTCGCATGAGGCGTACCGCAAGGCGCAAAAGACCACCGCGCACCCGCGCGATTCCGAATATCGGGCGTTTTCCGAGGCGACGCGGCGGCTGCTGGCCGCGCGGGAAGAGGGGCGGGCGGATCTCAAGCAATTGATCGAGGCGGTGCATCTAAACCGCACCTTGTGGGGAACCCTTGCGTCGGACTGCGCCGACCCGGCAAACCAGCTTCCGTCAGAACCCCGCGCGATGATCATCTCGCTGGCGCGCTGGGTGTCGCTTTATTCGAGTGACGTGATGCAGAAGAAGGAAAGCGTCGAGCCGCTGATCGACGTCAACCGCATCATCATGGACGGCCTTGCCGGCAAAAAGCCGGCGGCGTGATCTCCAAGGAGAGGGAATTTTTGACCGCGCGGCAAATTCTGCCCGGCAAAAATCTCCCTTCCCGCTGAAAAACTCCGTTTACGGATCGTTAGTCTTACCTGCAAAAGCGCGCACGCGCGCGGTTTTGCGGACGGCCGGTTAACCTTCCTCCCCAAAACCTTAACCGGCAGGTTACTTGCTGAACCTAATCTGCCGGTTGCGCGCGTTTCCCGCCGCGCCGGGGGAGCGAAAAATCGCTCTTGAACCCAGAAAGGGAGCTGACCGATGGTCAACAACGTCACGACTAATCCAGGCGCGCTCGTCGCCCTTCAAAATCTCAACCGCATTTCCGATCAGCTGAACGACGTCCAGCGCCGCGTTTCGACCGGCAAGCAAGTGTCGAGCGCCAAGGACAATCCGGCGCTCTATGCGCTCGCCCAGAAGCAGCGCGCCGAACTCGGCTCGATCGAATCCGTGCAGCAGGGCCTGCGGATCGGATCGTCCGCCGTCGATGTCGCCGTCGCCGCGGGCGAAGGCATCTCGGACATCCTGATCGAAATGCGCGCCATCGCCTCGCAAGCCTCGGACCCGGCGCTCGGCGCTTCGGAGCGCCAGCTTTTGCAGGACCAGTACGCCTCGCTCGGCGACCAGATCAACCGCCTGGTCGACAGCGCGACGATCGGCGGCCGCAATCTTCTCGACGGCACGACGGCGCTGCTGACCGTCAACGCCAGCACGGACGGCTCCTCGACGATCGACATCGACGGCTACGATCTGACCGGCTCCGCGGTGCTGACGATCGACCGGACCGGCGGCGATCTTTCGACCGCTGGCGGCGCGGCGACCGAGCTCGCCGACATCGACACGACGATCGACAATCTGACGAGCGCGCTCGCCAGCCTCGGCGCCGGCTCGAAGTCGCTTGATCTTCAGGGCAAACTTTTGACCCGCATCGCCGATGCGCTTGAAATTTCGATCGGCAATCTGACGGACGCCGACCTCGCGAAGGAAAGCTCGCGTCTCCAGGCGCTGCAAGTGCAGCAGCAACTCGCGATCCAGACGCTCTCGATCGCGAATGCGGCGCCGAACGCGATCCTCGCGCTGTTTGCGTAAGGGAAACTCTGAGAGCCGCCGCGATCTGATGGTTGCGGCGGCGGGCAGGGATCGATGGACGTGAATGCATTAGCACAGGCTCAAGCCGCGCCCCGGCCGGATCGCGCCGGCGACCAGCGGAACGAAGCGCTCGCCCAAAAGCGGCGGGAGCTGACCCAAGACCATATCGCGCGCACCGAAGACAATAAGGCGCGCGCGTCAGACCAGCTCGCGGAACTGCGTGAAGCGGTCGCCCGCGTGACCGGCGCCAATACAAGGCTGTCGATTTCAAAATCGGAGAATACGCACAGCTTCGTCTATCGCGCCATCGATGTGGATACCGGCGAAGTCGTCAATGAGTGGCCGCAGGACATTTTCGTCAACCTCGTGCGGGGCGTCCGCGAGGACGTCAAAATCGATGTCGACGCCGGGTTGATGCTCGATCACGTCGCCTGACTTCGGCTATTAAAGGGAATCCTCCCACTGCCCGGTGCGTAAATTACGCAGCCGGGCTTTTTTTGTCGCGTGCTTTCGGCCAATCTCGCCGCCATGCGAAAGACCATCCTTTTGTACGGCCTCGCGCTTGCGGTCGCCGCCTTCGCACTCGAATGGCTTCATTACAAATATGTCGCCAGAGCCTATGCGCCCGAAATCTACATCTTCCTGATCGCCGGCGGATTCACCGCTCTCGGTATCTGGGCCGGGCGGCGGCTGACGGCGCGGGCGGCGCCGGGGCCGTTTGAAAAGAACGGCGCCGCGCTCGTCGCGCTGGGCGTCACCGATCGCGAATACGAAGTCCTGACCCTCCTTGCCGCGGGATGCGCCAACAAGGAAATCGCGCGCCGGCTCGATCTTTCGCCGAACACCGTCAAGACGCACCTCGCCCGGCTTTATGAAAAGCTGGAGGTCCAGCGGCGCACCCAGGCGGTGCAGAAGGCGCGCGATCTCGCCCTGATACCATGACTTCCGGCGCAATCCGGGCGATTTCAGCAAAATCACCCTTTTGGGCGATGGCGGGGGACGGGCGATTCCGCGAATAGTTCGACCGCCAATCGCACCAAGGGGACCCCAATGACCAAAATCGCACTCGTTTACGGCGCCATCGCCGGTTCGATCGTCGTCGGCTCGATTCTCGCCGGCATCCTGCTCGGCTCCGATCATGGCGGCCAAAGCCTGTGGTTCGGCTATCTCATCATGATCCTTGCGCTGTCGCTGATTTTCCTCGGCGTCAAAAGCTATCGCGACCGTCAGGGCGGCGGGGTGATCAAATTCGGTCCCGCGCTTTTTCTGGGGCTGATGATCGCGGTCGTCGCCGGCGTTTTTTATGTCGGGGGATGGGAAGCCTATCTCGCCGCCACCGATTATTCCTTCATGCCGTCTTATGTCGACCAGATCATCGAGAGCAAAAAAGCGGCGGGGCTCACGGGCGAGGCGCTTGCGGCGGAGGTCGCCAAGCTTGAGGAAATGAAAGCGAATTACGAAAATCCGCTCTACCGGATGCCGTTGACCTTCGTCGAAATTTTCCCGGTCGGCCTCGTTATCGCGATTGTCTCGGCGGCGATCTTGCGCAATCCCAAGGCGTTTCCGGCGCGCGGCGCCGCAAAATAGCTGCGATCCGTCGAAATCAAAGTGCGGCCGGCGCCTATCGTCGGCATGATAGTCTGAAGCAGATTGGGGCCGCACAATGAGAAAAAGAAGGCTTGCCGCGCCCACGGCGGCGCTTTTGGTATTCACCGTGTCCGCCAATGCGGAAGTCGATGCGATTTCCATCCGCGTCAACACGGAAGACGCCGACCGGTTTGTCGCATTGTTCGAAAAGTCGAACGAGATACCCGACGCCGCGACGCTGCAGGCGGGATACATTGATCCTGGAACTGAGGGATTGAAGATATTTTTGCCGGGACGGATCGAAGGCGGCGACAATCTCGCCCGGGCGATTTCTGAAAACACAGCCGCCTATCGCCGGGCGATCGACGTATGCCTTCCAATCGCACGTGCGTCGTCAGGCGAATTGCGCGCAGTATATCTGGCGCTTGAAGGCTTGCTCGGCGGCGTCGATCTGCCGGAAATCTACGCCGTCTTCGGCGCTGGCAATTCGGGCGGCACGGTCGGTCCGGGCGCGCAGGTAATCGGCCTTGAAGTCATTTGCCGCGACGCCGCCGGCGAAGACGAAATCAAGGCGCTGCTGCGGTCGTTTTACGCGCACGAGACGGTCCATACCTTTCAGCCGGCGTCAGATCGATTTGACGAAGGCGTCGATGCGCTAACTCTATCCGTAATTCAGGAGGGCGTCGCCGATTATGTGGCGTGGCTAGTAACTGGAAGGCCGCTATCGCCCGAACGCGAGGCATGGGCGGCGCCGCGAGAAAAGGAAATCTGGAAAGCATTCGAAAAGGACCGCCGCGCAATCAAGGAGCTGACGCCCGAAAGGCAATATGCGAAAGGCTCACCGCTATTTCGCTGGGTTGCAAATGTCGGTTCGCCACCGAAAGGCTGGCCCGGAGAGTTGGGCTACTGGCTCGGTATGAAAATAGCTTCCGCCTATGTCGACGCCGCCGACGACAAGCGAGCGGCGATCAAAGAGCTGATTTCGATGACCGATCCCGATGCAATCATTGAAAGAAGCGGCTACGCGGCGCGCTTTTGATATCCACCGCAGACGGAGTGTCTCGATCAGGCTCGAACGCGGAGTATGTCAGCTTCCCGCGCGCTCCGGCGGCGGCGAATTGGTCAGCATCGCCACCTCCGCCAGCGCGAGCGGCAGCGAAAAAGCGCCGCGCGCCGCGAGGTAACGCGGCTCCCAGTCCGGCTTGTATTTCTCCTTGAACTTCCGGAGGCCCTCGAAATTGTACCAGCGCCCGCCCTGTTCAAAGATCATCCGGCCAAGGCGCGCGAATAGCGGGGCGAAGCGTTCTTCGGCGAGGCCGGACAAGGGCGCCATGGAAAGATCGAAGCGCTGAAAGCCCGCATCCTTCGCCCACAGAAGTATTTCCGAAAGCAGAAAATCCATCGTCGCCGGCGGCGCCGTTGACGGATCGTAGCGCATCAGATCGAGCGCGGCGCGCGCGCGTCCGGGCGTTGCGAGGATCGTTCCGAACGCGACCGGGCGCCCGCCGACCCTTGCTTCGGCGATCAGGCAGCGCGCCAGCAATCGCGGCTCGAACCTTCCGAGCGAAAATCTTTTCTCGCCGGTTTTCTGGTGCTGAAGCCAGGCGTCGGAAACCGGACGCAATTTTTCAATCAGCTCCGGGGCGTGCGGCGGCGCGTGCATTTCAAAATGCGCGCCTTCGCGCTGGGTCAGCTTGCGATTGGCGTAGCGGATCGATTCGCGCGCCTTGCCCGCCAGCGAAAACTGCGGAAGGTCGATGACTGCGTTCTCGCCGATCTTCTCGACCTTGAAACCAAGGTCGAGAAGATCCGGCAGCAACGGAACCGGCGCCGCATAAACAACCGGCTTCAGGTTATCGCGATCCGCGCGCTCGCAAAAGGAAGCGAGCATGGCGCGGCGTTCGTCGGCAGGTCCCGCCGGGCCGGCAAGCGCAAACAGGCTGGAGCCGTAAGCGGCGTAAGGAATGAAGCTTCGGCCGCTGTCGGAAAACAGCAGCGCCAGATCGCCGGAGAAAGCGAGGATCGATTCAGGGGCGGCTTCGGCGGCGCCTTCGAGCGCCGTCCATGCCTTTGAATATTCATCGGGGCCGGGCCGCGTCGGCGGCGTCCGCTCGACCGACGCGAGATAACGCCAGACGGCAAGGCAGACAAACGCCGCGCCGGCGACCGCGACCGGACGTCCAGCGCGACCGATGACCGGATCGATCAGCAGCGACTGCCACGGCGCGGTCCGAAAGGCAGGGTGCGTCGCCGCCCACAACACCGCGCCGATCACCGCCACCAGAAGCGTCGCGGCGACGCCGGCGAACCAGAGCGGCGGCATACGGATCGAAAAGGCCCTGGCGCGGCGATAAAACGAGCGCCGGAATATGATGAGGCCGACGGCGAAGGTGATCTGCACCGCGGCGTCAACAAGGCGCTCATGATGCAAAATGAAATAAGCGGCGGCCACGAGCGACAGCAGGCACGCGGCCCACATCGACGCATCGATTCGCCGCCGCAATCCGTCGGCGAGCGCCATCTGCCCGATCCCGACCAGCGCCGCGATCATGCTGGGCGCTTCGACCGCGATCAGCGACAGCGCGTCGACCGCGCGCGGATGAATGCCCGGATTTGCCGCAGAAATAATCGTCGCGGCGCCGGTGAGAAAAGCGAGGAACGCGGCGACCGTCGGCGCGGCGTCCGGAAAGAGACCGGAGATTTTCGCAGCGGGACCTGATGGCTGAGGTTGTGGATCGCTCGTCAAAATGGACCGGGAATCGCTGCGGCGGTTTCCGGATACAACGCCATCGCGCCGAGCAGGAAAAAAATTACGGTGTCGGGCGTCCGATCTTTCGCAGCGTGTCGAATTCATCGATCAGCCGGCGACCGTCCGGCGTTGGCAGGCCCTGCCGGTCGAGCCAGCGGTGCGCGATCGCGGCTTCAAGCACGCGATCTTCGGTTTCGGCGCCGTCGAGCTGGCGGACGAATTTGAGAATGGTCTTGGCGATTGCGTCGTCTGTCACGTGGCCCTCTTTTGAACGATCAAACCAGCTTGTTCCAGTGTCGTGGCAGAACCGGCTAGTTTTTTTCGCCGAATTGGTACGCCTACGTTAAAACGCGACTTCCCCAATTACACACGCGATTGGCGAATCAGGCAAGGGGGCAGGACGCCATGGCGGGCGCCAGAACGTCGCGCCCCCTGTAAACCGGCGCGGAACGTGGTAAGCCGCCGCGAAATCGCGCGAAACGCCTGCAAAATCAGGGTGAAGTCCTATGGATCACGGCAAAAACGAGTTCACGACCAATGCGGCGCTGAAAGCCCGGCGCGACGACGCGTTGCCGGTCGGTTTGCCTTCAAAATCAGGGGTTTATGTCGCAAAAGCGGAAAACGCCGAGCTGTGGGATGTCGAGGGCAAGCGTTACATAGATTTCATCGGCGGAATCGGGGTTTTGAACGCCGGCCACCGCCATCCCAAAGTCGTCGCCGCGATCAAGAAGCAGGCGGAAGCCTTCCTCCATACGAGCTTCGGCATCGCCCAATATGAGGTCTACGTCGAACTCGCCGAGCGGCTGAACAAGCTCGCGCCCGGTCCGACAAAGAAGAAAACCGCGCTGTTCAATTCCGGCGCCGAGGCGGTGGAGAACGCGGTCAAATTCGCGCGGCGCATTACCGGGCGCCCGGCCGTCATCGCCTTCGAAGGCGCCTTTCACGGCCGCACGCTGCTGGCGACGACGCTGACCGGAAAAGCCAAACCCTACAAGCAGGGCTTCGGCCCGCTCGTCCCGGGGGTCTTTCATTCTCCGTATCCGGATGTTTATCACGGGGTCTCGGTCGCCTCTTGCGTCAAATATCTCGAACAGATTTTCAAGATGTCGGTCCCGGCCGAGGAAGTCGCCGCGATCATCGTCGAGCCGGTGCAGGGCGAGGGCGGGTTCAACGCCGCGCCGGCCGAATTCCTGCAGCATCTTCGCAAGATCGCCGATCAGCACGGCATTCTTCTGATCGCGGACGAAATCCAGTCGGGCATGGGCCGGACCGGCAAGATGTTCGCCTTCGAACATGCGGGCGTCGAACCCGATCTTCTCTGCGTCGCCAAATCGATCGCGGCGGGGCTGCCGCTGTCGGCGCTGGTTGGAAAAGCCGAGTTGATGGACAAGATCGCCGCCGGCGGCATGGGCTCGACCTATGGCGGCAATCCGGTCGCTTGCGCCGCAGCGCTCGCTGTCCTTGATATTTTCGAAGAAGAAAACCTGCTCGCCCGCGCCGGCATCATCGGCGGGAAAGTCGCGGCGAGCTGGCGCGCGCTGCAAAACGGCGTCGCCAAAGGCCGTTTCGGCGATGTGCGTCAGATCGGCGGCATGATCGCGGTCGAGTGCGTAAAGGACGGCGACGCGATGAAGCCGGACGGCGATCTCGCCGGAAAAATCCAGGCCGAAGCGCGCGATCGCGGTCTCATCATGACGACCGCCGGCGCTTATGCGCAGTGCCTCAGATGCCTCGTGCCACTGACAATTTCCGACCGGATGCTCGACGAAGGTCTCGATATCTTCGCCGAAGCGACCAAAGCCGCTATTGCGGCGTCGTAGCTTTCGCCGCTTCCTCATCCGCCTCCGGGGCGGGACTGACGAAATCGCCGCGCCGGATGGCCGCGACCCCATAGCCGCGCCGTTTGATCAGCTTGCGGATAAGCTCATCATCCAGCGACCGCCCTTTTTCGGTAACGAAAGACAACGTCGAATTGTGCGGGTTGAGATACGCCGCCGCGACTTCTTCCCGGGCGGCGAAGCTTTTCTCGATCGCCGCCATGCAATAGGCGCAGCTGAGATCCGCGACGTCGACCGAAACGAAATCGCCGCCGGCTTCGAGCGCCGCTTTCAGTCGCGTCTCGGCGTCGGCGATGGGTTCGGCGGCGGCGAGGTCGAGGCCTTCATGGTCCTTGCGGCAAATGGATATTTCATGTGCCGCCGGAGACTTCAAGATCCCGGCCGGCCGCTCCAGCCGGCTGACGCTATAGCTCGGCTCGGCGACCGCGAAGGCGGCGCCGGCGACTAGGCATCCCGCGAGAAAAATTGACAGAAACGTCTTCATGCCCCGAGCCCGCCCCTCTTGCGCTCCAGCTTCCTTCAAACATCGGCTTTAGACGCGTGGAATACAAGAAGCTGCGGCGCCCTGCCGCGCAACCGGCGCGCGAAAAAGCGGCTTGCGGAGCCGATCCGGCGTGGGGCAGAGATGATGACGGCGGTCGGACAGATCGCCCGGCACATTCTGAAAGAAAGCAGGCGATGCGCGCCGTCATCCTTTTCGGTTCGGTCCTGATCGCGCTTCTCATCGCGACCTATTTCGTCGTCAATGTCTATTTTTGTTCGGGCGCCCTCAAAGGCGATTTCGGCGGCTGCCTGTCGATGGCCGGCGCGGACCTTGCGCAGTCGACAACCGTGCAGATCGCCTCGCTCCTGTGCGCCATGGGCGGGCTCTTCGCCCTGCGGCGCCGGCGGCGTTAGGCGTAGTCGCTATCAGGGCGGCGGCGGTTCGCCGTCTTTGAATATTTCGTCGTGACGCGCGCAGATCCGCGGCCACAACCGCGAGGCGTCGGAAAAGTCGATTCCAAATTCGCTGTTCAGCACGCTGACATAATGGTCGGCGGAGTCGATCTGGATTCTGACGTCGTCGCCCGCGGTGAGGGTGCGCAGGATTCGCCCGCGCATCGACAGGTGCGCGCCGTCTTTCCAGCGTTGCACGACGGCGTTCTGAACAAAGGGCGAGGCGGGATCGCTTTGCAGAATCCGGCAGTTTCGCTCCAGCAGCGCCTCATCGGTCACCGCCGGATTGAAATCGAAACTAGGCCCGCCGGACCGCAGATCGTTGATATAGCGCCACCACCCGCCGCCGATCGCGTGAAGATTGGCGGTCAGCGGACCGATCGCAACCGGCCCCTCGCGCAGGGGCGCCGGGTCGATCAGGCCGTCGCCGAAGCCGACATCGCCGATCCAGTCCTCGCCGTCGATCCGCACCAAAAGAACCAGATGATTGCCGACGACTTCGTCCCCCCGCTGATCGCGCATCACGCCGCCGGCGAGGAAGGTCACCTCAAAGCCGATCTCGCGCAAGGCGGCGCCGAGGAGGCCGTTCATTTCATAGCACCAGCCGCCGCGCCCGCGCCGGACGATCTTGTCGAAAGCGGCGTCGGCGTTTCGGGTCACCGGGACGCCGAGCTGGACGTCGAGATTTTCATAAACGAGCGTCAGCGCATGCGCGCGGTGGACCGCGCGAAACGTCGAAAGGTCCGCCGCCGCCGCGCCGTCATGACCGATCCGGCGGAAATACTCGTGCAAGCGCATCGCGATATCCCTGTTTCGGCGGCCGGATTACGTAGTAACGTTTACCCGGGCGCGCTTCCTATACCAACCAATGGAGAAAGACGATGGGAGAGACTTTTGATGCAAACCGGCGGCGGCTGATCGCCGGCGGCGTCG
>MEMM01000143.1:13033-13657 GCA_001767925.1 Alphaproteobacteria bacterium RIFCSPHIGHO2_12_FULL_63_12
GCCGCGCCCGACCTTTCGGGCAAGTCGGTGCTGATCACCGGATCCAGTTCCGGCTTCGGCCGTCTCGCCGCGGAGCATTTCGCGCGCAGCGGCGCCAAGGTCATCGCGTCGATGCGCAATCTCAAAGGCGGCGCCCGCCCGGAAGCGCAAGAGCTTCTCGATATCGCGTCTAAGGACAAGCTTGCCCTATCGGTAGTCGAAATCGATGTCGTCAAGGACAATCAGGTCGCGGCCGGCGTCGCCAAAGCGGAGAAAATCGCCGGCGGCGCTCTCGACGTCATTTTGAACAATGCCGGCATCGGCGTCGGCGGCCCGGCCGAACTCTATGACATGGCCAATCTCCAGCGCGCGTTCGATGTGAATTTTTTCGGCTATCAGCGGGTCGCGCGCGCCGCGCTGCCGAAGATGCGGGCGCGACGCGAAGGGCTCATTGTCCAGATATCCTCGCAGCTCGGACGCCTCGTGCTGCCGAATATCGGCGCCTATTGCGCGACGAAATTCGCTGTCGAGGCGATGTTCGAAGCGATGGCGTATGAGCTGGCGCCGTTTGGCGTTGAAGCGACGATCATTCAGCCCGGCGGCTATCCGACAAAGATCTGGACGAACGGCGCGCGCTATTTCGAC
>MEMM01000144.1:0-1160 GCA_001767925.1 Alphaproteobacteria bacterium RIFCSPHIGHO2_12_FULL_63_12
CGCCGGCTGACGCAGCGCGCGCCGGCGCAACAGCGATCGAACGAACGAGACCGCATTGCCGGTCAGCCAGTAAAGGCAGACGCCGGCGGGAAACCCGTAAATGAGGACGAAGATGACCGCAGCGACGATCAGAAACTGGCCGCGCGACTTTGCGGTTCCTTCCGGCCGGATCCAAGACTCGGCGACGGTGATGAAGGTCATCGCGACGGGCAGCAAATTGGCGCTGACTGACCCGATGGAAAGCAACGCGTCGGGCGCCCCCAGATCGCGGATGAACAAGAACCCCTGCCCGGCCAGCGCCGGCCGATCGTCGAGGAGAAAGAGTGCCGCCAGCAGAAACGGCAGCTGAATGAACAGCGGCAGCACCGCCCCCATCGACTGGATCGGGTGATAACCATGGCGCTGGTAAATGCCGTCGATCGCCTCGAAGCGCTCGCGGCCCGATAGCCTTGCCGTCGCATCGGCGATCTCGGGCGCCATCGCCTTCTGGCGCGCCACGTCCCTGACTTCGAGTTTACGCGCGAAGGCCGTCGCCGGTCCAAGGAGGAACGTCACGATGATCGCCAGCAGCATGATCGAGAGCCCATGGCTTCCCGTCACGCCGAGCAGGGCGTTCAGCATGACCTCCAGCGCCTTGCTTAGCGGCCACAGGATCGTGCGAAGAAATTCCATCCCCCCGTCCGTCCCGCTAGCGCCGGCGAAGGAAATAGATTTTGCGCCGGCCGCCTTTCAGCTCCTCGCTGTCGGCGATCTGATATCGCTTGGCGACGAGGCGCTCGAATTCGGCGATCGTGTAGTCCTGATACTGATCGGTCTTGTTCCGGAGCAGCATCTGCGCCATCGCATCCCCGGCGGTGACGAATTCGATGATGAGATCGCCGCCGAGATCGTCGAGCCAGTCGATGAACTCGCTCATCGGAATATTGGCGGCGATGACGATGTGGTGAATGAGCGCAAGGCACAAGATCAGATCGGGTCGGCCGCGTTTTTCAAGCGATTTGCGCTCGGCGCCGCGCCAGCCCTGGTTCGGCGAGGCGTTGCCGAGATCCACGACCAGCGGCAGGATTTTCCCGGCGCCGTCGCGTTTTTCGCGCTGGTAGAGCCGGTCGATCGCCTTGGCGTCGCCGTCGATTGAGACCACCCGTTCCGCGAACGGCGCC
>MEMM01000144.1:1187-7114 GCA_001767925.1 Alphaproteobacteria bacterium RIFCSPHIGHO2_12_FULL_63_12
TAATCGCCCCACACGGTGCGCTCGTCCGGCGAGCGCATTTTTTCGACCGTTGCGCGCAGCCCGGAGATGAGGCCGTGCACCATCGCTTCGGAATGGCGGATCTTCTTGCTCGCGGCCGGGGCGCCGCCCGCCAGTTCTGTCAGGCGCTTCGCCTCGTCCAGCTCGGCCGCCGCGGCGCGCGCCTGCATCTTCGCATGCAGCGTGACATGGCTGAGGACGCCTTTGCGCCACCGCGCCGGCCGCGACAAAAGCCTGTCCGCGACGGCGGGATCGACGCCGTCGATATGGGCGCGCAGCATTGGGCCGAAATCGACGCGGAGATAAGCCTTCAGCATCAGCGGATAGAGAAACATCATGCAGAACTGGCGGTAGCCGCCCCACGGATCCCCGACGCGGTAAGGATCGAATGACGGGATGTCGATGAAGACCGGCGACGCGCCGATGAACTGAATGTTGTAGGCGCTTGAATCCTTGAGGATCCAGCCGGCCGGAATCGCCTTTTCGAGAATTTCAAGATGCAGGAGCGCCGCATCCTTCAGCATGCTGAACGACCATTCATAGGGATAGCTGATGAACGGCACGGTTTCATGCGCGAGAACATGCGGCCAGTCGGCAAGCCCGCCGGCGCGCGCGACGTCTTCGCCCGAGGCGTCGCTGGCGCCGATCAGCTTTTTCTCGCCGGCAAGCGACTTGAAGAACGCTGTCGCGGAAACCGCTTTCCAGTTTTCGAACGCCGTCGTGTCGACCCCGCGCAAGACGCGCTCGCCGACCCTGAAGACCCGGTTGCTGCGGTCACGGAACGAGCCGCTGTCGGGGGCGACCTCCAGGCTCGCGCGCGATTGCTCGCGCCGGACGCCGGCGGTCATTTGTCGGCAGGCTTCCTGAAGAGCCCGGCGACCACGTCTTTCACCTTGTAATAATATTTGCGCAAGGTGTAGCCGATCGCCGCGAAAAACCCGATCACCGCCGTCGCCAGAACGCTGCCGGAGCCGGGATCAATGTAGGCGTATGCCGGCGCTGTCGTCGCCAGAACCAACACCAAAGCCAATAAAACCCTACTGTTTTGCATTATCTCGCCTTCCGTACCGATAATAAATAATCGATGTCGTTCTCTGATACCTACACGAGGTTGTAAAAAAATCTACACAAAATTGTAACAAATGGCGACACCCGCCGCCGATGAAACAAACGCGGCCCTTGAGGCAGTTCATTCAGGTAGGAGCGCCAGTAAAAGCCTGACGAATATTCGATATGCGGCGTGTACGACTTTCCGCCCAAAACCGCTTCGAAGTCAGCGAGCCGGGATGGCTGGGGCGCCCACAGTCGCGAGATCGCCCGTGTCGCCAGCGGCAGGATATATGATCGCCCGGTCTAAATGGTACCCATATTTGCTATTGTGGTAGAGCCGCGCAACCGAAACCGTAAGATCCTCGCCGTCGGCCGATTCCGGCAGCGTGATACGCAGATCGACGCGTCGCGGCGTAGGCGTCGCAACTGTATGCGCCGCCGACTGGCCGTTTACGCGCACATCGAACCGCGGGATATTCTGAGGCGCATTGTCTCCGGCGCCGAGAGTGAGGACCAGAGATCGACTCTCGCATTTCGACGCGCGGAATTTCAAATAACCGACGCGATCGTCATACCACGTCACCCAGCGCCGGTAGTCGGATTTTCCATTGTTATACGCCCTGCCGGCCGACAGGCTGATGTCCGATCCGCATTCGATATTCGCGACAATGAATTCCTCGGTGAGAAAGTCATTCAGATCCGCCAGAAAATTCTTTGACCGCTCAAATGTCATCACCTTCAAGCCGTCAAGCTTGAAGGTCGAGTTTGAATTCTCGACCAGATTGATGAAATAGGTCGCATTCGGGGGAATCGCGGATGAGGGCCCGAGCAGATCGTAGCCGGGAAATACCGCGCAATCGGACGACTTTTCCGCCGCCCTGCACAATGTAGTCGCAAGATCGCCAAGGATCGCCGGCCGATCGTCGAATGTCGGCGTCGCCGCCGAGGCGTCAAAATTCTTGATCGCAAGCAGCGGCGTATATCGCGAGAATCCCCATCGCTGATGGCCTCGAACCTTGAATGATTCCAGCCCCGACCGGGCGTTGTACGGAACGGGTTGCCCATGGTCGCTTTTAAGGACGATCAGCGAGTTCTCGTAGATTCCAAGCTTTTTCAGCTTCTCGACAAACCGCGCCATCTGGAGCAACGCGCATGTCGATTCGTTTTTTAATCCCTCCAAAGTCTGGTTTGCCTCGTGCCAGGCTTTGTCGTCGCTTCGGTATTCGCAGTTTTCGTCCAGATCAATCGGGAAATGCGTGTGCACAAAATGCAGGAAGTGCGCTACCGGCGTTGGGTCGGAAGAAACGCGCATATCCGCGATATAACCTTCCATGTCCTGCAGCCCAAGCAGGTTTATCTTGTCCCATTCCGGTCCCTGGTGGTTTTGCAATTTCCTTTGAATGTCAGTTTCGCCGTCGAAACTGAACATTGTTGTCAAAAATCGCCCGAATCCCGAATCAAAAGCCAGATGAGACGACACCGTCCGGGCAAGCGAATATCGAAAGAGTTGCTGGGCGGCGCGCACGGATTCTTCAAAGTGATTGACGTTCGCCATGCTGCCATAGGCGTAAGCGCGCTCCGGCGCGCCGAAGAACCGGCCATAGGTTCCGTATGTTGAAACCTTGAACCCTTCCCTCATCAAGTAATTGGTGATGAGCCGTTCGCCGTCCAGTGCGGCGGCCATCTTATTCTGACCGCCGAATTCCGACTTGATATCGACATCGCCCAGCAATTCGGAAACGATCGATGAAAACGTCGCCGGATGGCCGCTGATCGCGTTGTCAAAGACGACAAAATCCTTGAACGCCTCCTTCAGCGCCGGATTTTCGCGGATCAATTCGAGGGTTGGAGCCTCGGTCAAACCGTCGAAACTGACGACAAAGATGTTCTTCCCCTTCGACGCCTTATGCAGCGCAACCTCCGAACCGCGCTTGGCGGCGGCGATATGCGACGCGACAGTCGCCAGGTTGGTGACGCCGGTCGCGCCCAGAAACACGCCGAAGCCGATCAGGAAGGGTTTTCGCATTGGGCTCGTCGATAGAGCGGTCAGCCCGCCCGCGAGGATCGCCGCCAGCAGCAAATTCAGGAAATTGAGCGGGATTTTTTCGATTTCGATCTGCCCGCCTTCAAGCGCTAATGGCAACACAAATCCCGTCAAGCAGACGAAGTAAAAAACGTACCGGATTGCAATTTTGAACAGGGTGACACCGGCCAGGCGATCAACGATCCAGCCAATCGCGAGAAGGATCGCGGCGAGAGCAAGAAAATGAGGGGCCAGGAACGCCGTCGCTGAGGGAAGCGCCAGATTATCAAATTCAACCACATTGTTGGCGAGAACATGGAGCGGAATGAGAAAAGCAATGACGGCTGCTGTCGCGATCGCGTAGCAGCGCGTTGAGGAAAGTCCCAATCTCGACGTGATGTTCAAATCGCCCCCTGCAAAGTCGCCGACCTCCGGATTGCAGGTCCTGAGGTCACCGCATGATCAAAAATTACAAAGCCGCCAGCGCGTCGGTCGCCCCAGCCATCGCCCGCTGAGCCGAATTCCCCACGATATGAGCCGACGCGCCCTCGGCGCCGGCCCTTATCTCCCGGAGGGTCTCATCCTCTCTCTTTTTATTCGTCGCCAGACTTCACGAGTCGACAACTGGTTTATGCAGTCGGCAGCATTCGCCGCCATGATCAAATACTCCCGAAAACTAGCAGGAACGAAATAGAAGTCAAAACCGCCGCCGCGGCGGCTCATACCCCTTGTGCGATTTACCGCAGTTTCATCTGCGTGAACGATGGAAATCCCCGGCGAATTCCGCTTTAGTCGGCGGGCTTTCAAAAGGATCGGATCATGGGCAGGTTTCTCGCTGCAATTGTCGCGCTCGTCGCGCTCCTCGCCGGCATCGTCTTGCTGGCGCCCAATCTCATCCCGGCCAAGACCTACAAGCCGCAGATCGAGGCGGCGGCGACCAAGGCGCTCGGGCGCCAGGTGACGTTCGGCGACGATGTCTCCTTCAAGATCCTCCCCCAACCGGCGTTCTCGGTCAGCGATCTCGTGATCGCCAACGCGCCGGGCTTTGAGGGCGATTATCTCGCCAAGGTCGAGCGCGCCGATATCGGGGTAAAGTTGCGGCCGTTGCTTCAAAAGCGGGTTGAAATTTCGCGTTTCGTCCTGACGCGCCCGGATCTCGTCCTTCAAAAAGCGGCCGACGGCGCGGTCAACTGGAACCTTGCGGCGTCCGAAGCGCCGGCGGAGAGCGACGGCGCCGCGCCGGTAAAGGAATTGAGCCTTGGCGACGTGCGCTTTGTCGACGGCCGCGCGACCTATGCGGACGCTGCGGCGAAGAAGACCTACAAGCTCGACGACATCAACGCGACCGCGCATCTGGCGAGACTTTCTGAGCCGCTTGAAATCAACGGGACGATGAATTTTCAAGGCGAGCCGTCGACACTCAATTTCGTGCTGACCAATCTCGCCGACATTCTCGCGAAAAAACCGTCCAACATGAAACTCAACGCAAAAGTCGGCGCGGCGACGATCGGCGCGGATTTGCAACTCGCCGGCGGCGACGCGCTCGCTTATTCGGGCCCCGTCAGCCTCGACGCGCCGGATCTTCCCGCGCTCGCCTCCCTCTTCGACGTGTTGCTGGAAAACGCGCCGGGATTTGATCGCCTCTCAGTCACCGGCAAGGCGGACGGAACGCCGCAGGCGATCGAGCTTTCCGCCGCGAATATCAAGTTCGACGACATCGACGCCGACGGCGATCTGCGTCTTGACTGGTCGCGCGCCAAACCGAAGGCGACCGGGTCGCTGTCGACGGAGTCGCTCGATTTGCGCCCCTATATGCCGCCGCCGACGACCAGCGCGGATGGGTTTCCGGCGTGGTCGACCGCCAAGATGGATTTTTCAAGCCTGCGGAATATCGACGCCGATCTCGACGTCAGCGCCGGCAAAGTCTTTCTCAACGAACTTGAGGCGGGCGACTCGCGCATGAATTTGAAGATCGCGGGCGGCCGCATGACCGCCGCGATCCCGCAGCTCGGCTTTTACGGCGGCGGCGGCTCGGGAACGCTTGTCGTCGACGCGACGAAAGCCGCGCCGGCGATCGCCGGCAAATTCGCGATGAACGCTGTCGAGGCGCAGCCCTTCACCATCGACCTGATGAAGATGGACAAGCTGCTCGGTCTTGGCGGGTTCAATCTCGAATTCAACGCCACCGGCTCGTCGCAGGCGGCGATCATGCAATCGCTCGACGGCAAAGGCGGCTTCGATCTCAATGACGGCGCGATCAAGGGCGTCAATATCGTGAAGCTCGCCAGCGCCGTCGCCAAACTTTATGAAGGCGGCCTAACCAATCCGACGGCGCTGACGACGGCGGTCGCCGAAGCGCAGCGGGCGGACGAGAAAACCGATTTCTCGAAATTCCTGTCGAACTTCACCATCACCAACGGCGCGGTCGAGGCGCCGACGATCACGCTTGAGGGACCTTATCTCACCATGTCGGGCGTCGGCCTCGTCAATCTCCCCGGCCAGACGCTCGATATCCGCCTGCTGCCGAAGGCCTCGACCTCCGCCGACAACACCACGGGGCGCATGATCGCGATCCCGGTGAAGGTCGGCGGCACATTCTCCAAGCCGACGATGGCGATCGATGTTGAATCGCTGATCAAGGGCAAGGCCGAGCAGACGCTGAAGGGCTTTCTCGGCAAGGCCCTCGCGCCGAAGGACGGCGCGGCGGCGGACGGAACGACGACGGAGAGCGATCCCGCCGCCGATCTGTTGAAAGGAATTCTCGGCGGCAAAAAACCGGCGACGACGACGCCGCCGGCTGATGGCGCGACCGGCGCCGCAACAGATGGCGCAACCG
>MEMM01000144.1:7157-12496 GCA_001767925.1 Alphaproteobacteria bacterium RIFCSPHIGHO2_12_FULL_63_12
GGCGCCAAAAGACCCGACCGAGACCCTTATTAATGAGGGACTCGGCGCGCTGTTCGGGAAGAAAAAACCCGCCGAGGAATCGACCGAGGAAGCGCCGCCGGAAAATTGACCTTCCGACGGCGCTCCAGGACCTGCGCCGGGCGCCTCATCCTTGTTGAAAACTACGCCGCGGCAATTCGGCGATTTAACCACCGCGCCCCTAGCCCTTGCGCGCGAACCGGGTACATATTGTGACCCTTGCGCGTCACATAACCAGATGTTGGCGGTGTCCGTCCGGCTTTCGGTCGGGCGGCGGGTGGAGTTTCAGGGGTCCGGATGAAGGGTTGGGCGAACGATCTGAGGCGATTTCCGATGAGGCCGGTTGCGGCCGATCGGGGGTTTCGCCTCAATCCGCTCGTCCCGGACGGACAACCCGCGCGGCCCTTTTGGTCGGCGCTGAAAAGCGCCCTTCGCCTGTCGGCGGCGACCGCCGCCCTCGCCGGCGCCTCCGCGATGGCCGAGACCCCGGAAGCCGCCGCATCGGCGCCGCCGGTCCTGATCGGGCTGGTCGCCTCCGGCGCGCTCGTCGTCGCCGCGATCGCCTGGGCGCTCCGGGTCTCCGCCGCCTCGCGCAACGCCTCTGTCATCTGGACAAAGAAGCTCGCCGAAATGGAGGCGCAGCTCGAAAAATCCGACGCCGTCCTTTCCGCCCATCCCGGCCTCGTCCTCGTCTGGGAAGACGATTACGACTCGATCGAGCAGGGCTGGGGCGCGCCGAAAATTCTCGGCGGTCCGGCGGCGCTCGCTTCGCTGATGTCGTTCGCCAAGGATCTTGACGACCGCGCGGCGACGCCGGTGACGCGGCTTTTGAACACGCTTGGCGATCTGCCGCTTGAAGACGACGGTCCGCCCGACGAATTCCGCAAGCTGAAAGACAAGGTGCTGGAGCTGCGCCGTCACGGCATCGCGTTCTCAGGCTCGGTGATGACCCATGAAGGCCGCGCCATCGAAGCCGACGGGCGCGTCGCCGGCGGACAGGTCGCGCTCTGGCTCACCGACCCTGCCGTTCGCATGGCGGAAGACAGCGGCATCGTCGGCAAGGTGCACGAGAAAACCGCCGATCTTCACGGCGCGCTGGCGCAGCTCGACCGTGCGCCCGTCCCGGCGTGGCGGCGCACCGCCGATCTCTCGCTCGCCTGGGTCAATCACGCCTATGTCGAAGCGGTTGAAGCGACGTCGATGGCGGTCGTCATCAAGGAGCAGATCGAGCTTGACGGCGCGGCGCGCAAAATCGCCGAACGCGCGAGCGCCGAACGGCGCGCCGTCGAAGGGCGCATCCTTGTCAACGTCAAGGGATCGCGCCGCGCGCTGAAAGTCACCGAAACCCCCGTGCACGCCGCCGGCGACGCGATGATCGCCGGTTTCGCCGTCGACATCACCGAACTTGAAAAGGCCCGCGCCGATCTCGCGCGCCATGTCGATTCCAATCGCGCGACGCTCGATCAGCTGCCGACCGCGGTCGCGATGTTCGGCGCGGCGCAAAATCTCGTCTATTCGAACGCCGCCTTCCAGAAGCTGTGGGACATCGAGGACGCCGAACTCGCGCCGCAACCGAGCCATGGCGAAATTCTCGACCGCCTGCGCCAGGCGGGCCGGCTTCCCGAACAAGCGGACTACGCCTCATGGAAGCGCCGCCAGCTTGCTCTTTATACAGAGGGAATGGCGGCGCCCGGCTTTGAGCGGACGGGCCGCGAACCCGACGAGGTCTGGCACCTTCCCGACGCGCGCACGCTGCGCGTGTCGCGCTCACGTCATCCGCTCGGCGGCGTCCTGATCGTTTTCGACGACATCACCGAAAAGATGGCGCTCGAAGCGCGCTACAACACGCAGATCAGCGTCCAGCGCGCGACGCTCAACAATCTCTCCGAGGGCGTCGCGGTGTTCGGCGCGGACGGGCGCTTGCGCCTTCACAACACCGCGTTCCAGAAGATGTGGCGGCTCGACGAGGGAACGCTCGTCCAGCGCCCGCATGTCGAGGCGACCTTCTCAGCGATGGCGGACCGCGTCACCAACGGCGCCGAACAGCTGATGCTCGCCAAGCGCCGCGCAACGTCGATGTCGCCCGAGGACAGAAAGCCGATCCGCGATGAAATACTCGCGCTGTCGGACGGGCGCACGCTGTCGCTGGGCGCCGAGCCGTTGCCCGACGGCGCGACGCTCGTCTATTTCCTCGACGTCACCGACAGCCGCGAGCGCGAGAAAGAGCTGAAAGAGCGCAACGCGCTGCTGGAAGACATCGATCGCCAGAAATCGAAATTCGTCGATCACGTTTCCTATCATTTGCGCACGCCCTTGTCGTCGATCATCGGCTTTGCGGAGATGATCGACGGCCAGATGTTCGGTGTGCTGAACGACCGCCAGAAGGATTATATCGCGTCGATCCTGTCGGCGTCGTATCATTTGCGCGATCTCATCACCGACATCATCGACCTTGCGGCCGTTGACGCGGGTCAGGTGTCGCTCGACGCTGAAGATGTCGACATTCGCGATCTTTTGACCAACGCCGCGACCTATTCCGCGCTGAAAGCCGAAGACACGCAGGTCTCGCTCATCGTCGAGTGCGACAAGGACATCGGCTCGATCAAGGCCGATCCGCGGCGCCTCAAACAGATTCTGTTCAATCTCCTCTCCAACGCCTTCGCCTATACGGGCGCGGGCGGCAGGGTGACGCTCGGCGCCGACCGCGCGCCGGGACTGGTCCGAATCTATGTCGCCGATTCCGGGCGCGGCGTGTCGCCGAAGGATCAGGCGCGCGTATTCGAGGCCTTCGAGTCGAGCGGCCCGTCGGCGGGCGCCGGCCTCGGGCTGTCGCTCGTGCAGCGGCTGGTCAGCCTGCATGGCGGATGGGTGCGCATGGAATCGGCGCCGGACGCCGGAACGCGGGTCACCTGTTTCCTTCCGGCCGATCCGCGCGTCGCGATCGCCCCGCCCGACTCGTCCGGGAATATCGTGGTGACAAAGCCGGGCGCTAAGCAAAAAGCCGCCGGCGCGCCGGCGACCGCGAAACCGGCGATCCGCCGCCAGGCCAAACGCCCGCCAAGCGCGGAAGCGGCGGAGTAACCCCGGCGCAAGAAGAATTTCCGCCCGGCTCGTTCAAAGTCCTGCCGCCTTCCCGCCCGCGCCCCTTTCCCGCCGCATTCCAGCGCTTTAGGTTTGGCGCATGAATTTGCTCATCGCCCTTTCCTTCCTGCTGACCCCGGAAGCCCCGATCCTTCCCGCCTATCTTGAGCGGGAGGAGACGACGTCGGAGCGCCACGCCGATTGCGTGCGGCTGATCGCCGACGATCCCGCGAGCGGGCGGCGCGCGGCGGAGAGTTGGGCGTCGGAAGGCGGCGGCGCGCCGGCGCTGCATTGCCTCGCGGTGTCGGACCTCGCCGCCGGATTGCCCAAACTCGCCGCGGTGCGCCTTACCGGCATCTCCGAGCGGGCCGACGCCGGCGACGCGAAAGCGAGAGCCCGCCTGCTCGCCGAAGCCGCGCTCGCCTGGCTCGACGCGCGCGATTATCCGCAGGCGGAAGGATCGATCGGGGCGGCCAAAAGGATGGCGCCGGACCTCGCTGAACTCGACTTCGTCGCCGCGAAAGTGTTCGCCGCCGCCGGCAAACACCAGGCCGCGGCCGACGCCGTCACCGCCGCCGAGACAAAAGGCCTCAGAACCATCGAAGCCTATATCATCCGCGCCCGCGCCAATCGCGCGCTCGGCAAGGACATGGCCGCCGCCGACGACGTCGTTGCGGCGCTGTCGCTCAATCCGCTCGACATCGACGCGCTGACCCTGCGCGGTGAGTTGCAACAGGCGGGGATCGACATTGAAGCCTATTACGATGACGACGATAAAACGAAAAAGCGATAGTCTAGCGCCGACCGCCGCCGCGATCATTTCGCGCCTTGGCCTCGCGCGTCATCCCGAAGGCGGCTGGTATGCAGAGACCTTTCGCGACGCCGCGCTTTCGGGCGGCCGGCCGCAATCGACCGCGATCTATTATCTTCTTCAGAAAGGCGAACGGTCAGCCTGGCATCGCATCGATGCGGTCGAGGTCTGGCATTATTACGCCGGCGCGCCGTTGCGCCTGTCGATCGCCGGCGACGCGGGCGTTCGCACCACAATCCTCGGCGGCGACGTGCTGAATGCTGAGACGCCGCAAGGCGTCGTGCCGCGCGGCGCCTGGCAGGCGGCCGAAAGCCTCGGCGACTGGACGCTGGTCGGCTGCACGGTCGCGCCGGGATTTGAGTTCGCCGGATTTGAACTCGCGCCTGCCGATTTCGATCCCCTGACGCGCTAAGCCGCTTCTGGACGATGCGCGCAAATCACCGCAGGTTCGTCAGCTTAACGACCCGTTAACGGCGATCGGCGCCTAGTGGGGTCGCCACCGACACCGGACCGACCGCGCGCATGCCGATTTCCAATTCCAGCCCCACAGCGCTCAATGGCAAGACCGTTCAGGAGTTGCAGGCAATCGCCGCGACGGCCTCGATGGCGCCGCCGCCGCGCGGCAAGGTCGCGCTGTCGCGCTCGGCGCGGCTTCATCTCATCGACCAGCTGTCGCGCTGGGGCGGCTCGGGGCTGGCGCTGCTCGCCGGCGCGTCGATCTTCATCGCAATGGTTCCGGCGCGCGATATGCCGATCCGCGCCTCGGTTTGGGCGGTGATGATTTTCGCCTCGCTTTATCTCTGCCGCCGCTATCGCAAGGAATTTCGCCGGGGAGACAAGATTGCCTCGCGGCCGTTTCGGTGGCGAGCCTATTACGTCTCGACCCTCGCCGTGGTCAGCGCGGCGTTCGGCGCCGGCGCGTTCCTGCTGCTGCCCGACAGCGTCCCGCCCGTCGCCGCGATGCAAACGCTCGCCTTGATGACCGCCGCCATTGTCGGCGCCGCCGCATTTCACGCCGCCCATCGGATGAGCGCGGTCGCCGCCGGACTTCCGGCGTTTGTCGCGACTGCGGGCGCCGCCGCCGCGACCTTTGGCGCCTCGCTCTTCACCTTCGCCGTTCTCGCCGCCGGCGCCGCGGGCGCCGCTTTCGTCATCGCCGTGTCGATCGAATCCGAAAAACGCGCCGCCGCCCGCTTTCCGCGCACGGCGCACGCCCGCCGGGAAATCGAACGCGCTGCCTATAGCGACCGCGCCGAAGCCGAACGCGCCGCCAGCTGAGCATTTTAAAGCCGCTTTTAACGGCGGCGCGACAGAAACGGCGCAGACGACGCCCGGCCGCTTCAGAAAGCTGTCATTTTATTCGTCCTCGCGCGCGAAGCGCCGCACGGGGCGGCTTAAGCCCTTATTCCGTTAGACAGCTTTCTGAAGC
>MEMM01000144.1:12504-24109 GCA_001767925.1 Alphaproteobacteria bacterium RIFCSPHIGHO2_12_FULL_63_12
CTTTTGGAGGAAATTCAATGGTCGAAGGCTTTCATTCGTCTGCGGATAAACGAACGCTCAAAAAGGTGATCGACCTTGCGCTCGCGCACAAGGAAACGCCAAAGGTCCGCGGCGGCGCCCTCGCGCCTGAATTTGCCAATTACGTCGAGCAGCTGGTGCGGTTCGCCACTGGCGAAGACCGCTATTGGGATGAACCGGCGAGCCTCCTCGCCCGCGCGATCGAAGCGTGGAAGGCCGGCGAAAAAAGAAAACGCGGGACGCCCTCGATCAATTTCCGCCTGCACAAGGGCGCCGAATGGCGCGAGACGCGGCTCGTCCTTGAAATCGCCACCGACGACATGCCGTTCATCGTCGACAGCGTGACGGCGGCGCTCGCCGACGCGGGCAAGCCGGTGTCGTTTTTCGTCAACGCCGTCGTCAATGTGACGCGCGACAGCAAGGGTTATCGCGTACCCGAAGGCGAAGGCAAAACCGTCGCCGAATCGATGGTCCACGCGGAGATGGACCCACCGGTCGATGAAGGCGAGATCGCAGCGCTTGACGCCGAAATTCGCGGCGTGCTCGCCGATGTCGCAACTTCGGTCGCCGATTTCGAAGCGATGCGCGCGCGCATGAAAGCGGCGCTCGAACAGCTCGAACGCGCAAAGCCCAAAGGCGTCGACAAGGAGACGCTCGCCGAATCGGTCGACTTCCTCAGAAAGCTCTGGGAGAGCAAGTTCACCTTTCTCGGGCTGCGCCGCTACAAATTCGCCAGGAAGGGCGCAAAACAGACCTTCACCCGCGACGATGACGGCGATCTCGGCATTTTGAAAGACAGCGCCCGCCGCGTGTTGAAGACCACGTTTTCCGACGAAGGCGAATTATCGCCGTCGGTCATCGCCTTCATGGAATCGAACGAGCCGCTGATCATCACCAAGGCGAATGTGCGCTCGACCGTGCATCGCCGCGTTCACCTCGATTATATCGGCGTCAAGACCTATGACGACGCCGGCAAAGTGACGGGCGAGGAGCGCTTCGTCGGCCTGTTGACGTCGGACATGTACAATCGTCCGGCGTCGGACATTCCAATCCTTCGCGTCAAGGAAAGGAAAGCGGTCGAGGCGGCCGGGTTCCGGTCGGGCGGACACAATTCAAAAGCGCTGGTCCACATTCTCGAAACATTTCCGCGCGACGAGATGTTCCAGAGCGACATTGCGACCTTGTGCGAAACCGCGCTTGGCATTTTGCGCCTCTACAAGCGCCCGCGCACCAAGCTGTTCTTGCGCCGAGACCGGTTCGACCGGTTCATTTCGGCGCTCGTTTACGTGCCGCGCGACCGATTTTCATCCGCCGTCCGCGAACAGATCGGCGAGACGCTGGCGAAGTCGTTCGACGGCTATATCGCGGCCTTCAATCCGCATTTCGGCGACGCGGCGCTGGTTCGCGTGCACTTCATCGTGGCGATCGCGCCCGGCGCGCCGGAAGGCCCGGGCGTCGCCGAATTGACGCGCCGCATGAGGGAGATCACGCGCAACTGGTCGGACGGCCTTCTCGATGCGATGCGCGAAGCGCATGAGGGCGCGAGCCCGCTCGGGCTGTTCAAGCGGTGGGAATACGCCTTCGACGCCGCCTATCGCGAGCGTCTGTCGCCCGCCGAAGCGCTCGACGACATCGCGATCATCGAGGGCATGGGCGATGAGCGCCTGGCGTTGCGCGCGTTCCGCCGGCCGGGCGGCAAGGAATCGGAAATCAACATCAAGCTCTATTGCCGCAACAATCCCTACCGGCTTTCCGATCTGTTTCCGCCGATCGAGCATCTCGGCCTCAATGTCGTTCAGGAATCCGGTTTCGAAATCCGTCCGGGCGAAGGCGATGCGCTGTTCTATATCCAGGATTTTCTGACCGAAGACCGCGCCGGCCGCGCAATCGACGCCTCTGGCGTCAAGAAACTGCTGGAAGAAACGCTCGGCGCCGTCATCGACGGACGCACGGAAGACGACCGCTTCAACGCGCTGGTCGTGTGCGCCGGCCTCAACTGGCGCGAGGCGTGGTATCTGCGCGCCGCGGCGAAATATCTGATGCAGGCGGGAATACCGTTTTCGCAAAGCTATATTGAAGAGACGCTGTCCAAGCACCCGGAAATCTCGCGCGCGCTGCTGTCGGTTTTCCATGCGCGCTTCAATCCGGCGGGGCCGGCGAAAAAGGAATCGCGCATCATTGAACTCGACGCCGCCGTCGCGCGCGTCAAATCGCTGCTTGAGGGCGTGCAGAGCCTCGATGAGGACCGCATCGTCCGCCGTTATCTCAATTTGATCCTTTCAACCGTGCGCACGAATTATTATCAGCGCGCCGCCGATGGCGGCTTCAAGCCCTATATCTCATTCAAGATCGTCAGCGCCGGCATCGACGATCTGCCGGAGCCGCGCCCCTATCGCGAAATCTTCATGTCGGGCCCGAAAGTCGACGGCGTCCATCTGCGCTTCGGCGCGGTCGCGCGCGGCGGCCTGCGCTGGTCCGACCGGCGCGAGGATTACCGCACGGAAGTGCTGGGACTCGTCAAGGCGCAACGCGTCAAGAACGCCGTCATCGTGCCGACTGGTTCGAAGGGCGGCTTTTACCCGAAACATTTGCCGACGGGCGGCGACCGCAACGCGATCTTCGAAGAAGGCCGCGCCGCCTATATGCAATTCATCCGCAGCCTGCTCGACATCACCGACAACATCGTCGGCGGAAAAACCATAACGCCGCCGAACGTCGTGCGCTGGGACGACAATGATCCCTATCTCGTCGTCGCCGCCGACAAGGGAACGGCGACCTTCTCCGACACCGCGAACGGCATTTCAGCCGAATATGAATTCTGGCTCGGCGACGCCTTCGCGTCCGGCGGATCCGCCGGTTACGACCACAAGGTGATGGGCATCACCGCGCGCGGCGCGTGGGAGGCGGTCAAGCGCCATTTCCGCGAAATCGGCAAGGACATCCAGAAGGAGCCGTTCACGGTCGCCGGAGTCGGCGACATGTCGGGCGACGTCTTCGGCAACGGCATGCTGTTGTCGGAGCAGATCAGGCTGGTCGCGGCGTTCGACCATCGCGACATTTTCATCGATCCCAATCCGGACGCGGCGAAATCCTTCGCCGAGCGCAAGCGCATGTTCGATCTGCCGCGATCGTCCTGGGCCGATTACGACCGCAAGCTGATCTCGAAAGGCGGCGGCGTGTTCTCGCGCAGCGCCAAATCGATTCCGCTGTCGGCGGAAATGAAGGCGCTGCTCGAAATCGGCGCCGACTCCGCGACGCCGCAGGAGATCATGAAGGCGATCTTGAAACTTCCCGTGGAGCTGTTCTGGCTCGGCGGCATCGGCACTTATTTCAAGGCGCCGCAGGAGGAGAACTCCCGCGTCGGCGACCGCGCCAATGACGCCATCCGCATCACCTCGGACGAAATGCGGATGCAGGTCGTCGGCGAAGGCGCCAATCTCGGCATGACGCAGGCGGGTCGCATCGCCTTCGCGCTGAAGGGCGGGCGCCTCAACACCGACGCCATCGACAATTCGGCGGGCGTCGACAGCTCCGACCACGAGGTCAACATCAAGATCCTGCTGTCGGGCGCGATCGAGAACGGCGAGCTGAAGGCGGCTTCGCGCAATGCGCTGTTGAAAAAAATGACCGAGGACGTGGCGCAGCATGTCCTCGCCCACAATTATGACCAGACGCGCGCCCTCTCGCTGATGCAGGCGACGACGGCGCAGGATATCGACGCCTACGCCCGGTTCATGTCGGCGCTTGAATCGGAAGGCCGGCTCGACCGCGTCGTCGAGGGATTGCCGGACGACAAGGGCGTCGCGGCGCGCAAGACGCAAGGACTTGGCTTCACCCGCCCCGAACTCGCGGTTCTGCTCGCTTATGCGAAAATGCACATCTTCGAGACGCTGCTTGAAACCAAAGCGCCGGACGATCCGGCCCTCGCGCGCGAGCTCAATTTCTATTTCCCGGATGAAACGCACAAATTCGTCAAGGCGATCGAAAAACATCGCCTGAAGCGAGAAATCATCGCAACAAGAGTCTCGAACGAAATCGTCGACACTTGCGGCGCGACCTTCGTCAATCAGCTGATGGAAGTCTCGGGCGCCGGCGTCGCCGATATCGCGCTCAGCTATGAATCGGCGCGGCGCATCCTTGATCTGAGGAATTTCGGCGCCGCCGTCGACGGGCTCGACAACAAGGCGCCGGCGGCGTTGCAGACCGATCTTTACAACACCGCCGTCGATCTCCTCGCCGAGCAGGTGAACAAAATCGTCAGCGACGTCGAGGCCTCGAACGCGCTCGCCAAACGCGGCGTCGCGGGCCTCGTCGAGCAATATAAGGAACCGATCCAGGCGCTCAAAAAGGCGCTCCCTGACATTCTGCCGCCCTCGGCGGCGCAGGGGCTGACGACCCGCATCGCCTATTGGAAGGGCCGCGGCGCGCCCTCGGCCATCGCCGATCAGGCGGCGCTGATGCCGGCGCTCGAATTCGCCTTCGACATCGTGAACCTGTCGCGCGAGATAAAATGGTCGTCCGGCGCAGTCGGCGGCCTTTTCTTCGCGATCGGCCATCGCTTCCAGGTCGAGCAGGCCCGCGCGGCCGCCAGAGCGTCAATGCCCGGAGGGCATTTCGACCGCCTCGCCGTTCGCCGTCTGATCGATGAGCTGTCGCAGCGTCAAGGCGCACTGACGAAATCGATCGCCGCGTTTGCCAAAGCCGAACCCAAGGGTCCGGCGAAAGACTGGCTCGATCCGATGTTCGCTGACTGGCGCGCCAAACATGGGGTCGCTGTCGAGCGTTATGAAAAATTCGCGGCGGAGCTTGATATCGGCGCCGGCATGAGCGTCGGCAAATTGTCGCTGATGTCGACGAAGCTCGCCGATCTGGTTGAGCGCACCCGCGGCCGGTAGGCCGCGGGCGCCAACCGACTTTTTTCGGCGTCGACCCGTTCGCGCGAAGGTCTATTTCTCTTCGGACGTTCGCGGAAACGTCCACACCAGGGCCTCTAGCGCCTCACGGTGATAGATCGTCGAATGTTCAAGATCGGGCCGATCCGAGAACGTCCACGCAACGCCCTTGGGCTTTTCTTTTTTCAGCCCCGCAAGGAGGGAAAGCATCGCGTCCCGCATCGTTCCCTTCTCGCTGGCGATCGCGAGATAGATCTTGCGCTCGCCCTTGGGAAAGTCGTCGAGACTCTTTTTCGCTTCCTTGCCGAGCGCGCCGAAATCCCACCAGAGGCTCGGCGAAATCGCGATATAGTCGTCCGCCGTCTCCGGATGTTTCAGAAACGTCTCGACGATAAAGAGCCCGGCAAGACTTTCGCCGAGCAGCGCATCCTCGCCGCTGGCGCGGTAATTCTTCTCGATCAGCGGCTTGACCTCGTCGGTCAGGAAACGCCGGAACGCAGCGCTGTTTCCGTTGCTCGGAAAATCGCGGAGTTCAGCCGGATCGCTGGAGCGCCAGGTAAGTTCGGCGCGGCGATCTTTCGTCTGGACGCCGACGACGATCGCCTCCTCAAACGCCCAGCTAATGGCGCCGTACTGGGCGAGCCCCGCGATATGAGGAAAATCCTGATCGAGCGCGCCGTCGATCAGATAGATCACCGGATAGCGCGCGTCGGTCTTTTCATAAGAAGGCGGCAGCCAGATATTGATCTCGCGCGTGTCGCCGAGCGCTGAGGATGTGACGAGGCGCTGCTCGCCGATGACGATCGGCCGGACCGCCGGCGCTTGCGGCGCCGCGACTTTCGGATTCGAGGCGCAGGAAGCGGCCGCGAGCAGCAAGACGGCGCAGGTGAAAATTTTCATCATCTCAGTGCCTGAAGTGCCGCATGCCGGTGAACACCATGGCGAGACCTGCGTCATCCGCCGCCTTGATGACCTCGTCGTCGCGCATCGAGCCGCCGGGCTGGATGATCGCGGTCGCGCCCGCTTCAGCCGCCGCGAGAAGCCCGTCGGCGAATGGGAAGAACGCATCCGATGCGACGACCGATCCGACGGCGAGCGGCGTCGACAGACCCGCCGCCTTCGCGGCGTCGGCGGATTTGTGCGCGGCGATGCGGCTTGAATCGACGCGGCTCATCTGGCCGGCGCCGATGCCGACGGTCGCTTCGTCCTTCACATAGACGATGGCGTTCGACTTCACATGCTTGGCGACGCGGAAGGCGAAAACGAGATCGCGCATTTCCGCCGCCGACGGCGCGCGTTTCGACACCACCTTGAGCGCGTCGGGGTCGATGCGCCCTGAATCGCGCGATTGCAGGAGGAAGCCGCCGGCGAGCGGACGCATGACGCGCCCTTTTTCGGCGGGGTCCGGCACGCCGCCCGCGGCGAGCACGCGAAGGTTTTTCTTCGCCTTGAAGATGGCGAGCGCGTCATCATCGACTTCGGGGGCGATGATGACTTCGGAAAAGATCGCGGTGATTTTTTCCGCGGTGGCGCGATCGAGCCGCCGGTTGAGCGCGATGATGCCGCCGAAAGCGGAAACCGGATCGCAGCGCAGCGCGAGATCATACGCCTCGCTCATCGTCGCCGCCGACGCGACGCCGCAGGGATTGGCGTGCTTGATGATGGCGACGGTCGGCTTTTGCGTCCCGAGTTCGGCGATCAGCTCATAGGCGGCGTCGGTATCGTTCAAATTGTTGTAGGAAAGCTCCTTGCCCTGAAGCTGGCGCGCGGTCGCAACGCCGAAGCGCTGCGCGCCGCTCGCGTAGAAGGCGGCGTCCTGATGCGGGTTCTCGCCATAGCGCAACGTTTGCACGCGGGTTCCGGCGACCGCAAAGCGCCTTGGGAAAGCATCATCGATCGCGCCCGCGAACCAGGTCGAGATCGCGGCGTCATAGGCGGCCGTTCGCGCAAAGGCCGCGGCGGCGAGGCGCTTTTTGGTGTCGGGGGTCAGGCCGCCCTTGGTTTCAATTTCGGCGGCGACGGCGTCGTAATCTTCCGGGTCGACGATGACGCCGACAGCGCCGTGATTTTTCGCCGCCGCGCGGATCATCGCCGGGCCGCCGATGTCGATGTTCTCGACGCAGGTCTCATAATCGGCGCCGGCCGCGACCGTCTGCTCGAACGGATAGAGATTGACGACGAGAAGATCGATCGGAAGGATGTCATGCGCCTTCATCGACGAGAGATGCTCGGCGTTGTCGCGCAGCGCCAGAAGGCCGCCGTGAACCTTCGGGTGCAGCGTCTTGACACGCCCGTCCATCATTTCAGGAAAGCCGGTCAGGTCGGACACGTCGCGAACGGTGAAGCCCGCCTTTCGCAGCATCGTCGCCGTGCCGCCGGTCGACACAAGCTCGACGCCGCGATCGGCGAGTCGCCGCGCGAAGGCTTCAAGTCCTGTCTTGTCGGAAACGGAAAGAAGGGCGCGCCGGACAGGCGTTATCTGGGTCATCGGGGGCTCCGGAGAATCTCGGGCGAGACTTAGCCAACCGGGGGGCGCGCCGCAACTAGCGCGCCGGGCGCAAATGTGGAAACCGGTTTTGCGCAAAAAGGCGCGCCGCAACTAGGTTAGCGTGGCGTCTGGCGCGCGCCCTGCCCTTCGCCGAGCGCTGGGGAAAACTCGGGCACCAGCGCGTGAACCGCCTCGTCGAGCGCTTTCTGGTCGGCGATATTGGCCGCCTTCAAAACGTCCGACAGGCGCGGGTTCAAAAGCGGAAGGTCGATCATCGCCGGCGAGCCGAGCAGGACGCCGTCGGCGCCGGTGCTGATCAGTTTGTCCGTATCGAGAAAGATTTCCTCGAACAGCTTTTCGCCTGGACGAAGCCCTGAAAAGCGGATTTCGATATCCTTGCCCGGAACCAGCCCGGACGCCTCGATCATGCGCTTGGCGAGATCGAGAATGAGCACCGGCTCGCCCATGTCGAGAACGAACACCCGCCCGTCATGGCTGACGATCGATTTCTCGCCGCTTTCAAGGCTCGCCGCCTGAAGCACAAGCTGCACCGCTTCCTTGGTCGTCATGAAGAAGCGCTTGATGTCGGGGTGGGTCACGGTCACCGGACCGCCATGCGCGATCTGGCGGGTGAACAGCGGCGCGACCGAGCCGGTCGAGCCGAACACATTGCCGAAGCGCACGGTCGTAAAGCGCGTTTCGCTCTGCGCGACGTCGAGCGCCTGCGCATAAAGCTCGGCGATCCGCTTCGTCGCGCCCATGAAGCTCGACGGATTGACGGCCTTGTCCGTCGAAATGAAAACCACTGTTTCCGCCTTGACGCGCACCGCGGCGTCGAAAACCAGCTTGGCGCCCATCACATTGACCTGCGCGGCGGCGCAGCGGTTCTGCTCGACGATCGGCACATGCTTGTAGGCGGCGGCGTGCAGGACGATTTCAGGCTTCACGAGATCGAAGACGCGCGTCAGGTGTTCGATCCGCGTCACATCGGTAAGCGACGAAAACAGCGACGCGCCATGCCCCGCCTCGCGCAGCTCCATGTCGATTTCGTAGAGATTGAATTCCGAATTATCGACGAGCGCGAGCTTGGCCGGCTGAAATCCCGCGGTCTGGCGCGCGAGTTCCGAGCCGATCGTGCCGCCGGCGCCGGTGATCAGCACGCGCTTGCCGTGGATCAGCTTGCTCGCGGCGCGCAAATCGATGCGGCGTTGCGGCCGGTCGAGCAACGAGGAAATGTCGAAGTCTTTTAGCGATCGCGCCGGACGCCCCAGCCGGGCGGCGCGCTTAAACGCGGAAACAATCGATTCAAACACCGGCGCGCTCCGCTCCGTCCATGATCGTCGACCGGGCGTTCACCGCCCCCCCATAGCGTGAGAAGCGATCGCGCCGCGCCTAGGCGGTTTCCATCCGGCGAAAACTCCACCGGACCACCATATCCCCGGGATGCTCCTCTTCCAAGGCGCCCGCGCTGATTACAATCTGTTCAGTCGATTGGGGCAGCCCCCCCGCACCGCAATAAATGCTGCGTTCGATCGAAATGTTGCGGCAATTGGTGCGGAACCGCCAGCCTTCGCGGTTGGCGAGGGCAAGAATGATCGAGCGGTTGTCGCGGGCGAGCGAGGCTTTGACCCCCGGATGGAGATGGAACCGCAGCCGCCAGCCGGCCGCGACCGCCGCCGTCGCGCCGACAAGGCGGTCCTCGCCCCGAAGATCGTCGCCGCGGACAGCAAGGTAGAACCGCCGCACATGCTTCATCGCTTCAGCATCGACGCCGAAGGCGCGCTCGATTTCCAGAAGGTGCCCGCGCGGGTCCTCGGCGCGGCGATGGGTGATGATGGCGTTGCGGAAGAACGCAGCGGCCGCCTCGCGCGGCTCGGTAGACAGGGTCGAATGCGCCGCCGCTTGCCTGAGCGCGCCCGCCCATTCGCCGGGAAGCTGCGCGCCCGAGCCGCAATTGACGACGATGCGCGTGCGGGCGGAAGAAAAATGGAACGAGGCGCTGCCCTGATAGGCGCCAGGGGTCGAAGCGCCGCCGCGCGCCGCGCCGATATCCGCGATCAAAACGCTGCGCGCCGCTTCAAGGCGCTGAAATCCCGAGTGGCGGGCGAAGCCCGTCGGCTCCACCGCCTCATCGACCGCCGTCAGCGCCGAGGCGAGCGCGGCGCCGTCGTCTTCATAGCCGCCGTTGAAGACCGCAAGGCGGCCGTCCCCGGAACGGAAGAGCTGCACATGCGCCGCCGCGCGCCCGGTGACGTGGCGCAAGAATCCGGGCGTCGGCATCCGCCGCGCCTCCAGCGCCCGCAAGACCATCTGTAGACGGACGACCAGCTCCAGCTGACGTGACGGGTTGCGGCTGACATGGCCGCCGTCGGGCCGGATCTGCAAGCGCAGCTCGCGGCGCAGCAGCTCAAGGCCCTTTTCCGCTTCGGGCTCGCAGCCGGGAAGCGCCAGCGCCGACACCGTCAGCGCCATCGCTGTCATCAGCCGCTCATGCGCCGCGCCGGCGCGATGCCCGGCCTTGGCGAGGTGACGCGTCTGGCGCGCCATCGCGGTCAAAACCCGGCTGCGCCAGAGCGCGTCGCCGCGCGCGATGACGACCTGGCCGTGACAGCAAAGATGAATGAGCCGCTCGCCGGTCGTGTAGGGCTCCCAGCTGTCCGGCGACCATTTTTCATTGTCGGCGAACCACGCCTCCGCCAGCCGCTGCGCCGGCTCGCGCCCCTTCTGGCCGAGCGCCGCGAGATGGCGCAGCCAGACGAAGCGATGGAGAAAATCATGCAAGGGGCCTTCGCGTCCGGCCAGCGCCCACAACCGCTCCAGCTCGCCTTCGCAATCGACCGATTGCGCGCCGATCGACAGACGGCCGGCGGCGATCGCCTCGCCGAGCGCCTTGTCGGCGCCATAGGGATCGACCGGCTTCAGCGCGAGGCGGTCGGGCGCGGGACCGTTCAGCTGCGCCTGATAAAACGGGCTTTCTCCCCAGGCGCGCTGCACGCGCTCGACGACGCCCGCATTGTCCGATTTTTTGCGCGAAGCGGGCGTCACTGGTTCTTTACGCCCTTCAACGCGGCGATGTTCGACGCATAGGATTTTGGATCGCCGCGAAAGACCGCCGATCCGGCGACAAGGACGTCGGCGCCGGCGGAAACCGCGCGCGCTGCGGTGGCGGCGTTGACGCCGCCGTCGACCTCCAGCATCACATCGCGTCCCGAGAGATCGATCAGTCTACGGATCGCTTCGATCTTCTTCAGTTGCGAGGCGATGAACGCCTGACCGCCAAAGCCCGGATTGACGCTCATGACGAGGATCAGATCGACGTCGTCGATGAGCGACTCAATTGCGCTGACCGGCGTCGCGGGATTGAGCGCAACGCCGGGCTTGGCGCCCGCCGAGCGGATCGCCTGCAGCGTGCGGTGAAGATGCGGGCCGGCTTCGGGGTGGACGGTCAAAATGTCGGCGCCCGCCTTGACGAAGGCGTCGATGAAAGGATCGACCGGCGAGATCATCAAATGAACGTCGAACGGCAGCGGCGAGGATTTTCGGATCGCCTCGACGACCAGCGGCCCGATGGTGAGGTTCGGTACGAAGTGCCCGTCCATCACGTCGACATGAATGAAATCGGCGCCGGCGGCCGTCACCGCCGTAATTTCCTCGCCGAGGCGGGAGAAATCGGCGGACAGAATCGACGGCGCGATGCGGGGAAGCGGCATCCCGATTGCCTATCTTGATGCGCCTTGCCTGCGCAACAACAACGCTACGGATTTCGCGATTTCATCGCCGCAAATAACGAACCGCCCGGTCCTTGGGGTGCGGGGGCGAGGACCGGGCGGCTCTGGGTGCAGGAAGCGTCAAAGAGGCTCAATGAAGCTGAGGATGACAATCGCGCCGGTTTGCGGCGGAAATGTGGCTGAGGCGTCGCCTTGCCTTATTTTAACTCATTGTTTTTATTGGTTAATCATGGGTTAACGGCGGCCGCTCTCGCGGCTTTTTACGGCCGCCCGGCGGAGTTTTCCGGCCCCCGCGGCGAGCATCGTTGCGAGAAGCGCGCCGACCGCAAGACCGCCCGCCCACTCAACATCGTAAAGACCGACGCCGGCGAGAGCCAGCGCGCCAAGCCCGGTCAGGAGCGCGACGGCCCGCAAGGGCGAAGCGACCGCCCGGCCGACCGCGCCCGCCGCCGAGGCGGTGATCGCAAGACCCGTCGCCG
>MEMM01000144.1:24208-30989 GCA_001767925.1 Alphaproteobacteria bacterium RIFCSPHIGHO2_12_FULL_63_12
TTTCGCCCCCAAAGATGGGGATCGGCGGGAGGGCGATCAAGCGGTCGGCGGGAGCGCGCGCGACCCGGCCAGCACCAGCGCCGCCAGCATGAAGGCCGGGGCGTAATTGATCTGGGTGAAGGCGGCGTGGATCTGGGTGTGGTTGGTGAAGACCTCCATCCACAGGAGCGGCGTCGCCGCGATCCCGAGACAGACGCTGCGCGATCTGACGAGCCCCGCCCAGCGCGCGCGGCGCGCTTTCGTCGCGACGGGCAAGATCAGGAAGGCGATCACCGCGACCGGTCCCCAGAATGTTTTCATCGCGGCGATGTTTTCATAAAGCGCCGCGCCCGGGATGAAGCTGTCGACATCCGCCGTCTCGCCGCGCACGCGAAACAGCGCCGCCTCGACGAAATTGCCCCAGACCGGCGCGTCGAGCAGCGCGTCGGCGATCGCGATCTTGACGAGGATGAGCCCCGCCCAGCCCGCGCCCCAGAAAACGCCTGAGAGAATGAACGTCGCCCATGACGGTTTGCGCCCTGCGCGGATTTCGTAAAGCGCTGAAACCATCGCCGCGAAACAGAATATGAACGCCGGCGCGGTGAAGAAATCGAAATAGGCGGTCAGCGCGCCGAGGATGAAAAAAAACAGCAGCGGCGCCTCGGCGCTTTTGCGGCGCGACAGGTACAGTCCGGCGCCGATCGCCAGGAACCAGCTTGTCGCTTTGGTCGCGACGACCATCAGACCCATGGCATTCAAAACCACGAACGGCGCCGCCAGCGCCAGCGCGGTCTTCGCGCCAAAATCCTCGCCGATGCGCCACAAGAGCCAGCCGAAAAGCCCGAGCGACAGCGTGAAGAGATAGCCGCGCAAATCATTGTAGGGCATGACCGAGAGCACCGGCCGCGAGATCAGCAGATAGCCATGCCAATAGCGGAAATAGTCGAGAACCTTTTGCGTCTTCGACCCTGAAAAATACGGCGGCAGCGCCGCGCACCCGTAAAGGCTTTGCGCCTTGACCGCGCGATGGAGAAGATCGGCGGCGGGCGCGCTCAGCTCCAGCCCGATGCTCATGCCGATGCATTCGGTGTCGGCGTCGATGACGCGGCCATTGTCGGCGCGGCGCGCGTAAAGAACTTCCGGGCGGTCGTTGAGGTTTTTAATGACCGCGTCGTTCGGAACGGCGAACGCCGCAACGACGCCGACGAGAAAAAGCGCCGCCAGCGCGGGCGCAAGGCCGATCGCGATCGCCGCTTTTTTCACGATGCTATTCATGCGGCGGCGGCGCGAGGCGCAAATAGGCAAGGCGCTTGGTCTCGGCGAAATGCTGCGCCTGCGCGTCGAGAATGGCGCCGACCGCGAAAGCCGCCAGGCCGCCAAGCCCGATCGCCGTCGCGACGATCAGGGTCGGAAAGCGCGGCACGAGGCCCGTCCTGATGAATTCGACGATGACCGGAATGACCAGAATCGTCGCGACGCCGACGCCGAGAATGCCGAGGAGGCCGTAAACGAAACGCGGGCGGTGCAGGCGCAGGAAGCGGAACATCCGCCGCAAAATTCGCGCGCCGTCGCGCAGCGTGCTGAGCTTGCTCGCGGCGCCTTCCTTGCGCGCGCCGTAAGGCGTCTCGATTTCCGCCACCGGAATGCGCAGCAGCGCCGCATGCGCCGCCATCTCGATTTCGATTTCAAAGCCGCGCGCGCGGGAGGGAAAGCTCTTGACGAAGCGCCGCGACAGCACGCGATAGCCGCTCAAAATGTCGGCGTAATCGGTCCGGAAGAGCGAGCGAAAAACGCTGGAGAAAAGGCGGTTGCCGAACACATGCCCCGGCCGGTAGGCGGCGGCCGATGAATGCATCCTGACGCCGACGACCATGTCGAGCGTATCACGGCGCAGCCTTTCGATCATCGCCGGCGCGGACGCCGCGTCATAGGTTCCGTCGCCGTCCGCGATGACATAAATTTCAGCGTCGATATCCGCAAAGGCGCGCGTCACCGCATTGCCTTTGCCGGGCCTTGGCTCGCGGCGGACGATCGCCCCGGCGCGGCTTGCCGCCGCGGCGGTGCCATCGGTCGACGCATTGTCATAGACATAGATGTCGGCGGTCGGCAGCGCCTTGCGAAAATCGGCGACGACCGCGCTGATCGCCGCCTCTTCGTCAAGGCAGGGAAGAATGACCGCGATCGCGGGGCCCGCCAATCAAATCTCCGGATCGGCAAGGCCGCGGCGGCGCGCGGCGGCGAGAACCGTGTTCTTCAAAAGGCAGGCGATGGTCATCGGCCCGACGCCGCCCGGCACCGGCGTGATCGCGCGCGCGCGCGTCGCCGCCGCAGCGTAGTCGACATCGCCGATCAGCCGGTCGCCGACCCGGTTGATGCCGACATCGATGACGATCGCGCCTTCCTTCACCCAGTCGCCCTGAACGAGTTCAGCTTTCCCGACCGCCGCGCAGAGAATATCGGCTGAGCGACAGACGGCGGCGAGGTCTTTGGTGCGCGAATGCGCCATCGTCACCGTGCAATTCTCGGCGAGCAGCAACAGCGACAACGGTTTTCCGACAAGGATCGAGCGGCCGACGACGACGGCGTGAAGGCCGGAAAGTTTTTGCTCGACCGTCTTGATGAGCAGGACCGATCCATGCGGCGTGCACGGAACAAGCCCTGTCGCGCCGAGCAGCAGCCTCCCGGCGTTCGCCTGCGTTAGGCCGTCGACGTCCTTCGCGGGATCGATTTCGTTGATGACTTTATGCGCGTCGATCTGCGCCGGCAGCGGCATCTGGACGAGAATGCCGTCGACCGCGTCGTCGGCGTTCAGCCGGCGAACGAGGGCGACCACGTCCTCCTCGCGCGCCGTCGCCGGCAAGCGATGCTCGAACGACGCCATGCCCGCCTTTTTCGTCGCGATCCCCTTGTTGCGGACATAGACATGGCTCGCCGGATCGTCGCCGACGAGCACGACCGCAAGGCCCGGCGTGACGCCCGACGCCGACTGCAGGCGTTGAACCGCGCCGGCGACGCGCTCGCGCAACGCCGCCGCTACCGCTTTTCCGTCGATGATCGCCGCCGTCACGTGTTCACTCTTCCAGAAGCGCGGCCAGTCGCGCCGCGAGGGGCCCCGGATCGCCGTCGAGCGCAAAAGTCTTCAGGCGATCGGTTTCCCCTGCGGTAATCGACACGGCCGACTTCGGCAAGCCGAAGGCTTTGGCGATCGCTTCCGCGGCGGCCTTGTTGGCTTTCCCCTTCTCGGGGGCCGCCGTCACGCGGACGACAAGGCGGGTGTCGCCATTCGGGCCCGCCCATTTTCCCCCGACCGATGCGCGGCTCGCCCCCGGCGTCGCCCGAACCCGAAGGAGGAAGCCTTGCGCCAAACGTCAGCCGCCCAGCGGTCTGAGGATATACGTATTGACGCCGAGCTGCAGCGCATTGAGGCCGATCAGCAAAACGATCGGCGAAATGTCGAGCCCGCCAAGATTGGGCATCATGTTCCGGATCGGCCGCAGCGCCGGCTCGGTCAAACTGAGGCACGTCCGCCACACCATATCGACGAACTGGTTGTGGCGATTGATGACGTTGAAACCGACCAGCCAGCTCATGATGACGGTGACGAAGACGACCAGGATGTAAAGCTGGATGGCGGCGTTGAAGATGTAGGAAATCACGATCATGGCGCCTGTCCTTCCGGGCTTGGCTTAAGGTCCGCGATTTATGGCGCGTCGGCGACTTTCGCAACCGACAGGCGGCTAGTCGGCCGCCTTCAGCGCCCGGCGACACAGAACCGGGGTCGCAATGCCGCCGGCGCGGATGAAGCCGACGCCGTCTTTCGCAAGGATGAGCAAAGTAACGTCGCCAGCGGCGCCCTCAACCGACGACGCGAAGGGAAGGTTGTCGCCGATCCAGAGCAGGCGCCCCGCCGAGGCGCTGACCGTCGCCCGCCCCTCCCAGCAGCCGGAATAGGCGCAGGCGGAAAGCGAGCCGTCGGCGGACGCCCAGAAATCCATCGGCGTTGATTCCTCCGCCGGCGTCGCCGCGCAGCCGTCCGCCGCGCACCAGACCTCGATCTGATTGCGGCAATTCCAGCTTTCCGGGGGAACCTCGGTCCTCGAAGCCCCGAGCATCAGCGCCGCCGCGATTTCAATCATCCAGACCTCCCTCGATCCGAAGAAGCATCATCCCGGAATTGACAGCGCGCAAGCCCGCGCCTAGATGAGCGCCACCCAAACCTCCGGCCTTCAAGGCCGCAAGGGGCTGTAGCTCAGTTGGGAGAGCGCCTCGTTCGCAATGAGGAGGTCAGCGGTTCGATTCCGCTCAGCTCCACCAGCCTTCGCCCTTCGGGCTTCGGCTCGGCAGGCCAGGTGTGCAGTTCCAAACCCGAAGGGCGAAGGCTGTCGCGCCGAAGCGCAGCGCAGGCGGACCGGTCGTTTCAATGAAATATGTCTATATCCTTGAAAGCGTCGAGCATCCCGAGCGGTTTTATGTCGGCGTATGCGACGACCTGAAGGCGCGCCTCCTCAAACATAATACCGGCGGCGCGCCGCACACCGCCAAATACAAGCCATGGCGCATCAAAACCTATCTGGCTTTTTCCGATCCCGATCAGGCCATCGCCTTTGAAAAATACCTGAAATCCGGTTCGGGCCGAGCTTTCGCCAAAAAACGCCTGTGAGGGCTACGGCTCGGCAGGCCAGGTGCGCAGCTCCAAACCCGAAGGGCGAAGGCTGTCGCGCCGAAGCTCCGCGGCGGCTTCCACTTTCCGGCCAGCGGGTTAGGATCGGGGCTTACTTGAGGAGTCCCTTATGATACGCCGTTTCGCTACCGCCATGATCCTTCTTTCAGGTCTTTCCCCCGCTTTCGCGGAAGAGACCCCGGCCCCGGTTGTCGCCGCCGAGGATATTCCGGATACGGACATATTCGTCGGCCGGATCGCGTCCTATGACAGCACGCCGATCATCGGCTCTCTGAAAAACGCGACGCATCGCAAGGGCTATGACAACCAGCCGTCGTTTCTCGCCGGAAAGAACGCCTTCTATTACGTCGCCGAAGGGAAAAGCGGCAAAACCGACATCCGGCTTTACGACGTCGATACCGGCAAGAGCCGCGCCGTCGCCGCCTCCAAGGATCGCAGCGAATATTCGCCGAAGGAAGCGCCGGGCGGCGGAATTTCCTATATCCAGGAAAATCCCGAAGGCGATGTGACGCGCGTTCACTTGAACTCGCTCGCCAAAAAAGACGGCGGCGCGCCGGTCGCCGACTTCGCGCCGCTCGGCTATTACGCCTGGCTCGACGGCGGCAAGGCGCTCGCCGTCTATTACCGGTCAGAGCCCGGAAGCCTTTATCGCGTCGACGTTGAGAGCGGCGAGAAATCGATGCTGCGCGAAAATATCGGCCGCGCGATGATCAGCGACAAGAAGGGAGAGAATTTGTGGTTCACCGGCGCCGCCGGCGACGGCGACGCGCCCGCTTTCGATCTGTTGCGATACGATGCGGCGAGCGGCGCCATCGCGCCGGTATTCGCCTTGCCGCCGGGGGCGGAGGATTTCGCGATGCTGTTCGACGAGAACGGCCGCGCCTCTGTCGTCCTTGCGAGCAGCGGCGCGAAAATCTATTCGCGCTCCGTTCTCGAGCCCGAACGGGGCTGGGTGGAACTCGCCGACCTCGCCCAATATGGCGCCGCGAAGGCGACGCGGATCGCCGTCAACGACACCGAAAGCCTGATCGCGATCGTCGCCGAAACTGCGAATTAGGGGCTGCTGACTTATTGGCTGGACGTCACGGGCGGATTGCGGGAAACTTGGCGGTTTCCTGCGTTCCCGACCGCCCCGGAGGAACTTATGCCCGATACGTCTCGCCCCCTCGACGCCAGTCCCGCGCGCGACGCCGAACTCGACCGGATATTCGAGCTGCAGAAAACCGCCTTCGCGGCGGAGCCCAATCCTTCGTACGCGACGCGGATCGCGCGGCTCGACGCGCTGATCCACGCCGTTGAATCGAACGAAAAGCGGATCGTCGAGGCGATCAACGCCGACTTCACCAACCGCTCGCGCTACGAGACGCTGCTGGCGGAAATCGTCGTCACGATTTCGGCCGCCAAGGGCGTCAAGAAACACCTGCGGCGCTGGATGAGCCCGCGAGTCGTCGCGACGCCTTTGCACATGCTGCCCGCGAGAAGCCGGCTTGAGCCGCAGCCCCTCGGCGTCATCGGAATCATTTCGCCTTGGAATTATCCGTTGCAGCTCGCCTTTTCGCCTGCCGCCGCCGCGCTCGGCGCCGGCGACCGCGTTATGATCAAGCCGAGCGAGCTGACGCCGGCGACCGCGGAAATGATGCGCGAAATCGTGCGCGCCGAATTCGACGAAAGCGTGATGGCGGTCGTCACCGGCGGCGCCGAGCTCGGGCAGGCGTTCGCCGCGACGCCCTTCGATCATTTGCTGTTCACCGGTTCGACCTCGATCGGCCAGCGCGTCTATATGGCGGCGGCGAAAAACCTCACCCCCGTGACGCTTGAACTGGGCGGCAAATCGCCGGCGGTGATCGACGACAGCGCCGACATCGCCGCCGCCGCCCTGTCGATCGCGCAAGGGAAAACCTTCAACGCGGGACAGACCTGCGTCGCGCCCGATTACGTGCTGACGCCGCGCGCGAAACTTGATGCGACCGTCGAGGCGCTCTCATCGGCGGCGCGCCAGCTCTATCCCGAAATCGACACCACCGACGATTACACCGCAATCATTTCGCCGCGCCATTTCGCCAGATTGAAAGCGATGGTCGCGGAAGCCAAGGACGCCGGCGCGAAGATCATCGAGATCGG
>MEMM01000144.1:31040-51371 GCA_001767925.1 Alphaproteobacteria bacterium RIFCSPHIGHO2_12_FULL_63_12
CTGCCGCTGACGATCGTCGTCGACCCGCCGCAGGGCCTTGCGCTGATGAAGGAAGAAATCTTCGGCCCGATTCTTCCCGTGCTGTCGGTCTCGGGGCGCGAGGACGCAATCGCCCGCATCAATCGGGGCGATCGCCCGCTCGCGCTCTACTGGTTCGGCGACGATGCGCAGGCGCGCGACGAGATGCTGGCGCGCACCATCGCGGGCGGCGTCACCGTCAACGACACGCTCTGGCATGTGGCGCAGGAAAACCTTCCCTTCGGCGGCGTCGGCAAGAGCGGCATCGGCGCCTATCATGGGGAAAAGGGCTTCGAGACGTTTTCGCATTTGAAGCCGGTATTCTACCAGAGCCGGTTCGCGTCGAGCAAAATGCTCTACCCGCCCTTCTCGGTGAAGACCGACAAGATTTTGAAGATGGCGCGGAAATTCATCTGACGAGCGACGCTTCAAAAACGGATCAATATGACCGAAGAAACTTTCGACTACATCATCCTCGGCGCGGGCTCCGCCGGCTGCGTCCTCGCCAATCGCCTCAGCGAGGACGGCAAGTCGACGGTCTGCATTCTCGAAGCCGGGCCGGAAGACAAAAGCGTGCTGATCTCGACGCCGCTCGGCTTTGCGTTCTTTCCCAAGGGCACGGTCTACAACTGGTCGTTCGCGACCGCGCCGCAAAAGCACATGGACGGCAAGATCGGCAAGCAGCCGCGCGGGCGCACGCTCGGCGGCTCCAGTTCGATCAATGCGATGATCTATATAAGGGGAACGAAGGCCGATTATGACGGATGGGCGCGCGCCGGCGCCACCGGCTGGGACTTCGACGGCGTTCTTCCCTATTTCAAAAAGGCGCAGGACCAGCAGCGCGGCGCCGACAGCCTTCACGCGACCGGCGGACCGCTGACGGTGAGCGATCTCAGATATAAAAATCCGCTCTCGGACGCTTTCCTCGCGGCGGCGGCTGAATTGCAATTGCCGTCGAATGACGATTTCAACGGCGAAAAACAGGAAGGCATGGGATTTTATCAGGTGACGCAGCGCGACGGAAAACGCTGCTCCGCCGCCGTCGCCTATCTTCACCCCGCGCGCGCGCGCGCCAATGTCGAGGTGAAACCCGACAGCCTTGCTGAAAAAATCCTGATCGAGGACGGGCGCGCGACCGGCGTTCGCTTCCGTCAGGGAAAGACCGCGCAGACAATCCGCGCCCGCAAGGAAATCATCGTTTCGGCCGGCGCGTTCCAGTCGCCGCAATTATTGATGCTGTCGGGCGTCGGCCCCGCCGCGCATCTGAATTCGGTCGGCGTCGAGGCCATCGTCAATTCGCCGGGCGTCGGCAAGAATTTGCAGGACCATCTCGACTACACGGTGCTGCGGAAAACAACGTCCCCTCATTCGGTCGGGATGTCGCTTGCCTTCGCGCTCGGATTTCCCGGCGCGCTCGGCGCCTTCCGCAAGGAAAAGCGCGGTCCCCTCACCTCAAACCTCGCCGAAGCCGGCGGCTTTCTGAAAACCGATCCTCGGGAAGCCGAACCCGATGTGCAGCTTCATTTCCTGCCGGCGCTGGTCGACAATCATGGCGACAAGAAACATCTGGGCGGCGGCTTTTCCTGTCATGTCTGCGTGTTGCGCCCGAAGAGCCGGGGCGAAGTGCTGCTCGGTTCGTCCGATCCCGCGGCGGCGCCCGTCATCGACCCTAATTTCCTGTCCGACGCGGACGATCTGCGCCGCCTGATGAAAGGCGCGCGGCAGGTGTTCCGGATCATGGAGGCGCCAGCGATGCGGGACGTCGCAGGCGCCTATCTTTATGAAGGGCCGGACGCCGATGACGCCGCGCTGATCGCCGACATCAAGCGGCGCGCCGACACCATCTACCACCCGGTCGGAACCTGCCGGATGGGATCGGACGCGGACAGTGTCGTCGATCCGCGCCTCAAGGTCAGAGGCGTCAGCGGCCTGCGCGTCGTCGACGCCTCGGTCATGCCGAACCTCGTTTCCGGCAACACCAACGCGCCGACGATCATGATCGCGGAAAAAGCGGCGGAGATGATCCTCGCCGATCGGGGCGCCGCCTAGCGTTAACAAAAGATGAGCGGTTTCCCGCGATGCGGGCGATAAATAAAACCGCAACTTTTGCGTGTGATGCTTCGCCGCATGATCCACGAACTCAACGCCGTCAAGGCTTTCGCCAAAAAGGAACGCCTGCGCCGCCTGGAGGCTGAAAAACTGCTGGGTGAGTTTCGCAAGGCGCTGAGCGACCGCGACGCCGAACTTGAAGCGTCGGCGACCGCGCTCACCTCGACCAAGACGCTGCTCTACGAGATCATGACCGCCGCGCCCAAGGGCATCATTCTGTGTACGCCGGATTTCATCATCCGCGAGCTGAACCCCGCCGGCGGCCGCAAGCTCGGCGGCCGCGTCGAGGAAATCATCGGCCGCAGCCTCGACGAATTCTTCCCCGAGGCGAGCAAGTTCCTGTCGAGCAAGGGCGACGGCGAATTTTCACTTGATGCGCTGAAGGCGAACGACCTCTCGGGGAGCCCGATCACCGTCGAGGTGCAGGGATTCGCCGGCGCCTTCACCTCGGAATTCCGCTATCTTCTTCTATTTCGCGACATCACCGACAAGGTGAAAGAACATGAACGCCAGCGCCTGTTCGAGCAGCAGATCGACGAGGCGCGGCGGCTTGAGGCGATCGGCGCGCTCGCGGCCGGCATCGCCCATGAGATCAACACGCCGATCCAGTTCATCGGCGACAATCTGGATTTCCTGAAAGACGCCCTCAAAAACATCCATCAATCCTATACGCGCTATGAAGTGCTGCGCGGCGCGGCGGCGAGCGACGACCGCTACAAGGCTGAAGTCGCCGAGATCGAGGCGTTCAACCAGTCGATCGTGCTTGAAAAGGTTGTCGGCGACATCCTGTCGGCCCTCGCCGATTCGCGCGACGGCATCCGGCAGGTCCGCGACATCGTGCTGTTGATGAAGGAATTCGCGCATCCCGGCACCGGCGAGAACGAAGAAGCCGACCTGAACGCGATCGCACGCAATGTCGTGACGCTCTGCCGCAACCGCCGCAAGGGCATCGCTGAAATCGAGCTTGAGCTGACCGCCGACCTGCCATTGGTGAAATGCCGGCGCGGCCAGATCCAGCAGGTGATCCTTAATATCCTTCTCAACGCGCTCGACGCCGTCGACGAGGCCAAGCCCCCGGTCGGGCGCATCAGGATCGGCACCGCCTTCGACAATAATTACATCAAGCTGTCGATCAGCGACAACGGCAAGGGAATCCCCGACAGCCTGCGCCAGAAAATTTACGACCCCTTCTTCACCACAAAGCCGGTCGGAAAAGGCACGGGACAGGGATTGGCGCTCGCCAAGGATTTCATCGTCAAGGGTCATCACGGGCGGCTCGGCCTCATCGATATCGAGGGCTTCGCCACGACCTTTCTGATCGAATTGCCGCTGAAGGCGGTCGGCGTCAGACCTGCGATGGAGGGAGCAAGTGCAGCAGCCTAGAACAATTCTTCTGGTCGACGATGAAGAAAGACTGCTGTCGGCGATGAAGCGCCGGCTGTCGGGCGAGTTTGAAATCCTCACCGCGACCAGCGGCCCGCTGGCGCTCAAGCTGATCGACGAGACGCCGTCGATCGCCGTCATCATCGCCGACATGCAGATGCCGGAGATGACCGGCATCGAACTCCTTAAGGCGGTGCGCGAAAAGGCGCCGTCGATCCGGCGCCTGATGCTGACCGGAAACGCCGATCAGGAAACCGCTGTCGCCGCGATCAACGAAGGCAAGGTGATGCGCTTCCTGAGGAAGCCGTCGGACGCGGAGGAAGTGAAGGCGGCGATCCGCCTCGCGCTCGCCGATTTCGAATTTCAGTCGCCGGAGACGGCGATCCGCCCCGCCGGCGCGGACCGCGGCGAGATCGCCCGCGACGCGTTTTTGTCGATGATGAATCACGAGCTGCGCACGCCGCTCAATCATGTCCTTGGCCTTGCCGCCGTTCTCGAAGCGACGCCGCCGCGATCGAACGATCCTGAATCGCTGAACCTGCTCCGGCAGATTCAGGCGAGCGGCCAGCAGATGCTGACCCTCGTCAGCCGCATTCTCGACTTCGTGCATCTCAGCGCCGCTTCCTCCGCGCAGGTCGCGGCCGGCGTTTTCGATGTCGTCGCCCTCATCCACCAGGAGGTCGAACGGGTGCGCGAGGCGGCCAACGCCAAGGAGGTGACGATCTCCGTCGATTCGCTGCGCCGCCGGTCGGACGTGCGCGGCGACGAAACGCATATCTGCCTTGCCGTCCGCGAGCTTTTGTCGAACGCGGTCAAGTTCAATTCCAAGGGCGGGCATGTCAGTATCCTCGTCAAATCCGACGCCGAGGAGGTGGCGGTGAAAATTTCCGACACCGGCTGCGGCATCCCTGAGAACAAACTTCAGGAAATCGTCAAGCCGTTCCGCCAGGGGGACGAGAGCTACACCCGTCGCCATGAGGGCGCGGGGCTCGGCCTCGCTTTGGTGTCGACGATCGCCGCGCTTAACCATTTTTCATTTACGATCGTATCGCCGTCCGGCGGCGGGGCGGTGGCGACGATGATTTTCCCGCGCGCCGCCGCGCAAGGCGCAAGGTCCGCCGCCTGAAAACCCCAATAAGGCCTTAACCCTGCTCGGTTTAAGCTGCTGTATCGCGCCGCAACACAAATTGATATGACGGCGGCGGCGAGTGGGGACATTCAGGGCCTATGTGCGGAATCATTGGAATTCTCGGGAAAGGCGATGTCGCGCCGCTGATCGTCGAGGGGCTGAAGCGCCTTGAATATCGCGGCTACGATTCGTCGGGCGTCGCCACGATCGACCATGGCCGGCTCGACCGCCGCCGCGCCTCGGGCAAACTGAGCGTCCTTACCGGGCGGCTGGAGAAAAGCCCGCTCGCCGGAGCGACCGGCATCGGCCACACCCGCTGGGCGACGCATGGCGCGGCGACCGACGACAACGCCCACCCGCACGCGACCGAGCGCCTCGCTCTCGTCCATAACGGCATCATCGAAAATTTCGCGGAGCTGCGCGAGGAGCTGAAAGCCAAAGGCTTCACCTTCACCTCGCAGACCGATTCGGAAGTCTGCGCGCAGCTCATCACCTATTACCTGCAGAACGAAAACCTTCCCGCCAAGGACGCGGTCAAGAAAGCGCTCGACCGCATGCGCGGCGCCTTCGCCTTCGCCATCGTCTTCACCGGCGAGGACGATCTGCTGATCGCCGCGCGGCGCGGCAGCCCGCTGGCGATCGGGCGCGGCGACGGCGAGATGTTCGTCGGCTCCGACGCCTATGCGCTCGCCCCCTTCACCAACCGCGTCACCTATCTTGAGGAAGGCGACTTCGCGGTGATCACCCGAAGGGGTTTCGATATTTACACCGAGAAAGGCGCTAAAACCGCGCGCGCCGAGACGATCTCGTCGGCGAGCGACAATATCGTCGACAAGGACGGCCACCGCCATTTCATGGCGAAGGAAATTCACGAACAGCCGGAAGTCATCGCGCACACGCTTTCGCGCTATATCGACGCCGCGACCGGAACGATTACGCTCCCGAAGGGCGCGTTCGATTTTTCAAAGCTCGACCGGCTGACGATTTCGGCCTGCGGCACCGCCTATTACGCCGGCCTGATTTCGAAATACTGGTTCGAGACCTTCGCGCGGCTTCCGGTCGAGATCGATGTCGCGTCCGAGCTTCGCTATCGCGACGTGCCTTATCCCAAAAACGGCGGCGCTTTGTTCGTGTCGCAGTCGGGCGAGACCGCCGACACGCTCGCGGCGCTGCGCAACGCCAAAGCGCACGGGCAGAAGATCGCCGCCGTCGTCAACGTGCCGGAATCCTCGATCGCGCGCGAGGCCGACGTCATCTTCCCGATGGCGGCCGGCCCCGAGATCGGCGTCGCCTCGACCAAGGCTTTCACCTGCCAGCTCGCCGCGCTCGCCTCGATTGCGGTCGCGGCCGGCCGCCAGCGCGGCGTCCTCTCCGAGGCTGAGGAGAAGGAAATCGTCACCGCCTTGCTGCAGATACCGCGCCTCGTCGGCGAAGCCCTGAAAAAGGCGCCGCTGATCGAGGAAGTCGCCCGTGAGATCGCGAAGGCGACCGATACGCTCTATGTCGGACGCGGCGTCTCCTTCCCGCTCGCCATGGAAGGCGCGCTGAAGCTGAAGGAAATTTCCTATATCCACGCCGAAGGCTACGCGGCGGGCGAGTTGAAGCACGGGCCGATCGCGCTGATCGACGAGCATACGCCGGTCATCGTCATCGCGCCGTCCGACCGGCATTTCGAAAAGACCGTGTCCAACATGCACGAGATCATGGCGCGGGAGGGAAAGGCGATCTTGATCTCCGACGCCGCCGGCATCAAGAACGCCGGGCCTGGCCTCTTTGCCGCGATCGAAGCGCCGGAAACCCACCCGCTTCTGTCGCCGATCGTTTACGCCGCGCCGATCCAGCTCCTCGCCTATTACACGGCGACGACCAAGGGCACGGATGTCGATCAGCCGCGCAACCTTGCGAAGTCCGTCACCGTTGAATAGGACGCCGACATCCGCTGAGGCGATGACGGGACGCACCCCCCTTCGTCCCGGCGCCGCGGGCGCAACGCGCCGCGTGAATTGACGTGGACGGAATACGCATGACCCGGCTTGCCGCCGCCATCGATCGCTTGACCCGCTGGTATGTCGGCGACGCGCTGCCTTTGTGGGCGAAAAGAGCGGCCGACGCCTCCGGCGCCTTTTACGAGAGCCTCGATTTTTCCGGCGCGCCGCTGACCGGCCAGCCCCGCCGGGTGCGCGTCCAGTGCCGCCAGATTCACACCTTCACCGACGCCGCCCGCCGCGGCTGGCTCCCCGATGGGGAGACGATCGCGGCGAAAGGATTTGCGCGGCTTTTCGAGACTTCGTGTCCCGAGGGCGGTGCGCGCGGCGGCGCGCATCTGGTCGACGATAGCGGCGCGATCATCGACGCGACGCGCGATCTTTACGATCAGGCGTTTTTGCTGCTCGCCTGCGCGGCGCGGCTCAGGGCGGCGAAGGACAGCCTCGCGCGCCGCCTCGCCGAGCGAACGCTCGCCTTTCTCGACCGCGAGTTGGCCTCGCCCCATGGCGGCTTTCTTGAAAACGACCGGCGGCAGACGCCGCGCCGCCAGAATCCGCACATGCATCTTTTTGAGGCGACGATGGCGCTTTACGAGGCGACCGGCGAAGCCGCGCATATCTCGCGCGCCCGCGCCCTCGACCAGCTCTTCAGCGCCCGTTTTCTCGATCGCACGCAGGGCGTCCTGCGCGAGTTTTTCACCGACGACTGGCGCCTCGATCCGGCAAAAGGCGAGACGCTTGAGCCCGGCCACATGGCGGAGTGGATCTTTCTCCTCGACCGTTTCGAGACGCTGACCGGCGAGGACCGCAGCGCGGAAAAGCGCCTCCTCGAACGCGCCGTGATCGCGATGGCGGCGCCGGAAGACGCGCCGTTTCTGCCGAACCGGCGAACGCTTGGCGCCGCGCCCGCGCGCGGGGCGCGGAGGCTGTGGCCGCAGACCGAAGCGCTGAAAGCCGCGCTGGTCTTCGCGCGGGACGGCGACCGCGCTGCGGCGGTGCGCGCCGCCTCGATCATCGACGCCCTGTTCGAAACCTATCTCGACCAGCCGACGCCCGGTCTCTGGATGGACGAGTATGACGCCGCCGGACGCCCCGTCGCCGGCGACGTGCCAGCGAGCATCCTCTATCATCTTCACGAAGCTGTTTCCTGCGCCGCCGAATGCCGGCATAGGCTGACCCCATGACCGCGCGCGCGACCATACAGCCTGTCATCATGTCCGGCGGATCGGGCACCCGGCTGTGGCCGATGTCGCGCACGGCGCGGCCCAAGCAGTTCCTGAAGCTTTTGCGCGACCGCTCGCTGTTTCAGGAAACGGTGCTGCGCCTTGCCCCCGGCGACGATATCGACTTCCTGCCGCCGCTCATCATCGCCGGCGCGGCGCATGCGACGCTAATCGCCGCGCAGCTCGCCGAGATCGGCGTCGCGCCGGCCGCGATCGTCATCGAACCGATGGCGCGCAACACCGCCGCCGTCGCCGCCGTCGCCGGCGCGTGGACGGCCGGGCGCCGCCCAGGCGCCTTGACCCTTCTTGCGCCCGCCGACCACCTCATCACCAACGCCGCCGCGTTTCGCGCGCATGTCGCCAACGCCGCCGCCGCCGCGTCGAAAGGCGCGATCGTCACCTTCGGCGTCCGCCCGAGCGAGGCGCATACCGGCTACGGCTATATCGAGGCCGGCGCGCCGGTCATCGCAGGGGTCGCCGAAGTCGCCGCCTTCCGCGAAAAGCCTGATCGTCAGACGGCGGAACATTATGTCAAGGGCGGGCGCCATTTCTGGAACGCCGGGATTTTCCTGTTCTCGCCTGAGGCGATGGCCGGCGAGCTTGAAGCCTTCGCGCCGGCGATCGCGCGCGAGGCCGCGGCCGCGCTCGACGAATCTACGACCGACGGCGCCGTCTGCCGGCTCGACCCGGCGCGTTTCGCCGCCTGCCCCGCCGATTCGATCGACTACGCGGTGATGGAAAAGACCGCGCGCGCCGCCGTCGCCGGTCCGGTCGACGCCGGCTGGAGCGACATCGGCGCGTGGACCGCGCTGGCGGACAGCGAGGCGAATGACAAGGCCGACCCGCGCGTCGTCGCGCTCGATTGCGACGGCGTCCTCATCAGGACCGACGGCCCCTTTGTCGGAGCGATCGGCGTCAGCGATCTCATCATCGTGGCGACCGGCGACGCGGTGCTGGTCGCGCCAAAATCGCGCGCGCAGGACGTCAAGAAAATCGTCGACGAACTGAAAGCGCGTGGGCGCGGGGAACTCCTGTGATGGCGCGGCGGATCATCGTCACCGGCGGCGCGGGCTATATCGGCAGTCATGTCTGCGTCGAACTGCTGCGCGCCGGCGGCAAGGCGCTGGTCATCGATAATTTCGCCAATTCGAGCCCCAAGGCGCTGGAGCGCATTCGCGACATCGCCGGCGCGGGCGCCGAATTGCTGCGCGCCGATCTCGCCGACGCCAATGACGCGGCGCGGATCATCGACGCGGTCAAAGCCTTTCGTCCGGACGGCGCCGTTCACCTCGCCGGCCTCAAGGCGGTCGGCGAGAGCGTCGCCGAGCCGGTGCGCTATTATTCGGTGAACCTGCCGGCGACCTTCACGCTGATCCGCGCGCTGGAAGCGGCGAACGCGCGCATGATCGTCTTTTCCTCGTCGGCGACGGTCTATGGCGATCTTAACGCGAGCCCGGTCGACGAGACCGGCGCCGTCGGGCCGACCAATCCATACGGCCGCACCAAGCTCTTCATCGAGGAAATGCTGAACGATCTCGCCAGAGCCGATGCGCGCTGGAAGATTTGCAATCTGCGATATTTCAATCCGGTCGGCGCCGATCCCTCCGGCCGGATCGGCGAAGACCCGAACGGCGTTCCGAACAATCTCTTTCCTTTTATCGCGCAGGTCGCGGTCGGGCGCCTCCCTCGCCTGAAAATCTATGGCGACGATTATCCGACGCGCGACGGCACCGGCGTGCGCGATTACATCCATGTCTGCGACCTCGCCGCCGGCCATGTCGCCGCGCTCGACTATCTCGCAAGGGAAAAGGCGCCGGGCGCGCAGTGTTTCAACCTGGGGGCCGGCAAGGGAATTTCGGTGCTGGAAGCGATCGCCGCGTTCAAGCGCGCGTCGAACCGCGACATTCCCCACGAGATCGCGCCGCGCCGCGCCGGCGATATCGCCGAGATCTATGCAAAGCCCGACCGCGCGCAAAAACTCCTTGGCTGGCGCGCGACCCGCACGCTCGACGACATGTGCGCCGACCACTGGCGCTGGCAAAGCGAAAACCCCAACGGCTATCAGGACTAGCGTCGCGCCTATTTCGGGACACCTGCACACCCCTACTCCGTCACTCCGGGGCGATGCGCAGCATCGAACCCGGAGTCCACATCGCAACGCTTCCCATGCCTCAAGGTGGATTCCGGGTTCGCGACTTCGTCGCGCCCCGGAATGACGGAACCGACGAACGACATTAGCGGCGCCCCCCCCAATAAGTTGATCATCCGCCCAAGGAAATTCCGCTTACAGTTGAATTATTGGAATCTTCGCCTGCGAAAAATCATGGTTAATTTTCGCGTTAACCACGATTGTGCGAAAAAAAATTATCGCGTTGATTTCATTGCGCGATTTCGAACCGTCCCCCTACTTATCCCCCTGGTTATCCCCCTACTTATCCCCCTCTTTATCCCGGCATTAGGTAGCAAAAGCAGGAAGGCTAGTCGTCGGGCTGCCCTTCGATCAAAAAATCGAGTTGGCGCGGCGCCGGCCGATGCTCAATCACCCGCTCGACAATGTGTTCTGTGACGAGCCCCTTGGCAGTTTGCTTCTGCTCAAAGAGCACGTCGCAAACGAGAATATCGCCCTTCGAGAACCTGACTAGATTCCTGTCAACGCGCTGTAGAAAATCCTCGTCCGCGATGGTCGCGCTGATCTGACTACTCCCATCATGCAGACGCCATTTGTTATCCTCTTTGAAGGCGAGCGAAATGATTGAATAGGCGGCGCGGCGATGGTCGCGAATTAGAGTCTGCGGCTCATAGACCGGCGGGTCAAACGACGCACGATCTTCCCTCGTGACCGTAACCAAGGGCTTCTTATCGCCCGCATTTTCGATTGTGAGGGTCTCGATTCCCTCCTGCCCAAGCGGCTCAATCATCCGGCTTGCAGCATCCCGCACCGCTAAACTCTGGTAAAGCCGCAAGAGCTCCATCGGAACATCGATGACGTGCTCGCCAAATTGCAGCCTAATTGATTCCGGGTCGAGTTTTTCCAGCTTATCCGGGTTTGCTCCACGGTATCTCTGGATCAGAACAAACAGACCGACCACCGACCCGCCCCCAAAAAGGAGCTGCATTAAGTTCAGCGCCGCCGTCACTCCATCGCCTGTAAGCGCCGCGATGCCGCGATTTAACACGCTTTGCGCCACTTCCAGGATGACAGAAAAACAGCCCGGCTCGTGGGCCTTTACCTTCACCGAAACCTTGGTTGCGTCGCCGTTCAGAGCGTCATTTGCAGCATCAAAAAGCTGTCCCACCGCAAGAAGCGCGGGCGCTAAATCGCGCACGTCCATTTGATGCAGGGCGAGCGCTGGACCATCATAGGTCAGCGCAAACGACGCTTTGCTCATTCTGTCCCTTACTCCCCCAGCGCGATCGTCTTGACGCCCGCAGCGTCAAGGCACTCTAGAAAGAATGCCGCAGTAAATGCGCCACGGCTGATCTTGTTCGCGATATTCCGCTCCGATTCAGGCACTCCCCGAGCGCTGAGAGTTTCGGCCAATTGGCGATAACTCAATCCGCGCCGCTTCAATTCCGCTTTGAGAATGTTCTTGGCTCGTTCTTGAAACTCTAGCCGGTCTGCCATGATGGGTGAATCCCTCATTAAAGGTATGAAATTCACCGTATTCGATATAAACCCCCTTGAAAAGATGAGAGCACATCATCATATTCGATATGTTCCTACCGGATGTGATGACAATGAGCCAGCACTTTCTACTTTCCGCCGCCGCCAAGACCTTGAAACTCAAGGATATTTACGTCGCAGGCGAGGAAAAGGCTTACGAAACCTTCCGCGCCATCCGCTGGCCGGAAACCGGCGGCGAGGCCGTTTGCCCGTCCTGCGGCGGCGCCGAGGCTTATGAAATCAAATCGCGCCGCAAGTTCGAATGCCGCGCCTGCGGCAAGCAGTTTTCGGTCACGTCCGGAACGATCTTCGCCAGCCGGAAACTCTCGTTCATGGACCTTTTGGGCGCGATCTGCATCCTCGCGAACGCCGCCAAAGGCCTTTCCTCGCTGCAACTCTCCCGCGATCTTGGCGTTCAATATAAAACGGCTTTCGTCCTCGCGCATAAAGTCCGCGAAGCTATCGCGGGCGAAACCCGCTCCGCCAAAGTTGACGGAACAGCGTCTATCGACGGTTGCTACGTGGGCGGGCACATCCGCCCCGCCAACCTCAAAGAAAACCGCATCGACCGCCGCCTGTCGCGCTTCCAGACTGGCAAGCGCCGCGTCGTTATCGCGCTCCGCGATCATGACGGGCGGACGCTCACCCACGTTTCAAAAAGCGAGGCGGACGGCGTCGATTTCGCGCTCGCGCGCGCGGTTTCCGATACGGTCATTCACGCCGACGAAGCCGCCCATTGGGATGCGCTGGAAAGCCGGTTTCCGGTCAAGCGCATCAATCATAGCGAAGCCTATTCGCTCGACGGAGTTCATACGAATTTTGTCGAAAGCTTCTTTTCCCGGCTCCGCCGCATGGTCGGCGGCCAGCATCACCACGTTTCGCCGAAATATCTTCACGCCTACGCCGCCCATGCCGCTTGGCTGGAGGATCACCGCCGCTCCAGCAATGGCGCCGTCGCCGGCATGATGCTCCGCAATGCCCTCACGTCGCCAGTGAGCCGGACTTGGAAAGGCTATTGGCAGCGCGCAGCCTGAGGAAAACTCGCTCTGGACTCCGGTAAAGAATCCGTCCGCGTTACCGAGTCTGATTCTTCCACAGAATCAGAACGCCGCCCCGCGGTCTAGGCGGGACGGCGTCTTGTTTGAAACCAGCCTGTCAGGGCTGAAACTTATCGCGCGACGATTTCGACAATGAAACGCCCGTTATGAGTCGTCAACCCTTGCAGGCAGCCATGAACGAAAGGAAATCGAAATGGCAGCCAGAAACTTGATCATCACCTATGACCTTCGCCAGCCCGGCAAGGATTACACATCCCTTTTCAATGCGATCAAATCGCTAGGGAAGGCGGTGCGTTACCAACTTTCCGCTTGGTATGTGTCGTCAGAACAGGGCGTCGTCCAAGCCCGCGACTATTTACAGCGGTTCATGGACTCAAATGACAGCATCTTCGTCGCAGATGCGAATACGAACGAGGCCGCTTGGAACAATCTCATTCCTGGCGCTTCTGACTTCATCCTGAGCAACTGGAACCAGAACGCATCAGGCTATCGCCGCGCAAGTTAGCGCGGCCATAAGGGAGTCCGTCAACGACAAGTCGGACTCCCAACAACTTGCCCAGCAAATCGAGTATCACGAGTTTCAGTGTCATGGGGCGGTCTCCTTACTCTTGCGGCTCTGATATTTCGGCGCGACGCCTTCACCTTTTCGGCGATCACGGCGGTCAGTTGATCATCCTCAGTATCCCAATCCGAGCGGGCGACAATCGCCGCCGCGACTTGCCTATGCGTAAGCGGCTTACTTGTTTCTCGCTCAATCGCAAGGATCAAACGCCGGAGTTCTCCGCGCTTGAACAACCACCGCCGTTGCAGGCCGTTCGGCGCGCCGCACTTCTTGGCGTCGCGCAAGAGCGCCAGCGTCGCCTCTATATGGGCGAGACCCGCCTGAGTTCGCTCTTTCATCATTTCCAGATGCGCGAGATCGGCCTTTAGATCGGCTCGCTTGTTTTCCAGCGTCCGGACAGCGTGCGTTTTCGTCATGCCGCAGCATGGCAAAATCAGCCGGAAACGGAATCGTTTTCGCTCCTGCTTTTGCTACCTAATGCCGCTTTATCCCCCTACTTATCCCCCTCCCTCACGAGAGCCTTATGCTCATTGCGAAATCATCGCCCACTGGCGCGACAGGAAAGGAGGCCCAGCGTGATTGAGACATTTGCAAGCGAACGCTGCGCGCGCGGCTTGCCTGCCGATTTTCTCCGGGGGCGAATTGTCCTGACGGACCAGCAAAAATGTGGGCGCCGTTCGCGGCTACACCCCGCGCCCATGGTCAAAAAACCGCCAGCCGGCGCCTTAAAAACCGGCGGGCGGGCGGTGAAAAATCGCGATGTCTTTTCCCTTATAGGGCGTGAGCGCCACGCGTTTGAAGCCGTGCGCGGCGGCGACGGCGATCGAGGCGGCGTTCTGTGGGTCGATGATGCAGCAAAATGTCGTGCGCGGGAACTTCTTCTCGCCCCAGGCGAGCGCCGCGCTTACCGCTTCCTTCGCATAGCCCCGGCCCTGCGCGGCGGGCGCCAGAACCCAGCCGAATTCCGGCATGCCGTGCAACGACGGGACGATCTCGCGGCGAAAATCCGCGCAGCCGATTTCGCCGATGACGGCGCCCGTCGCTTTTTCCACGACCAGCCAGAAGCCGTAGCCGGTGAGCGCCCAAAGGCCTTCCATGCGCGCGAACTTGATCCAGGCGTCTTCTTCGGAAAGCGGCGTGACGGTGGTGTAGCGCGCCACCTCGGGCGCGGCCCACATCGCGGCGTAAGCTTGAAAATCCGCCGTCGTCCGCCCGCGAAGGAGCAGCCGTGATGTTTCAACGACCGGCGTCATTCAGCCTTTTTCCGTGCGATATAGGCGTCGACCTGCTCGGTCAGCACGACCAGCGGCAAGCCGCCCTGATCGAGAACGACATCATGGAAGTCGCGAATGTCGAAACGGTCGCCGAGCGCTTTTTCCGCCTTGCGCCGCAAATCGAGGATCGTCAGCTCGCCCATCTTGTAGGCGAGCGCCTGACCCGGCCAGGCGATATAGCGGTCGACCTCGACCTGAACGTTCTTCATCGACAGCGCGGTGTTGCCGGCGAGATAGTCGAGCGCCTGCTGGCGCGTCCAGCCTTTCGAATGAATCCCCGTGTCGATGACGAGCCGGCAGGCGCGCCACATCTCCATCGAAAGCCGCCCGAAATCTTCGTAGGGCGTCTGATAAAGGCCAAGCTCGATCCCGAGCTTTTCCGAATAAAGGCCCCAGCCTTCGCCAAAGGCATGCGGGTAAAATTGCTTCCTGAATTCCGGCGCGCCTTCGACTTCATAAGAGAGCGCGCCCTGAAGATGATGGCCGGGGACGGCTTCATGCAAGGTGAGCGCTGGCAGTTCGTAAAGCGGGCGCTTGTCGAGCGCGTAGGTATTGACCCAGTAACGCCCGCCGCGCGTACCGCCGGGAGGCGCCGAGACATAGCGGCCGCTCGTATAATTCGGCGCGATCTCGGCCGGCACCGCTTCGACCGAATAGGGCTGGCGCGGCAGCTTGCCGAAATAGCCCGGCAATTTTCCGTCGACCGTTTTGGCGAGGAACGCCGCGCGTTCGAGAAGCTCTTCGGGCGTCTTGGCGTAGAATTGCGGATCGGTGCGCAGGAATTCGAGAAAGGCGGCGAAATCGCCTTTAAATCCGGTCTTCTTGATGACGCCGTCCATTTCCTTGCGGATGCGCGCAACTTCCCTGAGGCCGAGTTGGTGGATACCCTCAGCGGTGACGTCGTCGCGCGTCGTGTAATAGCGCACCAGCGCCTCGTAATAGGCGGCGCCGTTCGGCAGATTGCCGGCGCCGATCTTGTCGGCGGCGTTGGGCGCGTAGTCGTCGCGCATGAATTCATAAGTGCGCCGGAACGCCGGAATAACTTTGGTCTCAAGCAGCGCGGCGCCTTCCGCCTGCAGCGCTTTCGCGCGCTTTTTCGAAATCGCGGCCGGCATGGTTTTGAACGGCGCGTAGAGCGGATGATCGACGGGCGCGGGCTCTGCTTGCGCTTCGAAACTCGGCAGGATGCCGGCGAGAATTTCCTTCGGCTGGGTGAAGCCGTCTTTCAGGCCCTGGCGCATATTGGCGACGTTCTGGTCGAGATAGGCCGGCAGCCCCTCGAGCCGCGTCAGATAGGCGCGATAATCCGCTTCGTTCCGGAACGGCGTCGAATCGACGACGAAGCTGAATTCATTCTGAAAGCCGCTGTCCGACAGGAACGGAATGCGCCAGCCGTCAAACGCGCCAAGTTCGATCGTATGGTCGAGGATGAAGCGCAGCAAGGACGCGTTCAGCCGGTCGTCATCGCTCGCCGCCGACATATCCGCCGCGTCGAGGCGGGCGAGAAAGGCTTTGGCCTCCTCCAGCCGGCGCGCCTGATCGGCCGGCGCCGCCGACGGCATTTTGTCGTTATAGGTCTCCACCCCCGAAAACGTCGCCGACAGGGGGTTTTCGGCCAGCTCGTTTTCCCAGTAATCGGCGAACAGCCGGTCAAGCTCCTCGCTGGCGAAAGCAGGGGCCAATGACAAGACGGCGGCGGACGCCAGGGCGGCGAGCATTTTCATCCAATCCTCCAGGGTGCGCAGGGGACGGGACTTTAGGCGCAACCGCGCCGACGCGCCAAGGCCGGCGGGCCGCGCGCGTTCAGAATAGAGCGCCCGAAAATGGCGAAGGACGTGCGCTTTCTCCCCCGAGAAGACGCACGTCCTTCCGACGCCGACAGAGCGGGCTTCGTTGGGCGACAAACCGCCGCCGACGCCAAGCGCTGACAGATCTCGCCCCGAAAGGGCGCCGGTCTTTCTGGCCGCGCAGGGCTGAGGTGCGCGACGTGACCGGAGGGGTGGCGCATCAACGCCAGCGCTTCCAACTCATTATATCTATTGAGAGAAAGGCAATTTCAGCCCGCCTTTCCTGGGTCGATCATGGCCCAGCCGGCGCCCTTCCCCCTGTGATGAAGGTCACACCTTCGAGCGGATTGTCGTCCGCCCCGCGCTCGCGCCGAATTGACCAGGCTTGTTTTGCCGGCGGGCGCGAAATCGATCAGAAAGGGCATGGCCGCGGAGGCGATGGAGAGCCGCCGGCGCGGCGCCTGATCGAAAGGAGCCGTCGATGCCGTCCCGCCGTTTCGCCGCCGTTTTCATCGGCGCCCTGTTGCTCGTGGCCGCCGCAGCCGCCAACGCCGCCGCGCCGGATATTTATACCGGACGTTTTTCCAGTCTCGCGCTCGGCGGCTACGATCCGGTCGCCTATTTCGAAACCGGCGCGCCGGCGAAGGGGTCGAGGGAATTCACGCTCGAGCATGAGGGCGCGACCTGGCGTTTCGTCTCGGCGCAATCGCGCGAGAAATTCAGGGCGAACCCCGCCGCCTACGCGCCGCAATATGGCGGCTATTGCGCGTGGGCGATCGCGCAAGGCTATCTCGCGCCCGGCAATCCTGAAAACTGGACGGTGCGGGGCGGCAAGCTCTATCTCAATTACAACGACAAGGTTCAAAAGGACTGGCTTGTCGACCCGGAAGGCTTCATCGCAAGGGCCGATTCGAACTGGCCGGACGTTTTGTCGAAATAGCGCTTACGCCCGGCGGGCGGCGGCTTTTTCGGCTTCCTTGAGCGCGGCGTCTGCCGCCGCCTCGAGTGAAATTTTCTCGCGCAACCGCCGTTCGACCTCGGCGCGTCTGGTTTTTTCTTCCGTGTACAGATTGTTTAGCGCGGCCGTCAGCGCCGCGATTCGCGCCCTTAAAGCGGCGCGGCGGCGGTCCGCGAAGGCGATGAAGGCCGGCTCGCCGCCTTCCGGCAACGGCGCCTCCGCTAGCCGCGTTTTGCAGTCGCGCAATTCGGCGGCGCGGTCGCGGATTTCGGCGAGGGCGCCGGCAAGCCTTGCCTCCGCGCAGTCGAGGCGGCCTTTGACCGCTTTCAGCGCAAGGCGCATTTTCGCGACATGATCGCGCGCGCTCATTCCTTCGCCGCTCTTCTGATCGCGTCGGCGAAATGAATGGCGGCGGCGACAGCGGCGAAATGCTCGCGGCGGATTTCCTCGCCGACCTCGACCGCGCCGTAAATCGCGCGCGCGGTCGGCGCGTCGCGTCTGATCGGGACGCCGTTTTCAGCGGCGATTTCCCTGATCTTCGCCGCGAGTTCGTCAACGCCCTTGGCGACGCAAGTCGGCGCGCCGGATTTCGGACCGTCCCAGCGCAAGGCGACGGCGTAATGGGTCGGGTTGACAATGACGACGCTCGCCTTGGGCACGTCAATAAGCATGCGGTTCATGGCGATCGCGCGCGAGCGTTCGCGTCGCTTGCTCTTGAAATGCGGGTCGCCGTCGGTCTCCTTGCTCTCCTGACGGATTTCCTCAAGCGACATCATCAGCCGCTTTTTGTGTTGGGCGCGCACGCGAATGATGTCGACCGCGCCGATGGCGAGGGAAAAAACGAGGATGACCCCGATGAACAGCGCCGCCATTTCATGCACGGCCGCGACAACGCCCGCTGGCGAGACAAGCGCCGCGCCGGGGAGATTGACAAAGCGACTCCAGAAGAACGTCGCGAACAGCGCCATGATCCCGAGAAGCTTGATCGCGCTGATCAGAAATTCCGACAGTCCCGAGGGTCCGAATTTTTGTTTGGCGTTATCGATCGGCGACAGGCGCGACAGCTTCGGCTTCAGCCGTGTCGGCGCAAAGACGAAACCCTGTTGCAATTGGATGGACGCCGCGACGCAGGCGGCGGGAACCGCGAAAAACGCCGCGACCGCCGCCGTGATCTTGACGGCGAGCGCCGCGAAAGCGGCCGAGCGCGCGCCGGGGGCGGCTGCGAAAAAGACTTCGGGCGAATGAAAAAACACAGGAAGAAACGAGACCAGCCCCATCGCCATCGACCCGGCCGCGGCGACAATGACAAGGTAGAGACCCAGATAAGCGGCGGCCGCATTTCCCTCGCGCGACAGCGGCACGTCGCCTTCGCGCCGTGCGCGCTCGAGTCGCGACGGCGTTGGATCGAAACTTTTGTCCTGACCGGAATCGGCGCCGCCGCTCACCGCATTCCTCCGACCGGATCGGCGATGACGGCGGCAAGGATGCCGGCCCAATGAGAAACGATGACCGACGCCGCACCGGCGATCAATATCATCCCGGCGAAAATGATCGCGGGCGCGCCGACAAACGCCGCCATCAGTTGCGGCATCGCGCGGCTCATCGCCGCGAGCGCAAGCGTGTAGACAAATCCGAGAATAACGAAGGGCGCCGCGAGCGTGAAAGCAATGGCGATCGCCTCGCCGCCGGCGCGCGAGGCCCATTCGGCCGCATCGGTCGCGAGCGGCGCCTCGCCGAAGGGAAACAGCTGATAAGACCGCACGAGCGACGCGGCGATTTCAACATGCAGCCCGCCGGCGGCGGCGACCGCCAACCCCGCCATGATCAAGATCGTCGACAGCGGGCTTTCCTGATCGTGACCGATCCCCGGCCCGAACAGCATCGACATCGAGAGATGTTGCGCGGCGATCGTTCCCGTCATCTGCAGAATGAAAATAACGAGCCGCATCGAAAAGCCGATGATGAATCCGGACATCGCCTCGGCGCCGATCAGCGCGGCGAGCGCGGCGGGCGAGACAGTCTGCGGCGCGCCGGCGTCGGCCAACGTCGGCGCGACAAGCATCGTCATCGCGAAAACCGCCGCGAGGCGAACGCGCATCGGCGTCGCGCGCTCGCCAAGCCCCGGCGCGAGGAATGCGACCGCCGACATGCGCGCGATAACGCCGATGACCAGCGGCGTCATCGCCCCGCTCGCCTCGGCGAGGCGCAGCAGCGGCGCGACGAAATCGTCCGGAATCATGCCTGCCCGACGAGGAGCGGCTTGGATTGAGGATCGAGCTCGTCATAAGCGATCACCGGATTCTTGATGCCTTTCGCGTGCGTCACTTCGCGGATGAACCGCCGCCGTTCGCGAAAGGTGATGATCGCCGGATACAATTTGTCGGTCGCCGCCTTGCGCAATTGCTCCGAGATCGAGCGCGCAAGGCGATTGAATTCCTCGGGAGGCAATGCAACGTCTTTTTCCTGCGCCTCGCTGACCACTTCGTGCCGGGTAAAGACCTGCTCCCAGTCCGGCGAAAGCTGGATGATCGGAATTTGTCCGCGATCGTTTTTGAGGCTGGCGGTGATCTGGCGGCTGAGGCGGCGGCGCACATGCTCGGCGATTTTATCGGGGCTCGACGAAAAGGCTTTCGCTTCGGCGATCGCTTCGAGAATGACCGGAAGGTTGCGGATCGAAATTCCTTCATCGAGCAGGCGTCGCAATACAGCTTGCGCAAGTTCGGTCGGAACCTTGTCGGGAATGAATTCATCGACGAGCTGGCGGTTCGCGGTCGAACGCGCCGGATCGGAGGTTTTTCCATATTCGTCGATGATCTTTCGCATCGCGCGCCGCGTCATCAGACGGCCGAAATTCGCCTTGATCGTTTCGAGGAGATGCGTCGCCAGAACTTCGGCCGGCTCGATAATCGGGCTGCCGAGCGTCGCCGCCTGCTGACGGTGGACAGGTGCGATCCAGCGCGCGGGCGCGCCATAGACCGGCTCTTCGACCCGTTCGCCGTCGAACGGCAGAACCTCATTTTCATCCGCCAGCACGAGAAGCTTGTCGGGCCGCAAGCGAAAGCGCGCGCTCTCCACCCCCTGAACCCAGATCACATAAACGCCCGGCGCCAGATCGGCGCTGTCGGTCAGGCGGATAGGCGGCACGATGAACCCGAATTCCGACGCGACATGATTTCTGATT
>MEMM01000144.1:51411-52247 GCA_001767925.1 Alphaproteobacteria bacterium RIFCSPHIGHO2_12_FULL_63_12
CGCCATATCGAGCGCAAGCGGCACAAGGTCGGCCGCGAATTCAACCTGAACCTCATCGAGATTCAACAGATCGCCCAGCGGCCGCTCAGCCGGCGTCGAAGTTTTATCGGCGGGCGGCGGCGACATTTTTTTCGCCTCAGCCTGTTTGTGCACGTGTACGCCGAGCCCGCCCAGCATCATCGCGCCGGTCAGGAACGGCGCGAAAGGAAGCCCCGGAACGAAGGCGAAAAACGCCATGCACCCCGCGACCGTGAAAATCGCATAAGGGTGGGCGGTCAGCTGGCTGACCAGCACCTTGTCCGCCGCGCCGGCAGCGCCGCCCTTCGACAGCAGCAAGGCCGACGCGACCGAAATGACGACGGCGGGAATTTGCGACACGAGGCCGTCGCCGACGGTCAGCACGGAATAGGTTTCAACCGCCTCGCCGACCGACAGTCCGTGAACGCCGATGCCCATCCCCATGCCGACAACAAGATTCAGCAGCGTGATCAGCAATCCAGCGACGGCATCGCCCTTGACGAATTTCGAGGCGCCGTCGAGCGAGCCGAAGAACGTCGTTTCTTCCTGCTCGATGCGGCGCCGCTCGCGCGCTTCTTCATGGCTGATCGCGCCGGCCGCAAGGTCGCTGTCGATCGCGAGCTGTTTGCCCGGCATGCCGTCGAGGGCGAAGCGCGCTCCCACCTCCGCCATGCGGCCGGCGCCTTTGGTGATCACCATGAAGTTGACGATCATGATGACGCCGAAAACGACCAGCCCGAGAAAAATGCTGCCGCCCATGACGAAGCTGGCGAAGCGTTCAATGACCGAGCCGGCCGCCCCCGGCCCTGTATGCCCCT
>MEMM01000144.1:52267-96170 GCA_001767925.1 Alphaproteobacteria bacterium RIFCSPHIGHO2_12_FULL_63_12
GGAAACGACGAAAAATCGAGCGGGCGTTCGATGAATAGCGTCACCGTGAAAACAAGGATCGCGAGCGCGAAAGACAGCGTCAAACCGATATCGAGAAGGATCGGCGGCACCGGCAGCACCATCATCGCGATGACGCCCATCAGCCCGAGCGCCATCACGGTGGTCGATCCGCCGCGTCCCGCAAATGCCTCGACGGCGGCGAATGCGCCGCCGCCGGACCCCGCTTTTCCCGGCAACGCCGCCGCCATCTGGTCAGCCTCCGGCGACGATCATCGGCAGCACATTGTTTTCAAACAAGGCTGTCAGCGTCCGCCCGATATGCCCGGCGGAAAACCAGAAAACGATGAGCATGACGATGAGTTTTGGCGCAAAGGTCAGCGTCATTTCCTGGATCGACGTCAACGCCTGAAAAAGACCGACCACGACGCCGACGACGAGCGCGGCGATCATCAGCGGCGCGCCCATATAGACGCCGGCCCACAAAAACGTGCGCAATATGGAAATGACGTCCTGCTCGCTCATCGCCGCATCACACCGGCATTCGGAGTAGTTCCTGATAGGCCTCGACCACCTTGTCGCGAACGGTCACCGCCGTTTCGATCGCAAGCTCGGCCTGCGCCAGCGCCTCGACGAGCGAATGCGGATCGGCGCCGCCGGTCATGTACTCGACCGACGTCTTCTCTCCCTTCTCGACCGCGCCGGCGAGCGCGTGGAGCGCGTCGAAGGCGGGATTCTTCGCGTTCTGTCCCTGCGCGGGCGGCGCGAGATCATGCTTCAACGCCGATTTGGCGAGTCCGTAGGATTGCGCCGCCTGGAAAGCCTGGAAATTCATGAGTTTCTCCCTCAGCGCCGCAAGATGTCGATCAGGCCCGCATACATCTCCCGCGCCTGCCGGAAGATCTGAAGGCCCGCTTCGTAACTGCGATTGGCTTCGCGCGCGTCGGCGATTTCCGTCAGCATGTTGACGTTTGACATGACGACATAACCGTTCTCATTCGCGAGAGGATGCGAAGGGTCGAATAGTTCTTCGCCCTTCGCCGGATCGAGCATGACGCGGCTCACCTTGACCACATCCGCGCCCGAGACGGCGTCGCGGGCCTTGTCGAACGAGACAAGCTTGCGCCGGTAGCCATGCGTGTCGGCGTTGGCGAGGTTTTCAGAAACCAGCTGCAGCCGGTAGGACTGCGCCTTCAGCCCTGAAGAGACGACCGCGGAAATCGCTGAAAAGGGATTCATATGATTCTCCTATCGCCGGCCGCCGAGGGCGCTGCGCATCATCGACAGCGCCTTGGCGTAAATGGTCGAGGCGATCTCGTGATCGCGAACCGCCGCGCCGGCGCGCATCATCTCGTCCTCGATGGAAACGGTATTTCCATTCGGCGAGCCGGCGCCGAGACCTGTGACCTCGACGATGCGCGGCGCGTGCGAGCCGTAATCGCGCTCCATCCGGCTCAGCGTTTTTTCAAAGGGCTCAAGATCGCGCGCGCGGTATCCAGGCGTGTCGGCGTTCGCGACATTCTGCGCGATGACCGCCTGCCGCGCCGCCGCGTGGCGCGCCTTCGCCCCGGCAATCGCAAATATGTTGAGATCGGTGAGCATTTCACTTCGCCTTAACCAAGTAACGACAGAAATACCCGCTTAGGTTGAATCAAAGGTAAACGACCACTCATGAAAAATGCGCTCGGCCTCGACGACCCGGCAACCATCCTGCGCAGCATCGGCCCGCAATGGTACGGCTCGATATCGGCGATCGACGGCGCACGTCTTTCGATCGCCGGCCTCTCAGGCATCGCGCGCATCGGCGACCGCCTGACCGTCGAACGTTCCGCCGGCGGGCCGTTGCCGGCGGAAATAATCGGCGTCAATGGAAGCATGCTGGTCGCTTACGCTTTCGGACCCCCGACCGGCGCAGCAGCCGGCGATTCCGCGCTGCTCAATCGGCAGTCCGCCGTCGCCAGACCGAGCAGGGCATGGATCGGATCGACGCTCAACTGGCGCGGCGCTCGATTTGACGGAACCGAGCCTGCGCGCGGGTCGCAGAGCTTTCCCCTCGACGCGCCGCCGGCTCCGGCGCCATGGCGCAAAAAACTTGGCGCGCGCCTTTCAACCGGCCATGCCGCGCTCGATACGTTTCTTCCGCTGTGCAGGGGGCAGCGAGTCGGTCTGTTCGCCGGCTCGGGCATCGGTAAATCGATGCTGCTCGGCGGCCTGTCGCGTCATGTCGACGCCGACGTCTGCGTCATCGCGCTGATCGGCGAACGCGGCCGCGAGGTGCGCGCTTTTGTCGAGGATACTATGGGCGCCGAAGGAATGGCGCGTTCGGTCGTGATCGCCTCTACTTCGGACGAATCCGCGCTGGCAAAAAGAGAAGGCGCCCGGCTCGCGATGACGGTCGCGGAATATTTCCGTGCACAGGGCGATCAGGTTCTTCTCATTTTCGATTCGCTGACGCGGTTCGCGGAAGCCCACCGGGAGGTTGCGCTCGCCGCCGGCGAGCCGCCCTCGCTTCACGCGTTTCCGCCATCGACCTTTAACGCTATCGCCTCGCTGGCTGAACGCGCAGGGCCGGGCGTCGACGGCGAAGGCGACATAACCGCCGTCTTTTCAGTTCTGGTCGCCGGTTCGGACATGGAGGAGCCGGTCGCCGACATGGTCCGCGGCATTCTCGACGGCCACATCATCCTCGAACGCAAGATCGCCGAACGCGGACGATTTCCGGCGATCGACGTGAGGCGGAGCGTCTCGCGATCGCTCCCAGGAGCGGCCAGCGCGATGGAAAACGCGCTTCTCGCCGACGCGCGCGCTCTGCTGTCAGCCTATGAAGAATCCGAGCTTATCATCCGCGCCGGCCTTTATTCGCCTGGCAGCGACGCGGTTATCGATCGCGCGATCAGAATTTTCCCCTCGCTCGACCAATTTCTTACCGAGATCGGGGACTTTGAACCTGAGCAACGATTTGACGACTTGCGTCGTATCCTCGCCGAAAAATCCTAATCATCGGTCGGTTCCCGCCTGATCTCGACCATCGGCGAATCCATACGGCGTGTAACAGCTTTTCAACCGCTTAAATGGTCCGGCGACCTTTTCAACGGACCGAGGCGTTTGAAATAATAAGGCCGATTTGCGCACCTGCGGAAAGGGCTGACCCGCCGAGCAGAGAGAGCGCCGCGGCGCCGCGCGTATCCGCGCTTGGCCCGCTATCCGCTTCAGAGCGAACAAAGAAACGGCGCAACGCCTGTTCAATATTGGCGTCATCGAGAAACGCTTTTGGCGACGAGGTTCCAAACACTTCCGCCGCTTTCGTTTCAAACATCTGGCGTTGTCTGTCGATATCGAGGTTTGCGATCGACGAGGGGAGCCCGAGCGCCGCTTCGACGACCGCGCGCAAGGGCCGCTGCCCCATGATCTGGAGCCAGCCGATCCTATCGGCATTGACCCCTGAGGCGATCTCTTTCGCTTCTCGCCGAAAATTCATCGCAAGGCGGAAATTCGGATCCACGTCGCCGACCGAACGTTCAAAAGCGCGCTCAATAAATCGCGCTGCAACGTCCTCTCGCGAAGAATTCAGCTCGAACCGACCCAACGCAAGATTCTCGGCGCTGAACGCCGTCGCGAAGGCGCGCCAGCGCGGATCGTTCAGGCGATTGGCGAATGATCGCGGATCAAGCACGCCGTCATCGAGCGCGCGGCGGATAAAGGCTTTCTTGTTGATTTCATCCTCAAGGCCGAAGGCGCCGAGAGCGACTGTTAACAGCTTCCGATCGCGTACAAGTTCTTCCGGGCTATGAATGGAAGAAATTTTCTCCTTAAAATAGGCAAGATCGCGCTGAACCGCCGCCTGGTCGCCGAACGCTTCTTTTTGACGCGCGACGGTGCGCTCGAATACTTTCCAACCGGCGTATCCGCCTATCGGGATTGCGGGCTGAAACATGGCTCCTCTCCGGCGACGTCTCCAGTGCGTGCGCTTCGCGCGGGCAAAGCGATTTTTCTCAGCGCGCGCATCGCGGCAAACAACTCCCCTCCCAAGGCATAGGTCTCAGCAAGGCCGATTTCGGCGAGCGTACTCTCATAGTCGGAGTCGCGCCTTGCAACCGCGAGGTATTCTAGGACCTCTTGGCGCGCCACATCCGGGTCGGCGGCTCCGGCCACCACGAGTTGCGCAATATAGTAAGCTTTTTGTACGGGTGTTTTCGCTTCGGTCGGATGCAGCGCATCCCGAAGTCGAAGCACAGACGCCCCGGCGGTCCGGACGCGAAGTCGCGCCGCTTTATCGCCGTTTTGCAACACCACGCCGTTGATCAGCAATTTCTCGTGAGGCTTTAGCTTCAGGACGAGGCCTGTCATGCGTCGTCTCTCGGCGCTAAGCTTCTTAGCCCAGAGATGATATTGCGATTGATGTCGGTGAGAATGCTGACGTCTGGCGCGCTTCCGCTGGTCATCAAATGCTGCGTCCTTTTTCGGACAAATATTGCTAGATTGAAAATCTTCGCCCTCAATTCGGTCGGCAACGCATTTTCATCCCGAATGACATCCGCCGCTAGAACAGTCCACAGGGAGGCGTTTCGCGATAATGCCTCGATAAACGCCGGATAGTTCCGTTCGCTATTGCCGGCGCTTCGATCGAGATCGCCATTAATTCGCTCAAAGGCGCTCGCCTCAATCGTTCGAGGCCCCGCAATTGCACGTTTTGCCTGATGGTAGGCGGAGGACGCAGCGGCGATACTCGCCATTTAATTCAGCCTCTTTTTACTGAAGTAAGAACGGAGCGGCGCGAGGCGCCGCTCCGGGATCAAGTTTTTAGCGGAACAGCGCCAAAATGCTTTGCGGCGACTGGTTCGCGATCGACAGCGCCTGAATGCCGAGCTGCTGTTGTACCTGCAACGACTGAAGCCGCGCCGAAGCTTCTTCAAGATCCGCATCGGTCAGCGCGCCGATGCCGCTGGTCAACGCATCGGTCAGCTGGCGAACGAATTCGCCCTGAATCTCGATCCGCTTTTGCGATGAACCGAAGGCCGCCGAGGCGTCGACGGCGGTCTGGATCAACCCTTCAATGGCGGTGAGGGCGGAGGCGGCGCCGGCGGCGGTGCTGACATCGATCGCAGCCAAGCCCGCTAGACCGCCGCCCGCCGTCGTTTCAAGGCTCGCGGCGGCGACCGAGATGCTGCTCGCGGTCACCGTACCCGTCGAGTCGCGATCGAGGGAGGCGAGGAAGTTAACCGTACCTGTCGCCGCCTTGACGAGATTAAGGCCGTTGAACTGGGCGGCGTTGACAATTGAATTGACCTGATTGGTCAATTCCGAAACGTCGGTCTGGATCTTCGTGCGGTCAACGTTTGATTCCTGCGCTTGCACGATCAACCCTTTGACCTGCGTCAACAGGCTCGTGACCTGCTCAGCGGCGCCGCGAGCGACCGCCACCGTCGAGGAACCAAGGTTCAGCGAGTCGGAGATCTTCTTAAATCCTTCGACGTCCGACTTAATGACGGTCGAAATGGCGAAAATCGACGCATTATCTTTCGCATTGCCGATTTTTTTGCCGGTCGAGATTTGCTCTTGGACGATCGACAAATTCTTATTGACGTTACGCAGGTTTTGCAGCGCGACCGTCGAGCTGTTATTCGTGAGGATGCTGTTAGCCATCGGATTTTTCCTTTGTTGGTTTCAAGCGTTGGGTTTGAACTCGAACAAATCCGACCTCACCTTCGATATGTCGGCTGCCGGCGTTTCGCCGGCGTTTCGGGCTTTCTCCGCCCTCGAATGGCATTCTCACCGCTTCGATGCGCTGATCAGGCTAGCGCGATAGTTGTTATAACCGCAACTTCATAAGAAGCGGTAAACGCCGATCTAGACGCTACGACTCGCGACGGCGGAACGGGCCGCGGCGATCCGCTGTCCGCCGGCGCTGTAGAGGCCTGATTTCGCCTCTGCTTCCGCAATCGCCTCGATACGGCGGCGCGCATCCAAAAAGCCCTGTTTTACCGCGGCGAGCTGCTCCGCATTTCGTTTCGCTTTTTCGTTAATCATCGACAACATCTCGACCAAGGCATCGTCGCCGCCGCCCGCAATTCTAGAGACGGCAAGCTCGACCGCCTCGGCGAGCTTCTCTTTATGGTGCGCCAGACTAGCAATGAGTTCGTAATTGCGCTTTCGAAGCGCTTTCGATTCTTGTTCAAGAAGCGCGATCAACGCGGACGACAACTTTCCGATTTCCCTATTCGACATCGGGCGCCTTTGTTTTCTGGAGATTTGAAAGAATCATCGCGGGCAGTCCAAATCCGCCCTGATCGACTATATTCTGAGCATATTCCTGCAGGAGGAATCCTGACATCGCTTCGCCGCCGAAACCGGCTCTCGCCGACAAGGCGTCATTCAATCCTGCAAACGACAACATCTCCGCGAGAAACGCAGCGGCTAAGTTATCTGCCGCCTCTTTTTCCCCGCATTCGCCGGTCGCGCAACGCCCACCCGCACCATGGTGTGGCAGGGCCTGATGCGGCGCGATACTGGTTAACGCCATATATCCTCTTTCGAGCTGTAACCGCTACCTTTAGTAGCAGTAACTGAATAATAAGTTATCTGGGGTTGTATTGCTCATGAATTTTGTTTCCCTGATAGCGCCAATTTTCGTAGCTCCTGGGCCGGAAGTCGGCTCGAACCACGACGAAGCGGCAAGCGACAATCAACAAGCGGTCGAATTTGGCGATCTTTTGGCCCTCATTGGTGCAATTAAGGGCGATATCGCACCCGAAAACGACACCAATTCAAAACCGCATTCCGATACTCCGTTTGACGCGCGAAAATCGTCCGTCGCAAAAGCCCCGGTCGCTGCGCCAGATGCGGACGAGGTGAATGAACCACCTCTGGGGGTAATCGCGGTAACTTTAATCGCGGCGTCCGCAGATCAAAGCCAAACGAAGGTTGCTTCCACCCAGAACGCTTCGATTGCGTTACCAAGCGACGCGAAGGTCCCAGCGCATATCCCGCAATCAAGCGAGCTAATTCCGCGGACAGGTCCCGAAGGCGATGCAGCCGCGGATCCATCAGCTGACAGTCAGTCGAACAACATCCCGAAGAAACGAGAAGACGCACCGCTTACGGCGCGGCCCGAAAGAGTGGCTTCAGGGGTTGATGCAAACGCAAAATCGCCCGCGCCGCCCGCGATGCCTCCCGAGACCCAAGGCGCATCGGCAACTGTTATAGGTGATACTCCGCAATCCTCCGGAAATTTTCACTCCCCATCGCATGGCGTCGCGCAGGCCCACCCATCTAACCTGCCGCCGGCACCTCCTTCAGTTGTCCCTTACTCATTATTACCACGAAATATTGAGCTGAGCCACACACAGACTGACCGCGCTTTTGTCATACTGTCGACAAAGCAATCTGCGGACGGTTCATTCGAACTTCGGCTGGACCCACCCGATCTGGGATCCGTCCGCATCTCGTTATCGCCGGATGACGACGGCGCGATACGCGCGCTGGTCACGGCTGACAGAACTGAGACGCTCGATATTGTCCGGCGACATATTGAGGTTTTCCGCATTGAGGCTGGCAATCACGGCCTTGGTAACCTCGAGTTCCGTTTCGAGTCCGGTCCGCAAAGCAAAAATAGCGCAGACGCCGAGAGGAAAAGAAATTCTGCGCGTGTGACAGACGCATTCTCCGCCGGGTTCGATGGGGATGCGATTTTTTCAACGCCAATTGAAAGCGGCGCAATGGACTTCTTCGCTTGAAAAAGGAAAACGAAAACTATGATCACCGGCTCAACTCCATCAGTCTCGACATCGGTTCCGGCCGTCAATTCGCCATCGCAAACGGCGCCCCAAATTGATTTTCAGAATTTCCTCAAGCTACTCACGGCGCAACTCCGCCACCAGGATCCATTAAGTCCGACAGAGTCGACCCAATTCGTTACGCAACTTGCAAGCTTTTCAACGGTTGAGCAACTAGTAAACGCAAACGCCAAACTTGATGGCATTGACGACAAACTCTCTGCTCCCAGTATCAGCGAATTCGGACATCTCATCGGTAAAACGGCGGAAACTCATTCTCCGCTTTACGACCCGTCAGTTCAAATTCCGTTCCGCCTAATTCACGAGCCGCAGGCGCAAACAGCCGAACTCGTAATGCGCGATCTCCATGGCGTTGAAGTCGTGCGAGCGCGCGTATTGAATAGCGACAGCATTCAACTTTGGCCTGGGCTTGGCGGCGCATTGGCATTGGCAAATGGGCCATACCAGATTTCAGGCGAATATTTCGACAATGGTCAGCTGATAAGAGTTGCGCCGGCCTCCACATTTTCTCCCATTAAAGAAATCCGATCCGTTGGAGGTGCTGTCGCAGTCCGCCTAGAAAATGGCGCGGAGGTTGCGCTGGATGACCTCATCGGGCTTGCCGAGTAGACTACCAACAATTTGTTTGGTCAGTCAGAGACCGGATTATAATTGCTGGTAGCCGACATCCATAATCAGCACTGATTTGACGCCGTCGCCCAAGATTGCGCGGGATTCGTCAAGGATTTTGGCTCGTGTTTCCTCAAGAAACTCCGGGTTTTGAAACATTTCTTGCAATTTTCCCTCGCTCGCTTGCTTCAGCAGTACTTTTAGGACCGCATCCCTCAATTTTGGTTCTTCCGCGTAAGCGGAATCCGCATCCGACGAATCAAGTTCAAGATTTATATCCAATATCATCATCGCCACAGGATGCCCCGCCTTTACGATCGGGGCGACAAACTGCCGGCTAAACTTCAAATAGGTTGACGGTTCCGCATCACTTTCGAGGGCCGCGCTGGATTTCGAATGCTTGCTATTCGATCCATGGTCTCCCTTCTTCTGTTTCGCATTTCTGTGGACAACGGAGCTGTCTTTCTCAGATTCCTTCGGTTCTTCGGCGCCAGCCTCACTCTCCTGACTTTCTGGCTGGGAACCGTCCGCGCTAATCCGTACAGCAACCGCGCCGCCCGCCCCGATCATCGCCGCAACCGGAATGAGAAGAAATGGGCTAAGTTTTTTCATCATCAAAACGGTGAAATCATGTCGATAATCTGTTGGCCATAACGGGCGCGCTGCGCGTCTGTTATCTGACCACGCCCGCCATATGATATTTTTGCATCGGCGATTTTATCGTAAGTAATGATATTGGATCGTGAAATATCCTCAGTCCTAATCACACCCGCCACATGCAGCTCGCGCATTTCATAATTGACGCGGACTTCTTGATCACCGCTCACAATTAGATGACCATTAGGAAGGACTCCGACAATAGTCGCCGCGACCCTGAGCGTGATTTTCTCTTCGCGCTTTATGGAACCTTCGCCTTTTGACACCGCGTTTGAGGATACATCCACCGCTGGATTGAGACCCACCCCTCCGGGGAGGACGCGTTGAGCTAAGGTTCCGACGCCAAATAGAGCTGGCGCCTCAATTGAATCGGAACCACTGCGCGATCGCCCGGTGCGGTTTTGCATCTCCGCTTCATCATCTATTTCTACCAGAACCGTAACAATATCGCCGATTTTCCTGGCTCTGCGATCACCGAACAGGGATTCCGGCCCCGAGCGCCATAATGAGGCGGCAGTAGGTCGGGCTGCCCCCGGGTCGGCGCCTTGGATTTCCGGCCGAACAGCTGGGCCTGAGTTCCACCCTCCCGCCTTCATCGCCTCCCCCTCCTCTACCGGAGTGAAAGACGGCGGCTTTGTCAAATGATCAAATGAAGAGCAATTGCTCAGGACTAAATTGAAGAGAATTGCGATCACACAATGTTCGTACCTTGTCATTTTACAATCACTTTTGAAGGGCCCGCGACTGTCGCCGCGATAATAGATTTTGAATCGAGATTCATAATTCTTACCCGGTCGCCGTCGCGGCCCTGTGAAAGAGCCCTCCCCTCTGTTTGAATCGTGAGCGGCCCAAACGAATACTCCATGAGAACAATGCTATTCCGCGTGACCAGAACCGGCGCAATTTTGCCGGTTAACGCAGGACCGTCAGTTATGGATTCTCTTTGAATGAGCGGTCGCGCTTGCTCGGCTTGGCGTCCTATTTCAACGACCGGACCGGCTCCGTGGGTTTCGATGTCGGTAGATTTTTGGTCTGAATTTTGGAGTTGTCTATCCGTGGCATTTTCCGCAATTTGCGGAGCGGCGGCGGACTCCACAGCCATGGATGGCGCTGTCACAAGCATTACCGAAAGCGATGTGACGACGAACGATTTACGCATATGCATCGTGTCACCTAATTTGTGTTGTTGCACTGAGCATTTGATCTGCTGCAGTGATTACTTTTGAGTTCATCTCATAGCCGCGTTGCGCCTCGATCAATTCTGCAATCTGTTGGACGACATCAACAGAGCTTTCTTCGAGAAATCCCTGGCGAAGTATGCCGCGGCCTTCGATTCCGGGCTCTCCGGGGAGCGGCGCACCCGACGCTGCAGTCTCCCTGAACAGATTTCCACCGACCGCCTCAAGGCCCTTTTCATTCACGAATGTTGTAAGTGTGATCGAGCCGATCTGCTGACCGTCGGTTTGGCCTTCGAAAAAGACAAAAATGTCACCTTCCGAATTTATGGACAAAGAACGCGCGTCGTTAGGCACTGTAATATCACCCGCCAGCGGAAACCCATCGGTATTCACGATGAGGCCGTCGCCATTTTTCTTAAATGAACCATCCCTCGTATAAGCGGTATCTCCGGATGGGAGAGTAATTTCGAAATAGCCTGCGCCCTCGATCGCGATATCCAAATCACCGCCGGTTTGTTTCAGGGAACCTTGTTCTCTATTCGCCGTCACCGCCGCGGTTCGAACCCCTAACCCTAGCTGCACGCCCGTCGGCGCAATAAGGCCGCTGGAGCTCGAAATTGCGCCCGGAGGGATTAGTTGCTGGTAGTGGAGATCTGCAAATTCTGCACGCCTCGCAGAATACGCTGTGGTGCTCATATTCGCAATATTGTTCGAAATTACTTCGACTCTTTTTTGCTGCGCATCCATGCCAGTTGCGGCGATACGAAGTGCCTGCATTACCATTCTCCCAGAGTTGTCATCTCAGTCCGCTTAGTGTCTCTATCGCCTGCTGTACGCGACGGGCATCGTCGTTCACAATCTGTTGCTCCAATTCGAAGGCTCTTTGCACCTCGATCATTCGCGACAATTCCTGAACGGCATCGACATTTGAAGCTTCAAGATACCCTTGACGGATCCGCCCGGATTCTACGGGTTGCGTCTCCACCATGGCCTTGAAGAGGGTTTCACCCTCGCGAACCAATGAGATTTCTGGCGCATCGAGCAACGTGATTTTACCAATAACATTCCCATCAGCGGCGACGCTGCCATCCACAGAAATTGTGAGATTCTTAGCGTCGGCAGGAATTGTTATCGGTGATGCGCCATCGCCAGCGACTGGATGCCCAGCGGTTGTCGTTAGGACGCCGCCATCGTTGAGGAGGAAAGCTCCGGCTCTGGTCAGTCGAAGCCCGTTCGGTGTGATAACTCCGAAGAAACCCCGACCTTCGATCGCAAGATCAAAAGTCCCGCCCGTTTTGTTCATTTCCCCCTGCTTCATGTCAATCGAGTGCGCACCTATCCTTGTCTGGGATATGCTAGGCTCGCTTCCGATCGCATTTACATATTCCGTGAAGATATCGCCGTCGCGTCGAAACCCTGTCGTGTTAGAATTTGAAATATTATTTGCTATATTATCCAGCTCATGCGACAGTGCCGCCTGCTTTGACAACATGACATAAGATATATTGCTCATTGTACGTTCTTTTTTCGAATGTAAACAATTTCTTGTGCGACGCCGTTTACAAATTCACGCAACGCGACTCCGGAATCGGCATCTGGCGCTGACATAAACAAGTGCGCTAAGCCCGCCTCGCTGCTTTTCTCGGCATGCTTCAGCTCCGCTTCATTTGTTGTGACTGTTTCGCCGGACGCGAGAAGCGCCAACGCAGCCCGCTCGCTCAATTCCTTGTGTGAAGATACCTCATTTGCCGAACGAAAGAATTTCGCCGCCGATCTCCAGTCACCTATCGCCCATGCCATCTCTGCAATAAGTTTCGCTGCATGAGGTGAAGACACGACTCTTGCCGGAAAATTCGGCATTTCTAATGGGGCTCCTTCCGAGCTGCGCGCAGCAAATAGGTCCAGTAACTTCACATCATTTTCGCGTTCTGAAAGGAGCTCATTCAAGGCCTCAATTTTGCCTGAGCGTAGAAGCGCATCGCCGCGCAGACGGACATCTTCTTGCCCTCCGGCTGTGCGAAACGAAAGCAGCGCGTCCAGTATCTCCGCCGATCCAAGTAGCGACAGCTCTTTAGCAGCCGCTTCGAAAGCCGGTTCCCCCAATGTTTCAGCTGCTAGCTTGGGGTTATCTGCCACAAATGCCAGGGCCGCGAGCGTCTCATAACTATTCCCACCAAGAAGCTTATCGCCCAAAATCTTGGTCACGGCATTCAGCGCGTCGGTATTATCATTTTTCGAATTTTCTAGCCTGTGACCCAGCAACTCAAGCGCTCCACGCCAATCACCACCCTTTAACCGGAAATCAATTAAAGCGTCTCCAAATGAGGCATTCCATTCACCTGCTGTTATGGCGGCCTGCGCATCTTCCATGTTTGCCAATAAAGCGGATTGCTCCTCATTGTTGAGTAGGTCGGCAGCCCCGCTCGTCACTAAGTGCTTAATTGCTTTGCCACGCAACGGGCCCGGGTCCGTTGAAATCGAAAATAGCGTTTCCGCGGATTCGATGCTCGGGCGCTCTGAGACTAGAAGCGCAGCATCCACATACGATTGAGCTTCTGACTTGGCATTATCGTTTGCTAATTTTTTTCGCGCCTCGCGGACGACATCCGCGATACCAAGTTTTCCCTGATCTATCGCCGCAACGCTGATATAATCAAAGACAGACTTCGCCACCGGCGAGGGCAGGCTTTCTATTAACTTCAGGTCTGAGGACTCAAAATTCAGACCCATTGGCTCAGAGGCATATCTGATTTTCTCCGCAAGCTGGTGAAGTTTCCCGCACTGCTCAGGCAGCAGCGGCAATTTTGATATTGTAATGCTTGAGCCTAAAGCTGTGGCGGCTATAATCGATGTCGCAACGCCGCGCGGGCCGTCCACTTTCGAGCTGGCGGCGTAGGCTTCATCAAAGAATCCGATCGCAAGATAGGTTTCAGCGAGTTGGGCGTTAATCCAGTGACGTTCCGTGTTTCCATCGTCCGCGGCCGTTTGTATGAGTCTGTCGATTCTACCAAACGGATCGTCAGCCGCCGCAGCGGCGGCGGTAACAAGGCCGGTTAGCGTCAGGCAGTCCGCTGACGCCTGATAATCGTCTCGAAGCATGGTTGGGTACGGAATCTTCGGTGTGAGAATCCTTTCGATTTCGTCCTCGCGACTTTCATTGATATCCTGTTGATGCCTTTTTATTGAAATCACGCCCTCGGTTTTCGCTTCTTCCAGCTTTTTCGCTAAGGCCTCGCGAGCGCGATCGACGGCGCGCGTATCATTTCCCGACGGCTCTGTCGCCAGGCTATTGGTCGTCCACATCAAGAGAGCCGCCGCCAAGGTGCAATGCATTCTCATGCTGCTTCCTTTTTTAAGGCTTTCAAGGCTTCTTCTATTTCATTGAAGCTGGGTCGGTTCCGTTTCGCCACATTCCTTCGGCCGACTTCCACGCAGAGCGAAGGTTCATGCATTTGGAGACTCGCGACAATTGTTTCCCGAATCAACGAATAGAAGCGTTGGTCCTGACTTTGCGCAGAAGCGATTTTATCTGAGAGCGGCCCCACGAGGCCATAAGCCAGGAACACACCGAGGAAAGTTCCGACGAGCGCTCCCCCGATCATCTGACCGAGAACTTCCGGGGGTTTGTCGATCGAGGCCATTGTTTTGATGACACCCAATACTGCGGCAACGATTCCGAGCGCAGGCAATCCGTCCGCCATCTTCTGCAATGCATGAGCTCCATGCATCCGGTCATGGTGCATCGCCTCGAGTTGCTTTTCGAGCAGCTCTTCAACTTGGTGCGGATTGTTAAAATTCATCAGGATAGACCTGATCGTGTCACATATTATCTCAGCCGCTTCATTATCGCCGGCTATTCGCGGGTAGCGTTGAAAAACCGTCGACTCTTTTGGGTTTTCTATGTGGGCTTCAACCCGAACGGCGCTTTCCCGTGCAAGGCGCAGTAACTCAAACATCAAGCAAAGGACGTCGGAATAGTCCTTCTTTTTCCATTTTGGTCCCTTTATGGCTTTTCCGACATCGGCGACCGTATGCTTGATGACATTGGCGTCGTTCCCCACGACAAACGCTCCGACCGCGGCACCGCCGATAATGATCATTTCATGCGGCAGCGAATGAAGTATGATCTCCAGCTTTCCGCCAGCGAACACGTATCCGCCGAACACCATCACCAGCGTGATCACTATCCCAAGTATGCTTGTCATTATACCTTACAAATTCCGCTTTTGGATTCTTCGGTTACCACGTTAAGCTTATTTTTTGGCGGCTTTTCCGGCCATCAATACGGTGATCGCATAGGCTCGGTCAGGCGGTAGAGTGGCGAGAATCGCTGACGCGTATTCTTCATTCATCTCAAGCAATAAACCCGCAGCGAAATCCGGATCCATGCCGACGATAATTCCACTCGCTGCTGCTGGCTTCATCTGCGAATAAATAGCGCTGACCTCGGCTTTATTTTTGTCAAGGCTGGCGTCCTCCTCCGCTAATCGCGCCGTCAGCGCCTTATTTAGCTCCTCCAGTTGCATCGTTCTTTTTTCTACTTGCCGACCGAGAACCTCGAGCGTGCTCTTTCTGTCCGCCAAATCCGCTTTCTGCGACTGGATCCAGTCGATTTCCTTTTTAATGCTATCGGCCAGGGCGCCATCGATGCACTGAGCGCTTTGGCGCTTTTGACTTACGCCCTTTTCTGTATCCTCCCCACCTGCGATGGTCGCTGCAAGAACCGCCGCACGACCGACAAATGTCGCGCAAAAAATCGCGCACAAAACAATCAGCGAGCCTGCGCGCATATTTTATGCTGCCCGACCGGTCGGCGCCCCCGGCGCCGCCGTCTTGTTCATTTTGGCGATCATAGATGTGTCCGCCTTTCGAAGCGCAAAATTCCGACTGTCAATTTGCTGAAGAGCTTTTTCTTTTGCACGGTCAATATCGGTAATCGCGAGTTCTGCAAGCGCGCCAAACTCATCGATTAATTTCTCAAATTCTGGCCGAATGCGTTCGGCGTCTTCCAGTGCGTTTGTCAGTTTTTGTATTGCGTCGACACTGCTCGATCTGGCGACAGCAAGGGTTTGCTGGGTTTGATCGAGCGCCTGCGACATCGACGCAATGCTGGCTCCAATGCCGTTTTTCGTGTCATTGAGCCTGGAAAGGCGGCGGCTTAAAACAAAACAATATATGGTCGCAACGCCGGACGCCATTAATAGTATGATGTCGAAAACAATTCCCATTTCCACGCCTAACTTAAAATAAAATCGGTGATCAGAACCGCGTGAACAGGGGCTGGGTCGACTACAAGCGCGATACGTCTTGATATCTGCTCGCGAATGCGCCCCATGGAAGCCGGGTCTTCCAGAGCGCCGATATTCACGGCGCGCAAATAGATATTCAGCGTATCTCTGATACGATTTTCCCGCTGGAAGAATACTTCGCGGTATTCTGGCGACGTTTCGACAACATAACCTAGCTTTAGATATCTAACGCGCCCGACGGGCGTTATCGATACGACGATAGGAGGGGGAGAAAAAACGCCGATATCTCCAGTAATGTGAAATTGTGAACCTCCCCGCTCGGAGGCCTCGCTTTCCAATTCCGTATCGTTTTCTTCCTCGTTTTCATGGCTCTTATTTATTTCAGACTTCGTGGTATGGGTCTTATCTTTTAAATTGGCATGAGTAGGGAGTTCGGCCTCGGCGCCTGCGAGAGCAGCTCCATCAGATTTCGATTGCGGAAAAAGAGAGTCAGGCGCTAGGAAATAGACAGCAGCGGCGGCCGCCCCGCCGACTATCAAAGAAGCGCCGATGATGACCGTAATAGGCGCCTTCTTTTTCGACTTTTCCTCGATAGTTGGCGTCGGCGCTTCTTTCGACATATTACACGCTATGGTTGTTTTCTATGTTTATAACAACTCTAGGTAAACGATAAATTAAGGTTCGATCTTTAAATTCGTCCGACATCCGCAGGCGGCATGTGGGCGAAAGTTTTTTCGCCGACGGTCGCTTCAAATCTGCACTGAGTTTTTGCGTGGGCCGGAGGATTGTTTTGAAGCTTGCTGAAGACCTAAAGCGGATTTCTCTGCGGGACCGCATGGTTCTGGCCGCCGTCGCCGTCGCGGTAATACTTGCGTTCATCGCGATGATCCGCGCCGCAACAGCTCCAACGATGGCGCTGCTTTACGCAGGGCTGGATCCATCCTCGTCGGGTGAAATCATAGAGAAGCTATCGACGATGAATGTGACGTCAGATGTCAAAGGCGACGCAATTTATGTCCCACTGAACAAGCGCGACGCCATCAGAATGTCTCTTGCCGGTGAAGGATTGCCTCGACAGGGCCAGGCTGGTTTCGAGCTTCTTGAAGGCATTAACGCCTTTGCAACAACATCCGATATGTTCGATGCGACCTATTGGCGAGCCAAGGAAGGCGAACTCGCCAGAACAATTTTAGCCACACCAGGCGTTAAAACCGCTCGAGTGCATATAGCGGTGGCGAAGCGCGGCGCGTTCGCGCGAGGATCCCAATCACCAAGCGCAGTCGTCACTATTGGAATGGCGCGCGGGAAAATTAATTCGCGTCAAGCGGAAGCAGCCCGATACATCATCGCGCTTGCAGTACCCGACCTGGAACCAGAACATGTCGCAGTTATCGACACTGCGGGCGGCGTTATTCTTTCGCCCGGCAAATCCGACAATAATACAGCGTTATCGGGTGAAATTCGCGACCGCGAATTATCTCTAGAAATATCTTTGGCGGACTTACTTGAGGCGCGTGTCGGTGTGGGAAACGTCAGGGTAAAAGTCGCGATGGAAGTTACACGTGAACAGTCTACAAGGTTTGAACGCGTGCTTGATCCGCAACAACGCATACTCACAGCGCGTGACTCTTCAGAAACGCAGGAATCTGATACTGAAGGCGCCGGCGCCGTTACAGTCGCAAGCAACCTTCCGGAAGGCGATACCGACGCGTCGGCTAATGCTGGCCGTTCCAGTCGCAACGAGACGAGTGAATCCACAAAATTTGACGTGTCTGAGCGACGTCTCGAGACTATTACTCCGGCTGGTGCGATCAAACGAATTCAGGTCGCCGTCTTGATTAATCAACCCTCAAACCCGGATTCGCAGGCTAATAAAGTAGAAGTCCGATCAAAAGAAGAGCTTTCCGCATTAAAGAACCTTGTTACGGCGGCGGCGGGGATTGATACCGAACGCGGGGACGTTGTCACGATCGAAAGTCTCGCATTTGAACAGCCAGTTAGCCTAGGCGAAGAAGCTGCCGCGAATCCTGCAATGGATTTCCTGTCGACAAATATCATGGCGATCCTCCAGCTCGTTATTCCGGCTATCGTCGCGTTACTATTAGCTCTTTTTGTGTTGAAACCGATTCTGACATCATCTTCAACAAAGCCTGACGCTTCGCATCTCGTTACAGCGCATTCAGCTCCTCAACTTGCCCCGCCGCAAGACGTTACCGGGAAGGAACAGGCGCCATCGACGGTTGACGAATTGCGCCGTATCGCCGCCGAACGTCAGGCGGAGTCCGCAAAGGTAATTTCCAACTGGCTTGAAACTCAGGGCACCGCGGCATGACAATTCAACAGTTTTTCCGCGAATTCACAACAGATGCCGGATATGATGAAGGAGCACCAGACTCGGTTTTTTCTTCACTCACCATTTCAGACAAGAATGCGGAATCCTCTGGCGGCATAAGCGACGTAACCGATAGCTCCGAGTATGAAAATACCGCTCATTCTGAAATGTGCGCCGCCCTCGACCGTCTCCTCGAATTGCATCGGATAATGGAAATTGAAAGGCAGCTGGTTGAACGGCGCTATAAAAATGAAACGATCCGCTGGTTATCGGCGATAATCGGCGGCATTTCCCCCCCGCTTTCGGCGTCGCTGATCCTCACAACAATTGAAGGAATTGCAGATCGCACTTTGCCTGGCGGTTCATACGGGAAAATCAATCTTCGCTTGCACCCCAACACGGCGGCAGCGCTTTATGAAAAAAACTCACAGATTCAGTCTTCGGACCGTATTCTTATCGAGGAAGATGGTGCTCTGCCTGAGTTCACTATTTTCGCCGATTGGGATGCGGGTGGATTGGCATTTGATGCCTCCGAGGCCATCAGGCGGCTGGAGCAGCTTTTGACGCAGTCAATAGCGACAACCTAACTGACGGAGTGATCAATTGAAACCAGCTTCACAATCTGATGGCGGGATTTATATGGCAGAAATTGAAAACGGCGTAATTTCCAAGGACGCGATAGCTGCGAACCCGCATATTTTATCGCTGCCCGTCTCGCTCACCGTTTCCGTCGGCTCCGCACGCATCACCATTGGTGAGCTTTTGGCTCTACGTCAGGACTCAATCATAACACTAAATTCAAAAATCGAGGATCCCGTTGAGATAGTCATTGGGGAACGAATCGTCGCACAGGGCGAGTTGATTGAATCCGATGGCGAAGAAATCGGTATCGGCGTTCGCATTACCAAATTGGCCACGAGTCCCGAACCCGCAAAGTAAGTGGCTCGCTCATGCTGACATTAATCGCTGCTACACTTATTGCGGATCCTTCGATCGCCGCGACAATTGACGCACCGACTATTTCGTCGTCAGTTCTCAGCGAGCGCGTCATTCAATTATTTCTTCTTGTGACGACGCTTAGCCTTGCGCCGGGTATCGCCATGATGGCGACAAGCCTGCCTCTAATCGTCATTGTTCTCTCCATTCTTCGACAGGGGGGAGGACTCCAGCAATCTCCGCCTAATATGATGATAATGGGTCTGGCGATATTTCTGACATGGTTGATTATGGAACCAGTATTCGGAAAAGCTTGGGTCGCCGGCGTTGAACCGCTTTTGGCCGGATCAATAACGGAGAATGAGGCGGTAAAGGAGATCGTGGCGCCTTTTTCGGCGTTTATGACCTTACGCGTCGATCCCTCGGCTCTCCAAACGCTCTCAGATGCGCGCGGCCTTGCTCAGGGAGCCGCAGACTCTCCAAGCCTTTCATTGTTAGCTCCCGCATTTGTGCTTTCCGAGATCCAGAGGGCGTTCCAGATCGGCTTTGTCATTCTTCTTCCTTTCCTGATCATAGACCTTCTTGTTGCATCGATCTTGATGGCCATGGGCATGATGATGGTGCCTCCAGCTATCGTATCCCTGCCGTTCAAGCTTTCATTTTTCGTGCTGACCAACGGTTGGGTAGCCGTTTCCGGAGCACTGGTGAGATCTTATTTATGACGTCCCCAACACGCGCGAATCCGTCCAGTGCAACCGCGCTCACAAAAGCCCACAAAGCGGCCGTGATATTATCTGCGCTCTCCTCGGAAACTGCGAGCGCAATTATTCAGGAGATCAGCGACGCGCATCTCAAGGCGTTCGCCCGCGCCTTCAGCGACTTAAAGTCAGTTCCTGCCCCGTTGTTGCATGCAATCGCTCAAGAGTTTCTGTTAGAAGTGGAGCAATCCAGCGCCGAGTTAATGGGGGGCCTGGAAGAAACGAAAAAAATGCTTGCCTCTCTGGCCGCGGATGACCGTGTGAACAGGATTCTCGCGGAGCTGCACGGAGGCGGTTCCGCTTCTGTATGGAAACGCCTCGCTGCATCAAAACCCGAACATTTATTGCCATTCCTTCAAACGCAACGCCGCCCAATTGCCGCCGCAATAATTTCGAAACTTGATTTCGAGCAAGCTGCAGGCATATTTAGCATCGCCGATCCGCAATACGCCCATGCGATACTTACCGAACTTGCGCGAGGAACGCCGCCATCTCAAGAAGCGCTAAATAACCTTGCAGCGGCGATTGAAGAAGATTTCCTCAAAATGCAGGCAGCAACGCCGTCGGGAGACGGCGTGAATGAGATCGTAAGCGAAATTATCAATTTTCTGCCTTCAACGAAGCGCGAGGCTTTTCTTCAGCACCTCGATGCGGAAGACAAGGAGATTGCTCAAGCCGTTCGTCGCGCCGTGCTCACATTTCAGGACTTGCATTTTCGTTTGAATGAGGCCGGCGCGAGTGCGTTGCTCAGAGACATCGAAAAGGAGACGCTATTGAAAGCGCTGCAATTCGGTAAGACCAATGCGTCCGAAACGGTGACTTTTTTGATGGCTAACGTATCAAAGCGGATGGCCGACCAGTACTCCGAAGAAATCTCGAATGCCGAACCAATTTCAGAAGATGACGGCGAGCGCGCCCAGCGCATCATTATTCGAAAGCTACGGGAACTCGTCCAGATGGGAGAGTTGAAGTTGATCCCGCCACCGACCTGACGGAGCGGTCTTGAACTCATAAGGGTTAACCGGGAATCCCTAATACGAAAGCGCAGACCGGCCGGTCAGCAGCCGTGCTGCTATGCGAGTGTGAGGGTCTCAACGTATTAATGAAATACGCCCGAACAAACTCATATTCGAAATCCATTTCGGCAGCGGACTCGGGCGAAGGGGTGCGAGATCGCCGGTCGCTCAGAGCAAAACAATATCTGCATGAAGCGCACCTGCCGCTTTAATGGCGGTCAGAATGTCAATCAACTCTCTGGGCCCGACACCTAGCGCATTCAATCCTTGAACGAGATCCATCAATGAAACATTTTCATCGACGACTCCAATTCGCGCCTCGCGGCCCGTGTCAACCGTGAGATCCGTATTCGGAACTATAATTGTCTCGCCATTTCGAGAAAATGGGTTGGGTTGAGACACGTAGGGTGTTTCACGCACTGTAATTTTCAGATTGCCCTGCGTGACGGCAAATCGCGATATTGTAACATCAGCACCTAACACGACAGTTCCCGATTTTTGATCGATCACCACCCGAGCTCTTTGCTCCGGCTCGACGCGCAGGTTTTCGATGGCGCTGATGAGCCTTACGGGCGATAGGTTGCCGCTGCTCGAGCGCACATCCACCGTACCGGGATCAAGCGCCACTGCGGAGCCTGGACCAAGTATGGTGTTGATTGCCGATTCAATCCGCATTGCTGTTGTGACGTCAGGCGATTTAAGCGCCAAGCGCAGCGCGCCAAGCGTAGACAGCTCAAAATCGACTTCTCTTTCAACCCGAGCGCCTTGCGGAATGCTTCCTGTTGTCGGCGCGCCAAAGGTAACCGATGCGCCGGCGGCTTTCGCATTAAGTCCGCTCGCCAGGACGGGGCCCTGCGCGACAGCATAGATTTGTCCATCCCCCGCCTTGAGGGGGGTCATAATCAACTGGCCGCCAAGGAGGCTTGACGCATCGCCTATCGCTGAGACAGTGACATCGATCTGCGAACCGTTACGAACGAATGGCGGCAAAGCAGCCGTTACGATCACAGCTGCGACATTGCGCGACTTAAAATCTTCGCCCTGAATGTTGACCCCGAGCCGTTCCAGAAGATTCGAAAATGCTTCTTCGGTATAGGGTGAGTTTTTGATTCCATCACCGGTTCCATTAAGACCGACAACCAAACCATAGCCGACCAGATCGTTTCCTCTCACGCCCTCAATATCGACAATGTCTTTCAAGCGCACATCTGCGTGCGCTGGCAACATGCCGAGAAAGAATAGGAATGCGACAATGACGAGGCGCACGAACTAACCTTAAAGGAAATTTGTCAGAGACAGCCGTGAAAGCCGCGAAGTTAGCACATAGGATGCCTCTAGCTGCGATTCCAAGGCTTGAAGACGTGATGCCGCCTCATAGGGATCGACCGCGGTCAGCGCGTTATAGGCGGCGACAAGCGTCGTTTCTTCTTGCTCAACTCGCGCCTGCGCATCGCTGGCGCGCTTTTCATCAATGCCGATTCTGGTTCGAATTTCGGTGATGCCATCGGAACCATTAAGGACGCTTGCTCCAGCATTGGTTAGCGCAGCGTCTCGATAGGCGGATCGCACTGAATTTCCGGACACGGCCATCACCGCCAACCCCCTTAGGAGATCTTTTATGGCGGGATCGTCAGCTTTTGTCGTCGCCAACGCCTGCTCTCCATTTGCTATTTCGATGGAGTTCAACTCTCCAGCGCCACCGGTGAAGATTGATGTCAAAAATCCGCCGGTCGCATCATTAAAATAGAAATCGAGGTCCGATTCGAGCTGTGCCGCACTCGTGGCGCCAGCATACAGCGAAGCCACATCTGAGATGAATTGATCAAAGTTCGACAAAGAGTTTTGATCCGCCCTGTCGCCGGCGAATACTGACAACCCTTCAACACGAACATTCATCCGAGCGAAGACGGTCTCGAGCTCCGCGCGCGCCTTTGTTGACGAAACGCCGATCGCCGGTTCATCGCCGCGGCCGAGCGCCGCCAATAGTTCGGCGTTCAATTGCGACGCGCCGCCGCTCACTTCTTCCAACGCAAGCTGCGCTACACTGGCCCGGATGATGAATCGGGAAATCGCTTCTTTTTGAAACTCAACGCCGTCTAACGCCCCGCGAAGCAGCTGAGCATCGAACAAGCCGGCGCCGAGTTTTAGCGGAAGGCTCGCTTTTCGACCCGTCACCACTTCCGTCTGCGCTGATTCAGCCTGTCGCCTCAAACCGGCGATGGCCGAGGACAATCGCGTATGATTTAACAATGTCGGGACGCCAACTTGTGTCACCTTCAGATCTCCATCAGCCGGTCGATCATTTCGCCTACCGTCTGGATCAGTCGGGCGTTCGCCGCATAGGCTTGCTCAATTAACAGGAGGTTTTGCAATTCCGCATCAGTATCGACGCCTGTTTCGGCAAGCTCCGCGTCATGAAGCTGCTGCGCAAAGCCCATTGACGACTGTAATGCTGCTTCGACGCTCGATAATCGTCCGGCGGCGGAGGCGCTAAGTTCGCTGGCGTTTTCAAGAACGCTATAGGCTCGCCCCGAGCCGAGTGTAGTTGTTTGCGGCGCATCGAAAGCGGCGATCAAATCGCGCAGAAGCTTGTCCGACCCGACAGCCCCTGGCGTCGACGCGCCAAGCCCATCGCGCAAGCGCCAAAGTGCACCGCCCTGTGTAGGATCGACTGCGTCGTTCAGCGAGATTCGCGACGCTGTCCCCACCGCAGCAGGCGGCGTCAAAGCCGCGCCGTTGTCGGTGAATAATCCTGCTGCGCCGGCGCCGAGAGTAGGGTCGAGCCCGGATGCTTGAGTTCGAAAAATGAGGTCTTCAGCGAGCGCGTCGATTTCGGCTGCCGCCTGCGGAGCTAAATTGTCGCGTACGGCGAACAGGCCCGCCAACGCGCCTGTCGCCGGAGCGCGCGCCGATGCGCCGGGCGTAATATCCACGCCATCGACCGAAAGTCCCGATAACGATCCTCCGATCAGGGACATCCCGGCTGTTATGACCGGGGTCCGCGTAAATTGAATCTCGCGTGCGGTTCCCGAAAAAAGCATGACTCCTTCCGAAGTCATCAGATCAATGCGGCCGTGCTCGCGAACCAGCGGTTTTACCGGAATTTCTTTTGAGATGCTGTCTAGCAATCTATCCCTCTGATCGAGCAGAGACGACGCATCACGACCAGCGACAGTTGCGCCCGCGATCTGGTCGTTGAGGCGCCCCAGCTCCGTGAGTCCGGAATTGATTTTCGCAACCGATGAAGCGATCTCGCCGTCAGCGGTCGTCCGCATATCTTGGTAAGCATTCGCGATTGAATTGATGCGTTGAAGCAGATTTAACGCATCGGACACGACTGCCTGTTGTGCGGGAGCGCTGTCCGGTGAGTTGGCGAGAAATCTTAACGACTGGTCAAAAGCGGCAAATCGTCGAAATAGCGAACCTGAGTCCTCTGGGCCTCCTAGCATTCTTGAGATTTTTTCCGCTGCGGCCGCACGGACACCCAATTCAGCGGCTTCTGACTGAGCATCGCGTCGTTCCGCCGTCAGCGCCGGAACCTCTGCACGATTGATCCCAGCGACGCGCACGCCCGCCCCTTCTCCCGCCAGCGTTCGTTCTGCAAGCGATGCTTCACGCCGGTTGTAACCAGGCGTCAGCGCATTGGCGATATTCTGGGACGCAATCCCCGCCTGACGCGAAACCGCTCCAAGACCAGAAGTTGCGTTCGCCAGCGCAAGTGAGATAGACATTAAGGCCTCCCGCAAAAAAATTAGCGGATGATGTCCGTGGTTTCGCGCAGCATTTCATCGACAGTCTGAATGATTTTCGCATTCGACGAATACGCTCGCTGGGTCTGGATGAGGTCGGTCAGCTCCGCTGCAATATCCGTTGTCGACTGGCTCAAAGAGAAGCCAAGCGTTTGACCAACAGGACCATCGCCGGAATTCCAGAAATAGGCGTCGCCGCTGTCCTGAGAGATGCTGAACGCTTGATTGCCTTCAGCATTAAGGCCGCGGAAATTCGGGACGTCGCCAACGGGGATTTGATAGAGCACCCGGCGAAATCCGGTATCAAACACGGCCGTCAACATTCCAGATTGATCGATTTCAATCGTATTGAGATTTCCGATTGGCGCGCCGTCTTTAGTCACCGCTAACGGCGCAAAAGTGGCCGATAATTGCGTCAACGGTGAACCCCCGCCTGGCGACCCGATATTCAATGAGAGAGGCCCGCTGACAGTATTGATCGTGACATCGCCGGTTGCCGGATCGTAGGAGGCGCCGACGCTAGGAGTGACGCTGGCGACCGAACCGCCCGCTGCAGCGGTTGTATCGAAGGTGACGTCAAATGACGCAATCGGCGTCAGAGGATCACCGGCGTTGTCGATAATGGAGACCGTCCAGGCGTTACTTGATCCGGAGGCCGGAACGCTCGGCGTAAATGTAAAACTCAGCGTTTGCGCGCGACCGAGATTATCGAAATATTCGACCGGCAAACTATAGGGCGCACCCGACGAACCGGCTGTCGTATCTGACGCCGGCAGGTTGAGACCTAAACGAATTTTTGACGTTGGCGACGCCGAAAATTGATTCAGATTAATCTGGACTGGGACGAGCGACGCGCCACTGTCTCGCGCCGGAGACCCGACATTTCCGCTGGAATCGGCCGGCCATCCGAGCAGGAAAAGCCCGCTCTGTGTTCGAAGCAACCCGTTCTCGTCGGTAAAAAACGATCCGGTCGATGTTAGAAGCAATTGACGATCTGCACTCGCGGCGATGGATCCAGCGGCGTCTGTTACAGGCAGCATTCCCCGGCCGCTAATCGAAATATCTGTGGAGTTCGATGTCGTGATCAATGCGCCTTGAGCGCCCGCGTCACGGTATGTCATCGCCCTGACGCCGCCAGCCGAATAGGCGCCGCTTTGCTGTTGAAGAACGAGATCGGCGAATTCCGCGTCCGCGCGCTTGTATCCGATGGTTTGGGAATTCGCGATATTGTCGGAAATCGCCGCCAGTTTGACGGCATTGACCGCCAATCCAGCGACGCCTGCGTTCAACGATGAAGAAAGCCCCATATTACTACCTTGGATTAATTGTGATCTCACGAACCATCTATGGTTGTAATTCCGGATTATTAATAGCTGACTAATGAGTCGTCGGCGGAATGCCCTATGGCGCTCGCAGAAGGACAGCGATCCGCCGATTTTGCGGGGCAAAAGGATCCGGCGAGGACGGTTGTGTCGAGGCTTTACCGACCACGGCGGAAATTTGATCAGCGGGCAATCCATGCGCGACGAGCAAGCGCCGGGCGATGTTCGCCCGATCGGTTGAAAGCTCCCAATTGGAGTAGGATCCATCGCCCTGATAGGCGAGCGCGTCCGTGTGACCGAAAATTTCCATTTTATTTTCGGCTGTTGCAAGAACAGGGGCGACAACTTCGAGCAACTGCCCCAGCAGGGCGGACGGGCGCGCAGATCCAAGCTCAAAAAGAGGCGTATCATTATCGTCAATCAACTCAACAAGCAGTCCGTCAGGCGTCATGCGCGTCTGAATATGATTGGCGAGTTCATCGCCCTCTAATGCTTTTCTTTTCTGATTTATCTCGCTTTCCAGCGCTTCCAGATCCTCTCTGGACTTCTTCTCCTCCGGCGTTTCCTCGATTTTCTCTGTTACGCCGTCCTCCCGTAGCGACGGCGCTGTTTGCGTTTTGGCGGCCCCAGTTCCGTCGCGTATCAGGTCATTATCGGCGATTACGGATGAGCCATCTAGTGCGGCCGATCCGCCTCCAGAGATTCGACTGATCGGCACTGACGGGTTGAAATAGTCTGCGAGGCCCTTGCGTTGATCCTCTGTTGTCGCATTGAGAAGCCACATCAAAAGAAAAAAGGCCATCATCGCCGTAACAAAATCGGCGTAAGCGACCTTCCACGCGCCGCCGTGGTGGCCGCCCGCGACAATGATTTTCTTGCGTTTGATGATGATGGGCTGTTCTCGGCCAGCCATTCGCTCAGCTCCGTTCGACGCTTTGTGCTATCGCAGCTAAAAAATAACACCACCCTAACGTGTTAACGGAACATCCATCCCTTTTTGGTTGTTTATGCTGGCAGCTTGATTTGAAACGGAAAGGGACCGAGTGCCGTCTTCGATTCTTCGTCGAAAAATTGCCGCCTCGGAATCGCGCCGTGCGGAACTGCGGCTCCCCGTCGAGAAGATGAGCGCCGCGATCGCCGACATGCTGACAAATTATTTCATGGTCAAATTGGCGCCGCCGCCGCTTATGGCTCGCGTGATCGAGCCCAAACGGCTTGCATCGAACATAGGCGAGCGCGTTTGGTATCTCTTTCGCTCTGGCGATGTTCAGATCGTTGTCGCCTTTGATTTTCTATTGACAATAGCAGCAACAAATATGGCGATCGGGCGAAAGTTTTCCGAATTTGAAGAAACCAGGCCGTCACTGGCTGACCGCGCTATCGCCGCAGGACTTGCGCAACGATCGGCGACCGCTCTCTCGGCGGTGAAGGGCATGCCCGAAACCGCCCCGGCGTTTGTTCGTTCTTGCTGGACCTTCGATGAATTGAAAATCGATCGCAACGGATTGTGTGTTGAGTGGTATGATGTCAGCGATATTCCGTTGTCCGACTCGTTTAAGGTGACGCTTTCCTTTGGCGTCAGTGTTAACTCCGCACAGGCGAACCAACCGTCACCTTCGGAAGATGATGCATGGAGAGATCGGCTCCTGGAGATCGCTTTTGAAACTGAAATTCAGCTTCATGCCCAGCTTGGGATGATCAATACGAATTTTGGTTCGTTGATGGACCTTGCGCCGGGCATGACTTTGCCGGTCGCGGCTTTCAACCGGGATAATATCCCTATGGCCGTTCACGGTTCCGCCATTCCGCTTTTGTCTGGAAAAATCGGTGGGCAGGATGGACTGAAGGCCGTTCGCATCCGGTCAACGGCGTTTTGGTAATTTTCGCTTCGCGAGGATATATGCTTCTTCTGTTCGACATATTGGCGATTTGTTAGTTGATTAATGGAAATTTCGGCCGGCGGGTAGTATTTCCTTCATTCGCGTTTTGACATTTTCCTGGCGCTGCAATTTCGCCATTCGCAAATCATCAGCTACCGGGTGCTTGAATTCGTCGGCGCGGTAAATCCCGTCATCCATTTCTTCGTGATAATCGCTCAGCAGAGCCAAGAGCGGCGTCAAGTTAACGAGGCGCACAGCGATAACGTGGATAACACCGCCTTCGCGTTGTAGCTTTCCTTCAACGCCGAGGCAGCGCGCATCGAGCAGCGCTCGTCTAAATTGCTCAAACACTTTTGGCCAGATGATGATATTTGCAATCGACGTTTCATCTTCAAGCGTTGCGAAAGTGACGCCATTCGCCGTTCCAGGCCGCTGGCGCACCAGCAGCAAGCCGCACACGCGCACGTAAGCGTTATTCTTAATAACGCGCAGATTCTCATTTATAATGTATTTTTCTCGATCAAGACGCCGCCTCAATAAGGCAATCGGGTGACTTTTGAGCGACAGCTTCAACGTCTTGTAGTCATACGCGACTTCTTCGCCGAGCGACATCATAGGCAAAGCGACTTCTTGTTCCTTCCGGATATCTTCTTGGGCGGCAAAAAGGTCGGCGCTTTCACCGCGTCCAGATTTTCCGAGCCCCTCAACCGCCCATAATGCGGCACGTCGCGACAGCCCTATTGATCCGAACGCATCGGCATTGGCGAGCCGTTGAAGAGCTCGAAAATCAAGGCCGGTGCGCAATTGAAAATCGCGCACCGAATTGAAGCCTTCTCCACGGGTATCTTCAATACGGCGCGCATCCTCCTTCGAAAGGCCTTTTATTTGACGAAAGCCGAGGCGCACAGCGTGGGTTGAATAAATATTCTGTTCCATCTGCGCATGACGATCATGGATCACGCCTCGCGCTGGCCCCTTCTCAAGCGTCGTGTCCCAACCCGAGTAGTTAACATCAACGGGAAGAACGGGAACGCCATGTTCGCACGCATCACGAACAATTTGCGCTGGCGCATAAAACCCCATTGGTTGGCTATTGATGAGCGCTGCGCAGAAGACATCCGGATAATGGCATTTAAGCCAGCAGGATATATAGACAAGCAACGCGAAGCTCGCAGCATGGCTTTCGGGAAAGCCATACTCCCCGAATCCCTCGATCTGCCTGAAACAACGTTCCGCAAACTCCTTCTGATAACCGCGGGCGATCATGCCATAAACCATTTTATCTCTGTATTGATGGATTGCTCCAGTACGACGGAAAGTCGCCATGGCGCGGCGCAAATCATCAGCCTCAGAAGGCGTAAAGCCTGCGGCGACGATTGCGATCTTCATCGCCTGCTCCTGGAATAGAGGGACGCCAAGAGTTTTCCCGAGCACGTCTTCCAGTTCTTGGCTCGGGTAGACAACTTTCTCCTGGTGGGCGCGCCGGCGCAGGTAGGGATGCACCATGTCACCCTGAATCGGACCGGGACGGACAATCGCCACTTCAATGACAAGATCGTAAAAGTTTCGCGGCTTGAGGCGAGGCAGCATCGACATCTGGGCCCGGCTTTCGATTTGAAAGACCCCAAGCGTGTCGGCGCGACATATCATGTCATAGACAGACAGCTCGTCAGGCGGAATTGAGGCTATGCTGTGATTGCATGCATAATGCTCTCGCAAGAGCCTCAACGCCTTTGCGATGCAGGTTAACATACCAAGACCGAGAACATCGACCTTGATTATCCCCAATGCGTCAAGATCGTCCTTATCCCATTCAACGAAGGTGCGATCGCTCATTGCTGCATTGCCGATCGGCATGACCTCATCAAGTGCGCCGCGCGTTACCACGAAACCGCCTGTATGCTGCGATAAATGGCGCGGGAAGCCGATCAGGTCATTCGCGAGAGCTAAGGCGGTTTTTATTCGCAGTCCATCTGCATCGAGACCGGACTCTTTCGCATGTTCTACGATAGGGAAGGAAGACGAATGCCCCCAGACGCCGCGCGCCAAGCCGCTCGTCACATCCTCGCTCAATCCGAGCGCTTTACCGACCTCGCGGATGGCGCTGCGCGCCCTGTAAGTGATGATGGTTGCCGCGATCCCTGCCCGCTCACGCCCATATTTTTCATAAATATGCTGGATCACCTCTTCGCGGCGCTCATGCTCGAAATCGACATCGATATCCGGCGGCTCATCTCGCTCCGCCGACACGAACCGTTCAAATAAAAGATCGACTTTTGTCGGATCAACGGATGTAACTCCAAGACAATAACAAACAGCCGAATTCGCCGCCGACCCGCGTCCCTGACAGTATATATCGCGGCTTCGCGCAAAGCTCACGATATCGCCGACTGTGAGGAAATACGGCGCGTAAGAAAGATCTTTGATCAGGGAAAGCTCATGAAAAATCGCCTTCCTGACTTTTTCTGGAACGCCCTCCGGATAACGCTCCTCAGCGCCGATCCATGTCAGGCGTTCGAGCTCTTCTTGGGGCGTCGCGCTCGGTCCTGAAACTTCGTCTGGATATTCATACCGCAATTCATCAAGTGAGAATAAAGAGCGCTCAGCGACAGCAATCGTTTCGAAGATCGCTTGCGGGTGATCTGAAAATAGCCTCGCCATCTCTTGCGGCGCCTTCAAATGGCGTTCGGCATTCGCCATGAGCGCGCGACCAGCGTCATCGATCGAGCAGCGATTCCGGATGCAATGCAAAACATCCTGCAGCGACCGGCGCTCGGGAACATGATAGAGCGCATCGGCGACCGCCAGCATGGGGGCGCCTGCGCGGGCCGCTATCTGCGCGAGCATATTAAGTTGGCGGCGGTCGTCGTCGCGGAACCGTCGGGCGGCGGCGAGCCAGACGTTACCCGGAAAGGCGCCGGCGAAATCGCCGAGCGCTTCACCGATTTTGAAATTTCCCGCACCTTCATGAAGAATAGCGCATAGCTGCCCTTCTCCGAATTCGAGCGCATCATTTCGAAATAGCTCGCATTCCCCTTTCCTCGCACGTCTCTTGCCGCGCGTTAGCATTTTGCAAATACGCCCGTAAGCTGCGCGATCAGTCGGGTAGAAAAGAATATCCGGGGTTTCATCCGCGAAACGGATTCGTACGCCGACTATAAAACGGAACCCGGATTTTTTTGCGGCTGAATGCGCGCGAACAACGCCGGCGAGCGTATTGATATCGGTGACAGCTAGCGCGTCGAGGCCGAGCGCCGATGCCTGAAAGACCAATTCATCCGGGTGAGAAGCGCCACGCAAAAAACTGAAATTGCTGGCGGCACAAAGTTCGACGTAACGGGTCATGCGAAGAACCCGTGCAGAAACCACTTTGGATCCTGTGTTTCACGTTCATAGAGCCCTTCACGATAGACCCAGTAACGACGGCCATTCTCGTCTTCGACGCGATAATAATCCCGCGTCGGCCTTACCCCTTCTTGTCGACGCCATTCATCGGCGATGCGTTCGGGCCCGCTCGCCCTGGTGATGCGATAGGAAACCCGCCTCCAGCGAAAACGAATCGGCGGGCCGTCCGGAACCTGCGCCATCACTTCTATTATTTCAGGCTTTGGAAGAATTTTGACTGGGCGACGCAGTCGAACGTCAGCAGAAATCATCGCATCCTCCGGCTCGGCCGACGGAACAAGCGCATCAGCATATTCAGGCAGATGAGAATCCTTCAGATCAATCCGGCAAACATGACGCGCCCCAAGGCGATTGCTAAGTCTGTCTTTCAGCTCCGACAGCGCCGTATCCGCCGCCGCACGCTCGAAGGCGGCGTATTGAAGCGTGGCGACTTTTCCTGTTTCAAAGGAGCTAAGGCGCGCTTGCTCAAAACCGAAGCCGGCATCAACATCGATTTTAAGAGGGGCTATCCTGTCAGCAAACAGCCGAGCGATATGCGTTGGAGATTGCACTAAATCCGATGCTCGAACTGAAATGCGCAGGATTTCATTATCAACGCGAAAAAGCGTAAGTTCGAAGCATCGCGCCCCCCTTCCTTCATTTGAAAGCGCTCTGGCAAGTTCCGTCGCGAGATTCTTCACGCTTTTCATTATCTCTTCATTCGAAACAACGGGATCTATGAACCGCATTTCAGCGTAGTAACGTGGCGATGGAAAAAGAAGCGGCAGCGGTTCGGCTTCATGTCCAAGCGCCTGACCGAGACGCGTCAGCAATTGCTTCGTGAACCGCGCTGTCAAAGGGGCGCGCGGCATATCGTAAAGTTGACCGATTCGCTTAAGACCAAGTCGTCGCAGATTTTCTGCAACGGCAGCGTCAATTCTCAAAGCTTCGACGGGCAAGGGCGCAAGGGCCGCTTTCGTTTCCTCCGGCGGAATGATCCCGCCTATTCCACAGCTCGCAAATGCATACGCAGCACCTGGCGTTTGCGCGACCGCTATGTGTGCATAGATTCCCACCCGTTGAAGGCGCATGGCGACATCAGCGACGATCGCCCTCTCGCCGCCGAAAAGCCGCTCGCACCCCGTAATATCGATGAACGCCTCGCCGATGCGCTGAAGCGAAACCGCCGGCGAGTACCGTATAAACCCCTCGCAAAACTCCTCAAACGCTTGCGCATCTCGATGCAGATGAGCCTCGACGGCGATAAGATCAGGGCAGATGGCGCGCGCATCCGCGAGGGTTTGCCCGACAAAAAGACCTGATGTCTCCGCAGTTGCGTCAAGCGAATGGAGCCGCAACGTTCCCATAGATTTTGCGTAAATGACGGTCGGCGCATCGTTGAGATCAGACGATCGCTGCAGTTTTTTCAGGCGATCCGTCGACCATCTCGGGAACAGCGCGGCGATAAATCGTCGCTTCCCGCAATTCTCCTCTTTCATTATCCCACTCCAACATCCACATGCCGCGTCCGCCATTGCGACATTTCTCAAGCTCAACTCTCCAACGCGAATTCCCTGAAGATTTAACGTCATAAGCATCTATTGCGCTTGGCGCAGCGGCGACACGCCACCTAGTGCGCGCTGCAGACGGCTCAGCGTCATCGCCGCTGCGTAGAAGAATGGGAAAAGTTTGCGAGCTTTCCGCCGCCAACTGCAAACGCCGCGTTGCTGTCAGATCAAGAAGCCTGTGCGGTTCGAGAAATTCGATCAAAACAGCGCCGACGCTGGCGGTTCCAGACGCCTCTTCCGCGGCCCACAATGTTTCCTGCGCATTACGCGAAAAAACGGCGATGAACTTCGCAGAATTAACGCCGAAGGAATGAAGAGCGCAGCCATAAGTTCTGCCTACAGAACTTATGGCGCGCGCTGTGCTGATCCATACTGTCGGCTTTCTGGCTACAGCGGCGACCTTCCCAGCCATCGCCAGCGCCAACCCATAGGCCGCCGGCGCATCACGCCAATCATGCGGACGGATTTCATGGAGAGCCCCTAGTGTCATTTTTAGCGGACCAAGGGCGCAAAAGCGCGCCGAGCGTCCGCCCGGCGTCTCTTTGCTTTCCAGCATTTCAATACGCCGCCGGAGATCTGCAAGCGCCGGCCGAGCGGAATAGGAAGGCATCGAATGTCTCCGGGGAACCGTTACGATTTTATGAGAACAAAAAAGGAACTAATGAGTCAAGAAGCTTGGGGGGCAGAGCCGCGCAAGATCAATATTATCCTTTAAAATCAACTATCTGAAAAAAAGTGGCCATGCCGGCCTTACCGTGGCGCTACCGTGAAGCACCTGCTCTATAAAGATAATCCATTACCGTAGTCGATAAACCCGTGCCAGGGCCCAACGCTTCATCGTGCGCTCCGCCCTGTTGCCGCATGAAACACGCCGGACATTCCCGATCAGGCTATTCCGCAAGCGCACCGCAAAAAAGCGCAGCCCGATTTGAAGCCATTTATGAAAACCGGCGCTCAACCAAGAATACCGACATATTCATCAAGGCCGAGGGCGAGGTTGAGATTTTGGATCGCCTGCACCGACGCGCCTTTGAGGAGATTGTCTTCCGCTGCGACGATGACGGCGCTTCTTCCGTCGGCGCCGACATCCAGGCCGCCGATGAGGACGCCCGTTCTGCCCGAGCCGTCCTTCAGCTCCGGCGGAGCCTCCTGTAAAACGATCAGCCGTTCCCCATCGTAATGCTCATGAAAAAGCTTGGTCAGTCCCGCCTTGTCGATCGGCGTCGCGAGCGGAACATGCGCGGTCACGAGCAGGCCGCGAAACGCTGGATGGACATGCGGGAAGAACCGCACGGGAACGCCGAGATGGTGCGTCGCTTCCTTCTCGTGATTATGCCCGACGAGCTTGTACGGCATCAGATTGTCGGCGAGACGCGCTGGATCGTTGCGCGGACTGGGCGTCGTGCCGGCGCCGGAATAGCCCGAGGCGCCGAAGACCGCCGGAACGCCGCCGAGTATCGGCAGCAAAGGCGCGACGGCGAGTTGCAGCGCCGTCGCGTAGCAGCCGGGATTGGCGATGCGCGTCGCGCCGCGGATTTTCGTCCGGTTCAATTCCGGCAGGCCATAGGCCCATCTGTCGTCAAATCGTCTGTCAGCGGAGAGATCAACGATGATCGTCTCCGGAGACGTCTTTTCGAACGCTTCGACGTATGCGCCGCCGGCCCCGTCCGGCATGGCGAGGATGACCGCATCGACGCGCCGGCGCGCGGCCTCCGCCGGATCGAGCGCTTCAAATATGCACTCGTCCTTATCCTCGGGTGCGATCTCCGACACCTTGCGGCCGGCATATTCGCGGCTGACAGCGTAGGCGAGCATCATCTCCGGATGGCCGGAGATGAGACGGATCAGCTCGCGCCCGGTATGCCCGCGCGCGCCGACAAGTCCGATGAGGTAAGGCTCAGTCACTTATCATCCCTCAAAAGAGGCTGGCAGCGCCCCGACCCGCTCGACATTGCGGGCGATCGTCGCAAAATCCGTCTCGCCGATCCAGTATATCGTCCAGTAGCCGCGCTTGACGACGCCGGTCGCCATGTCGTTGTAAAAAGCGTTGAAATTGTTGGCGGTGCGCGACCGCCACCAGAACACCGGGTTCTGCTTCGAGAACTGGCGCCAGATGGTTCGCGACAGGCCCTCGCCGCGCGCCTCCTCGGTCACCGCGAACTTGTCGAGATAGATGAAGTCGTCGATCCGGGTGAGGATGGCGCCGGCGCGATAGCGCTCCGACATATAGACCTGATGAATGTCGAGACGGTCCCACCAGTCGCTCTTCAGCTTGCGGCCGAAGGCGGATTCGACCAGCGCCTCGGTCTTGGCGCGGTCGAGCCGCGTCTTCGAGGTGAAGGTGCGGATCGCCTCACCCTGACGGATCAGCGTGCCCGACCCGCCATGGGTGAACAGCTCGCGCACAAGCCCTTCGGGCGTCGTGATCGACACCGATGAGGTCAGCGGCAAAGCGTCGAGCAGCCGCTTGATCTCCTGAAGCTTCAGCCGCATGCCGCCCGCGACCCAATCGGCTTTCATCAGCTTTTCGTAGTCGGACGCGAGGTTGATCGAGTGCATCGGCCGCTTGTGCTTGTCGAGAAGCCCGCCGGTTCCAGTCAGAAAGACCACCTTCATCGGCTGCAGCGCCGCAACGACGGCGCGCGTCGCCGAATCGCCGTTGATGTTGAGAAGCTGTCCGCCCGGCGCGATGCCAAGGCAGGTCAGAATCGGAATGGCGCCGGAGTTGACGATCGACTTCAGCATGCCGAGGCGCACATTCGTCGGTTCGCCGACGAAGCCGTATTTCGCCTTGTCGAGATAATCGGCCTCGATGACGCCGGCGATGAGGCCGTCCGCCTCGACGCCTTCGGCCCTCACCGCTTCGACGAGCTTGATGTTCTCGCCGATGAAAACGTCGCGCGCCGCGTCCATGGTCGCCGCGTCGGTGACGCGCAGCCCGTCGATCTTCGGCGTCTCGATCCCGCGCTCTTTCAAGGTTGCGTCAAGCTGCGGGCCGCCGCCGTGAATGACGATCGGCGTCAACCCGACCGTGTGCAGGAAGGCGAGCGCGTCCGCCGTCTCCTTCAGCTGGTCTTGCAGGATGGCGCCGCCGATCTTGATGACGGCGAAGCGCGACTGGTCGATCGACGAGAAGCGCTGGAGATAGGAGCGAATCTCCTTCCCGTCCTGCATGTTCGAGAGAAGCTGAACGATCGTCTGGCGCGTGTTGAGAGAGGGGGTGGTCATCTTCCTATTTCACCAGCGCCTTCATGATCGCCTTTTGCACATGGAGGCGGTTTTCGGCTTCGCTGTAGGCGATGCAGTTCGGGCCATCGAAGACGGCGTCGGTCATTTTGACGTTGCGGCGCATCGGCAGGCAGTGCGAGACGAGCGCGTCATTGGTCATCGCCAACTTTTTCTGGTCGACGATGAAGTGTTTGTGCGCGTCGCGGATCGGCTTTTCCGGCGCCCAGTTTCCAAAATACGGGAGCGCGCCCCAGCTCTTGCAATAGACGATTTCGGCGTCCTTGTAGGCGTCCTCGATATTATGCGTCACCGTCAGCTTGCGGCCGTTGGCGCGGCAGTCTTTTTCCGCCTGCATCATGTAGCGCTCATCGAGCACATAGTCCGGCGTCGGGCAGAGCAGCGTCACGTCCATGCCGAATTTCGCCGCCGCCATCAGGGCGGAATTGGCGACCGCCGTGTTCAGGGGCTTCGGATGATAGGTCCAGGTGAGGACGTATTTCTTGCCATCGAGGGCCCCGCGCCCTTCGAGCTCGAACTGCTCTTTCAGCGCGAGGATGTGCGCCATCTCCTGACAGGGATGGGTGATCGTCTCCATATTGATGACGGGCACGTCCGAATATTTCGCGAAGGCGTTCAAAACCTTGTCCTTGCGGTCTTCCTTCCAGTCGACGAATTTCGGAAACGCCCTGACGCCGATCATGTCGCAATAGCGCGAGAGGACGGTGGCGGCCTCCTTCACATGTTCTTCCGCTTCACCGTCCATGACGACGCCGTCCTCGAATTCGAGCGGCCACATGCCGCCCGAGGGCGACAGGGTGACGGCGTGACCGCCGAGCTGGCGCGCGCCGATGTCGAACGAGGTGCGGGTGCGCAGGGAGTTATTCAGGAAAAGAAGCGCGACCGACTTGTCTTTCAGCGCGTCGCCAAGAGGCGCTTTTTTCATGGCGCGGGCGTCGTCCAGCATCGCCTCGAGTTCGGCGCGGCTCCAGTCGGCGGTGTTGAGGAAGTGTCGCATGGCGGCTCCTTGAGGAGCCGTGACATTTAGGGCCGCCGGTCCGGAATTCCAAGGAATTTTACGGCCCCGACGAGCGCGCAACGGCGGTCTTTACTTCACGCCCTACGCGGCTCATTTGTCTCGCCGCCGATGAAGGATAGCCCCATGAGTTCTGCGACGACCGAACCGCCGCGGCCCGATGCCGAGGCCGCGCCGCCGAAGTCCATCCGCCTCGCCGATTACAGACCGCCGGCCTACCTGGTCGATCATGTAGACCTCTCCTTCGCGCTCGATCCTGAACGAACGATCGTCAAATCCCGCCTCGCCATCCGCCGGGCAGCGGGCGTCGAGGCCAGCGCGCCGCTGATCCTCGACGGCGAGGGGCTTGATCTTCTCTCGATCGCGATCAATGGCGACGCGCTCCCGCCGCAGGCTTATTCGCTCGCCGTCGAGACGCTGACCATCCATTCGCCGCCGCATGATTTCATGCTCGACATCGAAACCGCCTGCGCGCCAGCGGCGAACACCGCTCTGTCGGGGCTCTACATGTCGAACGGCATGTTCTGCACCCAGTGCGAGGCGGAAGGCTTTCGCCGCATCACCTATTATCCCGACCGGCCGGATTGCCTCTCCCGATTCACCGTGCGCATCGAAGCCGACAAGGGCGCCTATCCGGTGCTCCTCTCGAACGGCAACCGGCTCGCCGCAGGCGATCTTCCCGGCGGCCGTCATTACGCGCAATGGGCGGATCCGCACCCCAAACCCTCTTATCTTTTCGCTCTGGTCGGCGGCGATCTGATGGCGGCGGAAGACGCGTTCGTCACGCGCTCCGGCCGCAAGGTCGCACTGAAAGTGTTCGTCCAGGCGCAGAATATCGACAAATGCGGCTACACGCTCGACAGCCTCAAGCGGGCGATGAAATGGGACGAGGACGTTTTCGGGCGCGAATACGATCTCGACATTTTCATGATCGTCGCGGTCGACCATTTCAATTTCGGCGCGATGGAGAACAAGGGCCTCAATATCTTCAATTCGGCCTATGTGCTCGCTTCCCCCGAAACCGCGACCGACGCCGACTATGAATCGATCGAGTCGATCGTCGCGCATGAATATTTCCACAACTGGTCCGGCAACCGCGTTACCTGCCGCGACTGGTTCCAGCTTTGCCTCAAAGAGGGCTTTACCGTATTCCGCGATCAGGAATTTTCCGCCGACATGCGCAGCCGCGCCGTGCAGCGGATCAAGGATGTCCGGCGTCTGTGGGCGCAGCAATTCCCCGAGGATTCAGGCCCCCTCGCCCATCCGGTGCGGCCGGAGAGCTATATCACCATCGACAATTTCTACACGGCGACCGTCTACGAAAAGGGCGCAGAGCTTTGCCGCATGATCAAGACCATTCTCGGTCCGGAGAAGTTCCGCAAAGGGACGGACCTATATTTCGCGCGTCATGACGGCGAAGCGGCGACGGTTGAAAATTTCGTCAAGGCGATGGAAGATGCGAGCGGCGAAGACCTGACGCAGTTTCGCCGTTGGTATTCCGACGCCGGCGCGCCGACGATCAGCGTCAGGGACAAATTCGAAAGCTCGGGCGGCTACGCGCTGACGCTTGCGCAGGCGACGAAACCAACACCCGGCCAAAACGAGAAGCCGCCGCGTGACATTCCGGTTTCCTTCGCGCTCGTCGGATCGCGGTCGGGCGCTATTCTCGACGAGGGCGTCCTTCGCCTCAAGGACGCCGAAACGACGAAAAAATTCGGGCCGTATCGCGAACGTCCGATCGCTTCGATCCTGCGCGGCTATTCAGCGCCGGCGCGCGTCGATCAGACGCTGAGCCTTGATGACCGACTTTCAATCGCGACGGCCGAACCCGACCTCTTCAGCCGCTGGGCGGCGACCGAGGCGCTCTGGCGCGACCTATCGCTCGCTTTCGCCGGCGTGATCGACATGACCGACGCCGAGGGCGCTCTGGCGCGCTTCGGCAATGCGCTCGGGGCCAGCATTGAAAGCGCGCGGGGCGACCCGGCTTTTGCGGCTGAACTCCTGAAAGCGCCGAGCGAGGCGGAACTCGCGCAACACGCAGGCGTAATCGATCCGGAGAAAATCGCCGCGGGCCGCAAGCGGGTGCGTCAGACGATCGCCGCGACGCTGCAAGACCAGATGCGCGCCAGATACCGCGAGCTTTCAACCAACCTTCCCTACGATCCCTCGGCGCCGGAAGCCGGACGTCGCGCGCTGCGCAATGCGTCGATGTCGCTACTAGTCGCGGCGGGAGATTATGCGGCCGCCGACGAACAGGCGCAGGCGGCGACCAACATGACCGACGAAGCGGCGGCGACAGCGGCGCTCGCGATGTCGGAGGCGCCGATGCGGGAGGCCGCGCTCCAGCGGTTTTACTTCAAATGGCGGAATGACAAACTTGTCGCCAATAAATGGCTCGGCTGGCGGGCGATGGCGCCGGCGGATCGCGCGCTCGGCGAGGTTCGAGCCCTCCTTGACCATGAGGCTTTCGATTTCAAAACGCCGAACAAAGTGCGGGCGCTGATCGGGGTTTTTTCTGCGCAGAACCTTCCCGGCTTCCACCGCACCGACGGCGAAGGCTACACCTTCTTCGCGGATCAGCTTCTGGCGATCGACAGGATCAATCCGCAGCTTGCCGCGCGGCTGACGACGTCGCTGGAAAGCTGGCGACGGCTGGAGCCAGTCCGCCGTCGGCAGGCGGAGGCGGCCCTGCGCCGCGTCGCCGGGACCCAAGGCATTTCGGCCAACCTCATTGAAATGACCTCACGCCTCATAGGCGATCCTCCGAAGGGCTGATTCGCAGGTGACAGGCGGTCGCAAACAGGAATAGTTTCCAATTGGTAAACAACTGCCGCTTGCAGCGGCAGGGACGACGTGATTCCCTGATTTCTCTAATAAATTGGCGGCAAGGGCGGTTAATGGGGTCGGAGGTGAAAGGCGCGGACGCGACTGGCGCCAAAGCGAAAGCTTTGTCGCCGCGACGTCTTATGGTCCTGACCGGGCTTCTGGTCGCTTCGCTGGTGGTGCTTTTTGTCGGCAAGATCGGCGAGGAAACCGCGTCCCGCCGGATTGAAACCGCTTTAAGGGTCGAGAAGGCCGCCGGCGACTGTGCGGCGGCGGCCAATATAGCGCTGATGACCGGCGAGCCGGTGAAAAAAACGCTCGCCGCTTGTGCGCCTGGCGGCCTTTCGGCGGCCTATTATCTCTCGCAAGGCGGTGATGTTCTGTCGGCGGCGGGAGCCGTCAAATCGGCGCGCGTCGAACAGCCGGACGCGAACGGCCTCGACCTTGATAAGCGCGGCGCGACGACGATCCCGCTGAAAACGGGCAAGGCGTTTGTCGCCTGGCGCCCGCTCGATAATGGCGAGGCGACGCTGATCGCGGCGCCGGCGAATGATATTTACGGACGGTCGCCGGCGTGGATATTTTATACGCTGGTCCTCGCCGCCTTCACCGCGGCCGTCACGTCGCTGATGGCGGCGTTCATCCGTCAGAGTCGGGCATCGTCGATCGCTGGCGGCGCCGTCGACGCGCTGCAGGCCTCAACCGCGTCGCTCGCGGCAGGACGCGCCGGCATCTGGTCTTTCGATCCGAAAGAACGGACGGTTACGATTTCACGGACCTTCCTCGAAGCAGTAGGTCTCGGCGCGCGCGACCGCGCGTTCACCATGCGCGAGATTTCTTCGCTCGTTCATGCGGACGATCTGCGCAATGCGCTCGGCGTCATCACCGGCGACACCAGCGGCGTCAGCGAAGCGCCGGTACGGCTCAGGCAGGCGTCCGGCGGCTGGACGCGCACCTATTTCAGAACGTCGAGCGCGGCGACGCGCTTCATCCGTTCCGGCGCCGCGTTCGATCTGACGGGATCGAAATCGGCGGGACCGAGCGCGGCGATTGCAGAAGCGCGCCTTAAAGACGCGATCGAGAGCATCCCGGAAGCTTTTGTTCTCTGGGACGGTGCCGGGCGTCTCGCCGCCTGGAACCGCCGCTTCGCGTCGATCTTCCGGCTCGAAAATGCGGCGATCCGGCATGGCCTCACCGCTTCGGAAGTGGCGTCGATGGCGCCGGCAGGCGGCGATGTCATCGAGAAGTATTTCGCGCCCGAAGCGCTGATTGACGAGCAGAGCATTGAGGTCGAGTTGCCCAAGGACCGTTGGCTCCAAATCGCCCGCCGCCGCACTGGCGAAGGCGGCCTCGTCTGCATCGCTTCGAACGCAACCGACATCAAGCGCCGCACCCGCGCCCAGAAGAAGAAAGAGCGCGAGCTTGAAGCAACAGTCAACGATCTCGAAGCCTCGCGCCGCGACCTCACCGAGACGATGCGCAAATACGAACTTGAAAAACATCGCGCCGAGGAGGCAAGCCGCTCGAAGAGCGAATTCCTCGCCAATATGAGCCATGAATTGCGAACGCCGCTAAACGCCATCAACGGCTTTTCGGAAGTCATGCAGTCAGAGCTTTACGGCCCGCTCGGCAACGCGAAATACCACGAATATGTCAGCGACATCCTATCCAGCGGCCAGCATCTGCTTGAACTCATCGACGACATTCTCGACATGTCGCGGATCGAGGCCGGCAAACTGCAGCTGGAGCCGCGCCGCATCGAGCTAGAGCGGACGCTGGAGGAATGCGCGCGCCTTGTCGCCAAGCGCGCCTCGGACGCGGGCGTCGCCTTGACGGCGTCCGTCGGCCATGCGCCGGCGATCTTCGCCGATCCGCGCGCGGTGAAACAGGTGGCGCTCAATCTTTTGTCGAACGCGGTCAAATTCACGCCCGCCGGCGGCGAAGTGACGTTGACGGCGGAAGCGGATCTCGACGGCGTCACCATCATCGTCGCCGACAACGGCGCCGGCATCGCCAGGGAAAACCTGCTGCGCCTCGGCGCGCCGTTCGAACTGGTCGAGGATCATTTCTCGAAAACGCGCAAGGGGTCGGGTCTTGGGCTTGCGCTATCGAAGTCGCTGATGGAGCTGCAGGGCGGCATCCTCGCCATCGCGAGCCAGGAAGGGCGCGGCACGGTCGCTTGCGCCGCCTTTCCGCGGCGGCGCGACGCGCGCGTTCGGCTGCCGCAATTCGTGCGCGCCGACGCCCATATCCTCACTGCGCCGCAGAAGACCGCCCCATCGTCCTCGAGAATCGAAGCTGCGGAATAAATTATTCCGTGGGCGGAGCTTCTTCCGGCGGCGGTCCGTCATGGCCGCCGCGCCGGCCTTTCCAGCGTTTGCCGCGATGGTCGAGATGTTTCGCCAGCGACTTGCGATCCTCCGGCGACAGTCCGTCCGCGGCCTCAACGATAAGGCGCGCCATCCCAGCGCGTCCAAAGCTTTCCGCCGCTTCGAATTTCGCCGCCAGCGATTGCGCCGCTTCGCGGTCATAGACATCGGCGCCGAGGACCTTAACGAATTCCTCGTGCAGCGCCCGCGCCTCGCGGAAGTCATCCCGCGACGCAACGCGACGCGACTCGAAGGCGCGCTTGAGACTCTCGCGCGCTGCGGGCGTCAGATCGGAAAGCCCGTCATGGCCATCATGCCGCAAAGAGAATCCGTGCTCGCCGCCGCGATGATGCGGGACGCCGGCCATCCGCCCGAAGACGAACCCGCCGAGAAAGACGTTGGCCGCCAGCGATAGCGCCAACGCGATGATTATTCCTCTGCCCACGATCCAACCTCCTCGGTAAGCGCGAACGACTGATCGATCGCCAACGCCAGTTCAGCGTAAGTTTCAGTATCGCGCGGCGCCTCGGCGACGCCCGCGACAAAACCGATCGCGCAGACGGCGCCGAGAAAAGCGGCGGCGCCAAGCGGGCGCGCCAGCGCGCGCAACCCGAAGGCGTCGGCAAACAGCGCCAGCGACAGGCGATTGCGGCGGCGGCGCATGTGTTCGTCATAAGAGCTGAGCAGGAGCGATTTGAATTCCATGCCGGGGATCGCCGCGTGGCCGCGCGACTGCCGGAACACCTCGTCCAGCAGAGCGTCGAGCGCATCAACGCTCTCCCGTTTGCTGTCATTTTCCGTCATTCCGCACTCTCCATCAATTCATCTCTCATGCCCGCGAGCGCCGCCGTCAGGGTGCGCCGGGCGCGGGCGAGCAGGGATTCGACCGCATCGACGCTGATCGCCATCGCCTCGGCGATTTCGATATTCGATAGGTCCCGGTAATGGCGCAGCGTCATCGCAATCCTTTGTCGTTCCGGCAACGCGGCGAGCGCTTCTTCGACGGCGCGCCGCCTGTCGGCGTCCGACAGGCGCGCGACCGCCGAGGGCGCCCCATCGGGCTGTTCGTCCGCCACCTCTTCCGGCGCATCGCGCCGCACCGAGCGGTGGCGGTCGATGCAGGCATTGGTCGCGACGCGATAGAGCCAGGTCTCAAGTTTTGCGTCCTGACGCCGCCACGCGGCGGCGCGCTCCCACAATCGCAGGAACGTCTCCTGCGCCGCGTCTTCCGCCGACCCGCGGTCCTTCAGCATGTGGCGGCAGAGCGCCAGAACGCGCGGCGAATGGCGCGTAATGAGGACGGACGCCGCGAGCCGGTCGCCCCGGCCCGCGCGCGCGATGAGCGCCTCATCGCTTTCTTCATCCTCGCCCAAACGCTCGCCCGCTCGTCATCGCCGCCGGACGCTTAATGACGGCCGCGCCGCATGTGATGCTCGCCCATTTCTTCCTTGACGATCAAGCCGTCGCCGTTCTTGTCCAGCTCGTTGAAGCGGTCGCGCGCGGCGTCTTCATATTCGCGCCGGCTGACCGATCCGTCATTATTGGCGTCCGGAAACATCCGGGCCATGTGTTCGGATCGGCGCGCTTCATGCGACGCCCGCATTTCGTCCTTGGTGATGAAGCCGTCGCCGTCTTTGTCGGCCTCGGCGAGGAAGTCCTTGTGACGGGCGTCGAGTTCCGAGACCGCGATTTTGCCGTCGCCGTCCTTGTCGAAACGGGAAAAATGCTCGCTGGCCTTATCCCCGGCGTAGGCCGCCGCGCCGAGCGCTGAAACGCCGATGATCGCGGCGAGAAAAAGTGTCCTGTTCATCCTGTCTGCTCCTTAAAAGCCCAAGTCGGTTTGCACCCTCTTGAGCCTTAAACGGACGAGCGGCCGGATTCCGTCGCGGATTTCAAAATTTCCCGGAAAGTGGCGGCGCGGCGGCTTTCTTCGGTCTCGTGGAGCCGGGCCGGGGCGCGAACCGAAGCGTTAACCATGGCTTCGAGCGGCCGGTCGAGGGCGGCGGCCGCGATCTCGGCGAA
>MEMM01000144.1:96236-96643 GCA_001767925.1 Alphaproteobacteria bacterium RIFCSPHIGHO2_12_FULL_63_12
GCCGCGGCGAGAAGGCGGCCGACGTGATCCGCCCGACCGTCTCACCCCGCGCATGGACCGCCGCGCCCGCCGCGACGGCGTCGCTGTCGATCGCAAGAACGACGAGATAGCGGCCGGCGCCCGACGCCGCCTTCATGGCGCGCCGGCCGTTGAACCAGGCGCGGTTGGGCGGCGCGAGATGCGGCAGGCCTATCTCGGTGGGGAGGCGGCGGTCCGACAAGGCGCGCGCCTGATCGGCGCCGGCGAAATCGACGCCGACGCGCGGGACCCCGCCCTCGATGCGGAGAATTTCAAGCGCCTCAAGACCCGCCGCCGGCAGCGGCCGCTTGCGCCGCAGCCGCTCGAAGACGACCAGCGCGTCATCGGCCGGATACATGATTTCAACTCCCGGCGCGGCGCCGAAGCCG
>MEMM01000145.1:0-2088 GCA_001767925.1 Alphaproteobacteria bacterium RIFCSPHIGHO2_12_FULL_63_12
GTGATCATGACGGCGATCAACGCCCGTATCGACGGCGGCATGGCCGTCGACGCCGCGATCCATGACGGCATGGCGGAACGGTTCCGCGCCGTCCTCATGACTGGCATCGTGCCGGCCATCGGCTTCGTCCCGATGGAGATCGCGCACGGCGTCGGCGCCGAGGTGCAAAAGCCGCTCGCGACCGTCGTCATCGGCGGCCTCATCACCGCGACGATCCTGACGCTGTTCGTGTTGCCGGCGATCTGCCGCCTCGTGCTGAGGCCGGCGCGCGTGAGCCGCGTCCAGGAAGAACCAGTCTTTGTGCCGCATCCGGCCCCGGCGGAGTAAGCGGGCGCTTTTATGATTGTCGGGAATCCAGTTCATGAACCGCAACACCGCGCCAGTCGAAGCAAATGGTGATCTTTACGCGGAGCAGGCGCCGGCGCCGCCGAGGCCAGACGACCATGCGGCGGCGCTCTCGTCGCCTCATCGACGCGGCGGCGGCGATTCGAAACTGGACCTGCATGAGCACGCCGGGATCCTCGGCCGCCATGGCGAACTCATCTTTGCGTTCTTGTCCGGCGCGGCGCTCGCCGTCGGCTGGCTGATTGAGCGCGGCGGCGGCGCGGCGCTCCCGTTCTACGCAGCCGCCTATTTCTTCGGCGGCTACTTCACGCTGCGCGAAGCGATCGGGAACATCGCGGCGAAGCGCTTCAGGATCGACACGCTGATGCTGGTCGCGGCGGCCGGTGCCGCCGCGCTCGGAAGCTGGGCGGAAGGCTCGCTCCTTCTGTTCCTCTTCAGCCTCGGTCATGCGCTTGAGGAATTCGCGATGGGGCGTGCGCGCCGCGAAATCGAAGCGCTCGCGAAACTCGCGCCGGATCGCGCAAACATGCGCAGCGGCGGCGCGATCAAGCACGTTCCCGTCGAAGATCTCCGGGTCGGCGACGTCGTCGTCGTCAGGCCCAACGAGCGCCTGCCGGCGGACGGCGTTGTTGTTGTCGGAGAAACCAGCGTCAATCAGGCGCCTGTCACGGGCGAAAGCGCGCCCGTCGATAAGCGCCCGATCGCCGGCAGACCCGATGCGGCGGAGTTCGCAAAAATCTCGGCTGAGCACCGCGTCTTCGCCGGGACAATCAACGGCGCCGGCGCGATCGACGTCTATGTCGCAAGGCCAGCCGCTGAATCGACGCTCGCCCGCGTCGCACGCATGGTCGCGGAAGCGCAGCTGCAGCGCTCGCCGACGGAGAACTTCACGGACCGTTTCGAGCGCCTCTTCGTTCCGTGCGCACTGGCGCTTGTCAGTCTTCTGCTATGCGCGTGGGTCGTCATCGATGAGCCGTTCTCCAAGAGCTTCTACCGGGCCATGGCGGTCCTCGTCGCCGCAAGTCCCTGCGCGCTCGCGATCTCGGTGCCGAGCGCGGTCTTGAGCGGCATCGCCCGCGCCGGACGCGGCGGGGTGCTCATCAAGGGCGGCGCCGCGCTTGAAAATCTCGGCGCCCTCAGCGTCGTCGCTTTCGACAAGACGGGCACGCTGACGGAAGGCAAGCCGAAACTCGTCGATATTGCGCCCGCCCTCGGCGTGGCCGAAGCGGACCTTCTCGCTGTCACGGTCGCGATCGAAGAGCAAAGCGACCATCCCCTCGCCGCCGCCGTCGTTCGCGACGCGGCGCCAAAGCTCGCGGAGGCGTCAAGGCTTCGGGCGAGCGCCGTCGAAAGCATCACCGGCAAGGGCGTAAAGGGCGTTGTCGCGGGCGATCTCGTGCATGTCGGCAAGCCGGCGATGTTCGACGGCGAGGATGAGGCGCCGATGCCGAACGACGTCCGAGACGCCGCGCGCCGCCTGGAACAGACGGGCCGAACCGTAATCATCGTGCGCCGCGGCGCACGCTATCTCGGCGCGCTTGGCCTTCTCGACGTCGAACGCGAATTCGCTGGCGCGGTCATCACCGAATTGCGCCAGCTCGGCGTCTGGAGAATGATCATGCTGACCGGCGACAATCAGAAAGTCGCTGACGCCATCGCCATGAAAGTAGGGCTCAGCGAGGCGCGCGGCGCGCTCATGCCGGAAGATAAAGCCGCCTTTATCCGCAAGCTCCGAAGCGAGGA
>MEMM01000145.1:2129-7055 GCA_001767925.1 Alphaproteobacteria bacterium RIFCSPHIGHO2_12_FULL_63_12
CGGCACTCGCCGAGGCGACTGTCGGCGTCGCCATGGGCGCGGCGGGCTCCGACGTCGCGCTCGAAACCGCCGACGTCGCCCTGATGGCGGACGATCTGAGGCGCTTGCCTTTCGCTCTCGGCCTCAGCCGGCAGACGAGCGCGATCATCAAACAGAACCTGTGGGCGAGCCTCGGCGTCGTCGCGCTTCTCATTCCAGCGACGATCTTCGGCCTCAACATCGGCGCGGCGGTCGTCGTCCACGAAGGGTCGACGCTTCTCGTCGTCGCGAACGCGCTGCGGCTGCTCGGTTATCGTCAGCCGATGCGAGCCGGCGCGCATCCACTTTGAAAGTTCGGCCTGGAGCATTGGACCAAAGTGTTGGTGATCGAGACAGGATGCCCGCGCTTCGCCATCGTTTTCTGTTCAACGGCCGATCTCACCACTGTCTCCAGTCACGTCGCTGCCCCCATCGCGGCCTCGATTGGTTTGATCTAGGCAAACTACAGTGAATCATAAGGCGCTGAAATCACTCAATTCCCTTTTCATCTGGTCTCTAATATCCGGGCCTTTTTGCGTTACTCGCGCGCCCGCCGGAGAATTGAAAAATCTTTCCCGCGGCAAGCGCCAAACCTCGAGAGAGTAAAGAGCATTGCGGAATTTTCGTGACGGGTTTTGGAGGCTGAGAGAAAGTCTTTCAGCCGGCCCGCCCACGGAGATCTCCCATGTCCATGCAGGTTCTTGACGCAAACTGCGATGCACGCGGCGGCTATAAGGTTGACGTTTCCCGCGGCTCGCGCGTCGGCCGGGTTTCTTCCGAATGGTTCTCGCGGCCGGATGACGAACGTTTTCTTTCGCTGTCCGATCTTCATGCGTCGGTCGCATCCAGGGCGTCGCGCAGCCGGACGAGGACGGTTGAGAGCGCCGCCATCCGGGTTGAAGCGGCGCGCGATGATAGCGAGCGGCTGATGCTGGCGTTCCCCGGGGCTGATGCGCCGGTCGCGCCGACTCACTGGAGTTTCGGCCAGCTCGCCGGCCTCGTCGGCGCGCCTGCATCTTATCTCCGCCAGCTGCCTGCGCCGCTTGCGGCGATCAATTTGCAATATGGGCTCGCCTCGCATCGCGCCGAGCAGGTGAAGACGCTGGAGACGGAAGACGGCCGCATGGAGCTGCGCGCCGTCACCGGCCCCGACTATGGCCGCATCTATGATCACGAACTCGTCTCGGCGGTGATGAAGATCGCCGGCGACGGCGTCGGCGACACGCGCTGGAAAATCCCCGGCGTCCTCGACTGGTCGACCGGCGTCTACAACCCGAACGCCGCCGTCAGCCGGGAGTCGACCACGCTCTACGCCTCCGACCGCGACGTCTTTCTGTTCCTGGTCGATGACCTTAATCCCATAGAGGCGGGGAGGCTCCCCGACGGTTCACCCGATCTCTTCTTCCGCGGCTTTTACTGCTGGAACTCGGAAGTCGGCGCGAAGACGCTGGGGCTCGCCTCCTTCTATCTCCGCGCCGTTTGCCAGAACCGCAATCTTTGGGGCGTCGAGGATTTCCAGGAGATTGTCATCCGGCACAGCAAATACGCTTCAGACCGCTTTGCGCGGGAAGCGTCGCCCGCGCTGACGCGTTTCGCTGAGTCATCGCCCATGCCCTTCATCAACGGTATAAAGTCAGCGCGCGAAAAGATCGTCGCCCGCAATGACGACGACCGCAACGAGTTTCTGAGGAAACGCGGCTTCTCTAAGCCCGAGACTGCGGCCATCATCGAGACCGTCCTCGCCGAGGAAGGCCGTCCGCCTCAAAGCGTCTTCGACTTCGTGCAAGGCGTCACCGCCGTCGCCCGCGGCAAGGCGCATCAGGACGCGCGCCTCGACATGGAAGGCCGCGCGAAAAAGCTCCTCGGCCTCGCCGCGTAATCGGCGCGGCCAATCGGACGTTTCCAATCCGAATCCCGTCCGGCTCTCAGGTGAGAGTCGGGCGGTGTCTCTCGTGACGGGTTTTCGAGGTTGAAAGAGAGTCTTTCATCCGGCCCGTCATGGAGAGTCACCCATGGCTAAACCCAAAGCGAAGGCGAATACCGCCGCGACCCTCGCGCTCAGCGTTTCGCGGGATATACCGCTCAACAAACTTCTTCTCTCTCAAGCGAATGTCCGTCAGGTGAAGGCGGGCGTTTCGATCGAGGAACTCGCGGAAGACATCGCGCGTCGGACGCTCCTGCAGGGGCTGACCGTTCGCGCCGTGCTTGACGAGGCGGGCTTTGAGACCGGCGTTTATGAAGTTCCGGCAGGCGGAAGGCGTTTGCGCGCGCTGCAGCTGCTCGTGAAGCAGAAGCGCCTTGCGACCGACGCGCCGATACCGTGCGTCATCCGTGACAAGGGGCTCGCCGAGGAAGACAGCCTAGCCGAAAACATCCAGCGTGCGCCATTGCACCCGCTCGACCAGTTCCGCGCCTTTCAGACCTTGCGCGAGAAAGGCAGAAGCGAGGAGGAGATCGCCGCCGCCTTCTTCGTGACGCCGGCGGTCGTCAAGCAACGGTTGAAGCTCGCCGCCGTCGCGCCGGCGCTCCTCGATCTTTACGCCGACGACGCGATGACGCTCGAGCAATTGATGGCGTTTACGGTGAACGGCGACCAACAGCGGCAGTCGCAAATCTGGGAGGCGCTGAAGAACGGCTATAATCGCGAGCCCTATCACATCCGCCGCATGCTGACCGAGGGCGCGGTCCGCGCCGCCGACAAGCGGGCGCGGTTCGTCGGCGTCGAAGCCTATGAAGCGGCCGGCGGCGTCGTGCTCAAGGATCTCTTTGCCGACGCGGACGAAGGTTGGCTGCAGGATGCGGGGCTCCTCAATCGCCTCGTCGCTGCGAAGCTTGAATTGAGCGCCGAGGAACTCCGCGACGAGGGCTGGAAATGGGTCGAGGCCGCTGCCGACTTCCCCTATGGCCACACTTTCGGCCTTCGCCGCATCGAGGGCGAGCGGACGTCGCTCTCAGAAGAGGAGCAGCAATCCTACGAGACACTCAAAGCCGAGTTCGACGCCCTGCAGGCGCAATATGAGAGCGCCGAGGAACTTTCAGATGACGTCGACAAGCAGCTCGGCGAGCTCGAAGCCGCGATCGAAGCGGTCGATGAACGTCCGTTCCAGTTTCCGCCGGAAGAAATCACCCGCGCCGGGGTCTTCGTCAGTCTCGATCCTTCCGGCGCGCTCCGCATCGAGCGCGGCTTCGTCAGGCCCGAAGACGAGTCGCCGCTTGAAGATGCGGAATCTTCGCATGAAGATGAAGCGATCGCCGCTGATGGCCATGAAAACGGAGCGTTCGACGAGACGAATCCAGCCCGTGGGTCCGATGACGATCCGGACGAAGAGCCGGGCCGCGCTATCCCGGATCGCCTGCTTATCGAACTGACCGAGTGGCGGACGCTGGCGCTTCGCGATGCGCTCGCCAAATGCCCGGACATCGCGTTCGTCGCGGCGTTGCATACGCTCTGCCTCGATCTCTTCTATACTCATCGCGGCGCAAGCTGCGTCGATATCGCCGCGCGCCAGAGCGTCTTCAGAAGCGCCGCCGCCGGTCTCTCCGACAGCGCCGCAGCGATTGCGATCGATGCTCGCCATCAGGAATTCGCTGACCGCTTGCCGGCGGACCCCGTCACGCTCTGGGACGCGCTGACAGCAATGGAGGAGTCCGCCCGCTCGATGCTGTTCGCGCATTGCGTCGCGCTTACCATCGACGCGGTGTTCAGGCCCTATGACCGCCGCTCAGCCGCACTCGGCCATGCCGATGTACTCGCAAGCGCGATCGACCTCGATGTCAATGCAGCCGGCTGGAAGCCGACGGCGGACGGGTATTTCCTGCGCATATCGAAAGCGCAGATTCTGGAGGCGGTGCGCGAAGCGAAAGGCGAGGACGTGGCGGGACGCCTCGACAGCCTCAAAAAGCCCGACATGGCCGCAGCGGCGGAGGAACTGCTTCGCGAAACCGCCTGGCTGCCGACGGTCATGAGAACGATCGATCGCAATCTTCCGGCGGAGGAAAGCTCGCCAGATTGCGACGACGCTCCGATCGCTGACGATAAGACAGGTACGCCTGCCGGGTGCGACCATCACCCGGCGTCGGCCGCGATCGCAGCGGAATAGCTGCGTCTCAACCTCAATCCAGGGCCCGCCCGCAAGGCGGGCCTTTTTCATGAGGGATGGCCATGCCGGAAACGAGCGGAGAGATCGCGCGCCGTCTTGCGATGCGCGCAGGCGAGGTCTGCCGGCGCTATCTTCCGAACGGCAAGCGCGTCGGCGACTACTGGATCGCCGGCGACATTCGCGGCGCGAAAGGAAAGAGCCTTTATCTTCGGCTTGCCGGGCCACCGTCCGGCAAACGCGCCGCCGGAAAATGGACGGACGCATCGACGGGCGAGCATGGCGACCTTCTGGACTTGATCGCCGCATCTTGCCGACTCGCCGATCACCGCGACGTACTTGACGAGGCGCGGCGATTCTTGAGCCTTGCGTCAAACGATCGCCCGGATCGTTTGCGATGTGCGCACCGGAAGTCCGCGGGGTCTGCGCAACGGCTGTTCGCCGCCTCGGAGCCGATAGCGGGCACGCTCGCTGAAACCTATCTTCGATCGCGCGGCGTCACGGATATCGCCGGGCTCCAGTCGCTGCGCTTTCATCCGCGCTGCTATTATCGCTCCGACGCGCAATCGGCAGGTGAACGCTGGCCGACGCTGATCGCCGCCGTCACCAACCTTGACGGAAACATCACAGGCGTGCAACGCACCTATCTTCAGCGCGACGGTTCGGCGAAGGCGCCGCTCGCAACGCCGCGCAAGGCGATGGGCCTCCTCGCCGGCAACGCTGTCCGGTTCGGCGTGGCGCGCGATATCATGGCGGTTGGCGAGGGCGTCGAGACCGTTTTGTCGCTGCAATGTCTGATGCCTTCATTGAC
>MEMM01000145.1:7070-19970 GCA_001767925.1 Alphaproteobacteria bacterium RIFCSPHIGHO2_12_FULL_63_12
CAAATCCCGACGGCGCTGAAACGACTCTACATCGCCGCCGATCGCGACGAGGCCGGCATGCGCGCGTTCGGGCATCTTTGCCAACGCGCAATGGAGCAGGGCGTTGACGCGGTCATCCTTCTGCCCATCCTCAAGGACTTCAACGACGACCTGTTGCAAGCCGACCGCACGGCGATGACGGTTTCGCTCGCCGCGCAGCTCGATCCGAAGGATCGCGCGTGCATCTCGCCCGGCGCTGATCGACGACGCCGTTAGAGCGGGCCGCGCCGCCATCGCAAGATCGTCAGCGCCAGCATCATGCTCGTCTTTGCTCGGCGCGCCCCACGCGGCCGTCAAGGTTGGGCGACTGGGCCGGAAGCGGCGCGGCGCCGCAAGGACGGGCCGCGGGTTTCTTCCCCTGGCGGATGATTGACACCGTCGCCGCTTCGCTCTGCTTCATTCGCGATCCGCCATTCCTCGCGGAACAACAAACCCCGGGCTCGTCCTCCTCCGCCTCGCTGCGGCCCCGTTTGCGGTCTCGAGCGAAAGGCTCGAGCCGGCATTTCAACGTTGAACGACGGGTGCGGCCCCGCGCCGCTTCCGGCTGATCCCGCCCCATGAAGGGCCGCGCGGGATGCGCGGCTTCAAGAGAGACGAGGATCACGCTTATGCTGACCGACATCGACCATGGCGCCGACACCGACACCGACATCGCCAATACGGTGCAAGCCGTTTCGCCGACCGCGCATCTTCTCGACGAATTGCAGCTCTTCGGCTGGAGGCCGCACGGCGATGAGCCGGATCCAAGGCCCTTGCCCGACGTCGCCCGCGCCGAGGGCGCCGTCGCCGACATGGTCGACGCGCTGGTCGCGACCTTGTCCGATACGCGGCTCGAAGGCGATCTCGAAAGCCTTCTCTGGTCGCTCGTCTTTCTCTTTCATCGCCACGTCGGCGTCGTCGAGCGCACGCTCGACCGCAACGAACAGGAGCAACGCAGGAGCCAGCGCGATCAGGACGGCTCCGAAATCCGCTCCGTAGAGCTTGAACGCCTCACCGCGCACGGCGTCACGCTCATCGAACGGCGCAACGCCTTCGAGTTCATGCGCGACTTCGCCGCGCAGCTCTTCGAGACGCATATGGGCCACGCCTGGAAGCCGCGCGTCGGTTCGCTGGTCGCGCGCCGGTCGCCTGTGTCAATGCTGACCTCCGCCATCATCGACAGCCGCGACTTCATCGCCGCCAAGCGCCGCGCCGAGATCGAACCGCTAACACCCTCTGGAGCGAAGATCGCCTTCGCCGGCGGTCCTGACTTCAATGACGTCGCTGCCATCTGGGCCGCGCTCGACCGTGTCCGCGCCAAGCACCCCGACATGGTGCTTCTCCATGGCGCTTGCCCGCGTGGCGCCGAGAAGATCGCCGCCTCATGGGCCGACGCGCGCAAGGTCGCGCAAATCCTGTTCAAACCGGACTGGACACGCCACGCCAAGGCCGCGCCGTTCAAGCGCAATGACGAACTCCTCAAGGTCCTGCCCATCGGCCTCGTCGTCTTCCCCGGCTCGGGCGTCACCGACAATCTCGCCGACAAGGCCAAGCGCCTCGGCATTCCCTTGCTCGATCACCGACGGTGATCGGGGCAGCTAATGTCGAAAGACTTCCTTTTGCTGACGTCAAGCCAAACACAACCGAATGCGCCGGCAAGCAGACCGCTCGGCTGAGAGGATTTACGCCTCGGATGCGGACCGGTTCGAGCACACGCATGAAACGAGGCTTTGGCTCGCTTCAATCCCTGTTGTCGAGCGTGATCGCCATTCCCAGATTGACGCACAATAGACATGTGCGGCGACTGACGCTTCGAGCGGTTAGTACGCAAACGCTCGTCGACTTGCCAACGAGCGAGCCAATGGCCCGCGAGTTGCTTAACAGAACGCTAACTGAGACGTCTTAACATGGTTAAACTGTCAAAGGGCAAGCGACGTGGCCGCGCGGCGACAAATAGAGTCTCATGGTATGGGGGGCGCTGCTTTGCTCCTGGCTGTCTCCGCCTGCGCGTCCGATCCGGTCAAGTTTGAATCGGCATTGCCGCCGTCGCTTGAGACCCGGCTCAAAGTCGACGACATCGCCGCGGCGTCCACGTCATCGGACTCGCTCTCTGACGGTCTTGACGAAAAGGAAGCGGTCGCGCTGGCGCTTCGCAACAGTCCCTCCTTTCGAGCCAGCCTTGCCGATCTCGGGCTTGCAGAAGCGGACGTCTTCGACGCGATGAGACCCGCGAACCCGACGCTGCAACTGATCGATCCCGTCGGGACCGGCGTCCTTGAAGGCGCAATTTCCATTCCGATTGACCTTTTGAGACGGCCTGCGCGCGTTGCGGCCGCAAAGGCGATCCTTAAAAAGGCGACATTCGACCAGATTCAAGCCGGCCTTACGCTCGCGCGCGATGTACGCAGCCAATTCGCCGTGGTCTGCGCTGCGGACGAACGCGCAACGGCGCTCGCCAACGATGCGCAGGCCTTGAACGGGATTGCGCGGATTTTGCAAGTGAAGGCCAGCCTTGGACGCGGGACCGGGCTCGACGCCGCCGCGGCGCGCGCAGCCGCCCTTGATCGCCAATCGGACGCGGATATCGCCGCTGCGGACGCTCAGGCCGCCCGGACCGTGCTTTCGGCGCTCATAGGAGCGGATGTCGGCGCCATCAAACTCCTCCCGCTGCCGCTCGCCCTCGACCCGGCGTCGGTCCCGGCGCGCGACGCCTTGCTCAAGGCGGCGCTCGAGACTCGCCCCGATGTCGTCGCGGCTGATCTCGCGGTCGAGGCTGCCGCGAAGAATCGTAGCGGCGCGTTTCTCGACGTGCTGAAGCCCGGCGCCTATGTCGATCTCGGCCAAGAAAAGGGCGAAGACCTCAAGATCAGCGGCGGCGGCGCGATCGATGTTCCGATCTTCAATCAGGGTCAGGGCGCCCAAAAGCGCGCCGACGCCGTTCTGAAGCGCGCGCTCGCGGAGCGCGACGGCGTGCGCTTGCGCATCAACGCGGAAATCATCTCGGCGCATGACGCGTTGGTCTCAGCTTTGTCCGCGCTCAACCGCATTGAAAGCGACCTCATTCCGGCGGCCGAACGGAGCGCCGTCTTCACGCGGCAGTCCTTCGATCTTGGCCGCGCGCCGTTGGCGGACGTCTTGACCGCGCGGCGCGCTTTGAACGCGGCGCATATCAAGCGTGCGGACGCGGCGGCTTCCCTCAGGCGCTCGATCGCCGCTCTGAACTACAGCGCGGGACGCGAGCTTTTCTCGACGACCCCCGCCGCATTGGAGAAACAATGACCCTCAATCGGTATTTGGCGGCGTGCGCCGCGCTGTCGGCTCTTTTGTCGTGCAGCGGCGAAAAGACCGCGCCGGCGACCCACTCGCCCTCGAAGGTCGAAAACGGCGTGCCGGAATCGGCGCTGACGACGGTGACGTTGACGCCCGAAGCGGAACGGCGCCTCGGCGTTACGACGGCAGCCGTCGACGTCAGATCGGCGCCGAATATGCGTGCCTATGCCGGAGTCGTCGGCGCGGCGCCAGGCGCGAGCGCCGTCGTCGCCGCGCCGTTCGCCGGCGTCGTCGCCGCTGGCGAGGCCGGACTATTAACGCCCGGTTCGGCTGTCGAACGCGGACAATCGATTCTCCTGCTGCGCGGCGTCGCGACGCAGACAAGCGGCATCAGCCCGGCGGAAGAAATTCGCGTCAGGAAGATCGAATTGGACAACGCAAAGGCGCGACGTCGCCGTACGGCCGAGCTTGTCGCGGCAGAGGGCGCGAGCGAAGAAGAACTAGAAGCGGCGAGCGCCGACGTTGCGCGCGCGCAAGCGGCTTACAACAGCGTCAATGCGCAGCTGAGCGGCGGCGACGCCGGCGCAGCCGTCGTGCGCGCGCCGCTTGCCGGCGTCATCAGCGATTACGCCGCTGGGCTCGGACAACTTATTAGCGCTGGCGCAACGCTCTTTACCGTGACAAATCTCGATGCCGCGCTCGTTCGCGTCCCTGTTTATCCGGGCGACGCGGACGCCGTGCCGGCTGATGCGCCCGCGCAGGTGCGGTCACTGAACGCAGATGCGGATGCTCCCGCGATTGACGGCGTCCGAATTGCCGGATCGCCGACGGCGACGGCCGGCGCAATCGACCTCTATTTCGCGATCGACAACAGCGCGGCGAAGTTCCGCCCCGGCGAGCGCGTCGAGGTCTCGCTGCCGGTTGGCGGCGCCGCCGAAAGGCTTGTCGTTCCGCACGCGGCGATCTTCACCGACATTCACGGCGGCTCTTGGGTCTATGAAAAGGCAGGCGAGGGCGTATACGCCCGCCGCCGCGTCGTTATCGATCATCTGGCGGGCGATCTTGCCGTTCTCGCCGCGGGACCACCGAAAGGGACCTTGGTCGCGACCGCTGGCGTCGCGGAACTCGCGGGTTCAGAATTCGGCGTCGGCAAATGATCAGGGGACTTGTATCCGGCGCCTTGCGGGTGCGGTTCATCGTCGTCGCGCTGGCGATCGCGCTGGTCGCTGTCGGCGCCGAGGGTCTGAAGAACGCGCCGCTTGACGTGTTTCCTGAATTTGCGGCGCCGCTCGTTGAAATTCAGACGGAAGCGCCGGGGCTTTCTGCGCTGGAGGTTGAGGCGCTCGTGACGGCGCCGCTTGAGAACGCGATCAACGGCGTCGCCTGGCTCGACGTCATCCGCTCGAAATCTGTGCTCGGACTTTCTTCCGTCAAGGTGATTTTCGAGCGCGACGTCGATCTCCTAAAAGCGCGCCAGCTTGTTCAGGAGCGCGTCGCCCTGGCGGCGCCGGGACTTCCCGCCGTCGCGCGCGCACCCGTGCTGTTATCGCCGCTCTCTTCGACGAGCCGGGTGATGAAAATCGGCATGCAGTCCGAAACGCTGTCGCAGGTCGAGCTTTCGACACTTGCGGTCTGGACGGTGCGGCCGCGCCTGATGTCCGTCGAGGGCGTCGCCAACGTCGCCGTCTGGGGACAGCGTGACCGCGAATTGCAGGTGCGCATCGATCCTGCGCGTCTTGCCGCATTTAATCTGACTATCAATCAGGTGAAGCAGGCGGCGGCGAAGGCGACTGCAGTAACCGGCGGCGCGTTTGTCGAAGGGCCCAATCAGCGCTTTTCGGTTGCTCATGCGCCGGCCGTCCGGACCACCGACGATCTCGCGCGCATCATCATCGAAAATCGCGACGGCGCGGCGCTGACGCTCGGTGACGTCGCGGACGTCGTCGAAGGATACCCGCCCCCAATCGGCGACGGCATCATCGACGGCAAGCCGGGCATTCTTCTCATCGTCGAAAAACAGCCCTGGGGGAACACGCTCGACGTAACGCGCGCTGTCGAGGCCGCGCTTGATGATCTCGCGCCGGCCCTCGAAGGCGTCAAGGTCGATCCGACCATTTTCAGGCCAGCAACCTATATTGAGAACTCCATCCAGAACCTCAACCGGGCGTTATTGATCGGCTGCGTCCTCGTCATTTTGGTGCTGGCGTTCTTTCTCTACGAGTGGCGTGCGGCGCTGATCAGCATCACGGCTATTCCTCTTTCGCTGCTCGCCGCAGCGCTCGTCCTCAATTATTCAGGCGGCGTCATCAATACCATGGTGCTTGCGGGGCTGGTCATCGCGCTCGGCGAAGTCGTCGATGACGCAATCATCGACGTCGAAAATATCATGCGGCGCCTTCGCCAGAATGCCGAAGCCAACAATCCGCAATCCGCCTTCGCGGTCGTCTTGAACGCGTCGACCGAAGTGAGGACCGCCGTTGTTTTCGGCAGCATAATCGTTGCGGCGGCGCTCATTCCTGTGTTCTCGCTCTCGGGCCTTACGGGCGCTTTTTTCAAGCCGCTGGCGCTCACCTACATTACTGCGATTTTCGCTTCGCTGATCGTCGCGCTGACCGTGACGCCGGCAATGAGTCTGCTGCTTCTGCCCTCCGCCGCAAAGAAGCGGCAGGCCGATTCGCCGTTGGTCAGATGGCTGAAGAAACGCTACCGGCCGTTCGTCGAGCGTTCTCTTTCGACGCCGCGCCGGGCGGCCCTGCTGCTCGCGACATCCGTCGCGGCAGCGGCAATCGTCTATCCCCTGATGGGCCAGGAATTGCTTCCGAAGTTTCGTGAATATGATTTCCTGATGCACTGGCTCGAGCGGCCGGGGACCTCGCTAGAGGCGATGAACCGCGTGACGATCAGAGCGGCGGACGAGCTTAAAACCGTCGAGGGCGTACGAAACTTCGGCGCGCATGTCGGCCGCGCGGAAGTCGCGGATGAAGTCGTCGGAATCGACTTCACGGAGCTCTGGATTAGCCTTGATCCCGCCGTCGACTATGATCCGACGGTCGCGAAAATTCAGGAAATCGTCGACGGCTATCCTGGCCTTTTTCGCGATCTCCTCACCTATTTGCGCGAACGCATCAAGGAAGTGCTGACCGGAACAAGCGCATCCATTGTCGTTCGAATTTACGGACCTGATCTCGACGTCCTGATCGCCAAGGCGTCCGAGGTCGAGCGTGCGCTCGCTGGGATCGAGGGAACGAAGGACGTTCACTCGCAGCATTTGACCTACATCCCGCAGATTCAGATTCGCTACCGGCCGGAAAAGGGCGCAATGCTCGGCGTCACGCCCGCCGACGTTCGAAACGCAACGTCGGTTCTCATCAATGGCGAGCGCGTCGGTCAGGTATACGACGACCAGAAAGTCTTCAACGTCGTCGTGCGCGGCGAGCAGAAGTTTGCAACTTCAATCGAGACGCTGCGTGAGGTGCGCCTGACTAGTCCGAACGGCAATCTCATTCCGCTAACAGCGGTCGCCGACGTTTACATTGCGCCGTCGCCAAACGCCATCACTAGAGAAGGAGTATCGCGGCGAATCGACGTCAGCCTTAACCCGTCAGGGCGATCGATCGACGTGGTGGCGCGCGACGTCGAGGAAAGCCTCAAGACCATCAAGTTCGCTAGCGGCTATTACCCGGAACTGCTCGGCGAGTACGCCGAGCTGAAAGCCGCGCAATCACGCTTGCTCTTCACAATGCTGGCGGCGCTCGTCGGCATCTTCCTCATTCTGCATGCGCTCTTCCAGTCGCTGCGGCTCGCCTCGATCGTGTTTCTCGGGCTTGCGGGCGCGATCTTCGGCGGCGTCATCGGGGCAATTGTAGGCGGCGGCGTCGTTTCGCTCGGATCTATGATCGGTTTCATCACCGTCCTAGGGATTTCCGCGCGGACGGGCGTCATGATGGTCAGCCATTTCCGCCATCTGGAGCAGGAAGAGCGCGTTCCCTTCGGACCGGCGCTGGTCGTGCAAGGCGCGGAGGAACGATTGACGCCAATCCTGATGACGGCGCTGACCACGACGCTCGCCTTGACGCCGATCATTCTTGGCGGCGTCAAGCCCGGTCACGAGATCGAGCACCCGATGGCGATCGTCATCGTCTGCGGGCTGATTTCTTCCGTCGTCGTCAACCTGATGATCGTTCCGGCGCTCTACCTTAAATATGCGCGGCCTGCAATTGGCGGTAAATGATCAACGTTGAGTCCGACGCCATGCGAGCGCGAATCCAATCGCATTGCGTGGTTGGTCGTACCGAGCACCCGGGGTGAATTGTCGACTATCAAGCTTTAACAGCAAGCTCGCCGGCTGGGACGCCTCTACCCTTTGGGAGGCCGTGCGTCGATTGCGGCGCTTTCATCACGAATACTTCCATAGAAAGGACTAACCGAAACCACGAGCGACGTGGCTTCCGCTTTTCTGCGCTAAATCATAGCGTAGTTCGGAAGGTTGCTGTTGGAAGCATTCAGTCATTTGCCATGATGGCCGAGACCGCTGCAGGATGAGACGCTTTTCGCTCGCTTCTGCCGTCGAGGGCAATTTCCTTATTTCCCATCGTCTCTCGCGAATAACGGCCGCCCTCCCATGAGGACAATTCATTCAAGCACGTCAGGCAATTCGCACACGCTGAACGTGCCTAGGGTGTCGCTAATGATTTGCGTCAACGTTTGCTTTGGCTTGACCGCCTTTACGAAGCTCGCTGAGGCTGGCTTGCTCTGTGTCATATCGCATTTTGACCATCGCTTGATCGGCGTCGACCCCTCAAAGCCCGCTTGGTCATCGTCGCCGCCGCGCGGACGGGCCCGCCTAAGCGGTGCGCTGTAGACGTGCTCTAGCTTTGCGTGCGGCCGCGATTGCATCGCGCGTGGAAAACGTCCCTCCGCCGCGTCCCGGCACGCTTCGAAGTGCTGCGTTGAGCGGGAAATCGCGAGCGCCGCAGTCGTACGCATTTCGTTCGAGACTTCATCTTGCCACGCATTGCGGACGTCCGCTGCGAATAACGAAAAGTGCGCATCGCACTCCTCCTTCGTGGTCAGCATTGATACGCAGGAGGTCAGGCGCAACGAGCCAGTAGCGATCGACAAACTCGTGCAGATTCCGCTCGCCAGCGGGGTGTCTCCCGATGCTTGATCCGTCGCCCATCGCGCCTCTGATGGCCTGATCTGGCCGCAGGGCCGGCTTCGCCTCGATCGCCGTGGACGCAACGGCGGCGGCGATGTTTTTTCCCCTGGCGGCCGAAGGAGGACGGCCGCCATTCCTCGCGGGGAGACAAAAAAAATCGCCGCCGCCGTCCTCCGCTTCGCTTCGGGCGAACCGCTGCGTCGGCGATCGCCCGCGGCGTATCGATCGCCATCGAGGCCGCGACAGGCGCGGGCTCAGAACCAACGGAGACTTGATCATGGCGACCATCGGAACCTTCACCAAGACCGGCGACGGCTACACGGGCAGCGTTGCGACCTTGACCCTCGACGCGAATGTCCAGGTGCGGCCCGCGGAAAAGACCAGCGAGAAAGCGCCCGACTTCCGCATCTTCGCCGGCCGCGCCGAAATCGGCGCCGCCTGGAAGAAAACCTCGAACGAGAAGCGCGACTATCTCTCGGTCCGCCTCGACGATCCCTCGCTCGCGGCCCCAATCCTCGCCAATCTCTGCGAGATGGAGAACGGCGAATTCGACCTCATCTGGTCGCGCCCGAACCGCCGCCGCAGCGGCGAGTAATCGTTCCAGTGAAGCGCCCCGCCGCAAGGCGGGGCGTTTTCGCATGCTTAAAGAGACTTCGCTGCAGCCCGTCCGGATCACTTGCCGCGCGCGCCGCGCCGCGTCGCGCAGCATCATCACGCTCAGTGCGGCGCAACCGGCGCAAATCACGCGACGGAGCGCCAGACGCTCGCGTATCGCCTCAATGGTTAACCGCACGACATCGGCACGAAATCTGCACGAACCAAAACGGGAACTGGGGCTTGAGGTCGGGGGAATTTATGGGATGCATTCTCAATCGATGCACGGACCATGTCGCGAGCGACCTGTTGGTGGTCGCCTATTACGCGACCTTCGTCCTCCTCGCCGTCGGACTGTCATATCGCGCCAATTCGAAGTCGATCCGGACGGCGGCCAGCTTGATCGGCCTCGGGTGGGCGTTCGGTCTCTTCGCCTTCTTCTATCTCAACGTCTCGGGCTATTTTCTCGTCGCCGTCATGTATGACACGATCCTCGCCTATCATTTCTGGCGCATGGCGAAGGTCGAACTCTTCGCCGCGCCGCTCTACATCGCGCTACTTTTTGAGATAACGTTTATCATCTTCACGCAGGGCGTCGGCCTCTCATCCTACGCCACCATGTTCATTCTGAATCGCCTCTTCGAACTGATCCTTCTTTACTTGATCGGATGCTCTCTCTTCCGCCTGCATGTCCTTCGCCTGCAAAAGAAATCGAAGGAGCCGATCACCGATTGGCGGGTTCGATTCGTGGTCGGGTAACCTAGGAAGCCCGCGCGAGACAATCTTGGGCCGGACCCAGTCGCGGCGCCAAGATGCGCTCGGCCTTGATCAATTTTGACTGCCTTGCTGCCGGAGGACCCGCCTTGAAAAGGCCGCCGACTCGTCCGAACTTTGAGGCTCTTTACGAACATCGACTTCGGCAGGGGCGATCTCGCTCCGGCTTTTTTTCGCGGGCGACGCGCCGGTTAATGGAGCTTCGTTTCTTCTCGAGCAAGTTCGTCGGCGAGCAGCCGCAAGAGCGCCAGCAACCGCGAATTGACCGTCACTTTCTTGCCCGTGGACAAGGTCACCGTGACGGTTCCGTCCGCCGCCGGTTCGGACAGCTTTTGCTTCCAGGACGCGCCGCCAAAGGGATCGAGTTTCATGAGGTCGCCGCCGCCGGGATTGAGGGCGGAACATCCAATAGTGCCGTCAGACAACTTTGTCACGCGATCACCTGATCATTATCCTTCATCTCAAATCTCATTCGCCACGCTCGTCAAATAGCAGGCCGAGCGCGGCGGCGTCCTTGAAACGCGCGGGGAGCCGCTCCCGATATTTTCGCGCCAGCGCGAGCAGCAGTTTGTTGACCGGATCGCCCGCGCGCCGTTCGATCTCCTTGAGGTTGTCGTCAAGCAGGAAAAACGCGAATACGAGTTCCTCAACCGACACCTCGAGAAATTCGGCGATGCGCTGAAGCGCCGTCATAGACAGGGGACGCCGCCCCGCTTCGACACGCGAATAAACCGGCTGGCTCATATGTAAAAACTCGGCCATTTCCGTCTGCGTCAGAGCGAGATGGCTTCTCAACAATCGCAACAGGGAGCCGAATTCGAGCACGGAAAAAAAACGCTCCGGACTTCACGCAGATTTTGCGCCGGAATGGGCAATAGCGCAAGCCGAAACGGCGATCGTCCGCACCCCAATAACGCGAATTTGCGAGACGTTCTCCGCTTTATTCCACTGGCGAATAAAATATTCGCCGGCTGAATAAAGACCCCCAAAAGAAAGAATAACGCCCCGCGATTTTGGAATAGGGAGGAGTTCCTCAATTACGCCCATGCGCGCCAAAATCCCGGCGATGTCGCATTGGAGGTAGCGATCAATGGCGAGGAACAATAACTCAAAACGCGAGCGCCCGAAGCCCAATGGCGCACAGAAATCCGTCAAGGCGCGGGCGAAGGCGCGGGCCGACAAAAGCCCCTTTTTGAGCATCGATGAGGCCGCGCTCTATCTCCGCGTCAGCGCCCGTGCGCTTGAGCATTTCAGGGGCGAGGGCGGCGGGCCCGCCTATCGAAAACATGGCGGGTCGATCGTCTATCATATCCATGATCTCGACAGCTGGTCGTCGCTTCGCCGCTTTTCCTCGACCTCGAAAAAGGCCGAACCATGAGACGCGGGGCTGCGAAAATCATCGCGGTTTCCGGCGCGGCTATTGCGGCGATTTCGATGGCGAGCGCCGTAAATTTTGCGACCGTTCTTGTCTGGAACGCCTCGGCGAGCGCTCCCATCGGGCTTTATCGAATTGAACGGATTGAGCGGCTCGAAGTCGGCGACTTCGTACTCGTCCGGCCCGACGAATCGCTCGCGAAACTCATCGCCGAACGCGGCTACCTGCCGGAAAATATCCCGCTCCTGAAGCGTGTTGCGGCGCTTTCTGACGACGAAATCTGCCGCGAATCTGGAGCCGTTTTCATCAACAAAACCCGCGTCGCCGATGCGCAAATATTGGATTCTTTCGGTCGGGAAATGCCCGCCTGGAGCGGGTGCTTCACGCTCCAATCAGGTGAGATTTTCCTCCTCAACGACCCTGAAAGATCGCTTGACGGGCGGTATTTCGGGGCGACGGCGGCGGCTGACGTGATCGGCATTGCGCGACCCGTCTGGGTGCGGAGATGATGGCGATGGTTGGCGCGGCGAGAGAGCAGATAGGGGGTAGGCGGAGGAAAGCAAGATTAAAGCTTTGGCGCTACTCGTCGCGCAAAGCCAGTCTGCACGTCGATTCAAGTGGAGTCACCCGCGAATTCAGCAGCGCCAAATGGCGCCATGTCGTTTTATGAGCGACGAGGACGAGTTTCGCCCGAAACTCGGTCGCATCCGCTCGATCGGCGGGCGCGCGGCGAAGCGCTTTACGGCCCAGCTCTACGCCCGCATGGAGAAGGCGCGGCCCGGCGTCTTTGCGAAGCGCTCGGGCGCGAGGTTCTCCGGCGCACGGATCGGGCGCGGCGCCGGCGTTGCCGCAAGCTTTACGCATCGGTCGCAGCCCTTCGCGAAATTCCGCGCGCGCCGGGTCGCGGTCAAAATCCGCTCGGTGCGCTTGGGGCATAACGGCCTCGCCAAAGCGCGGGCGCATCTTCGCTATATCCAGCGCGACGGCGCCGAGCGGGACGGAACGCCCGGCAAGCTCTATGGGCCGGCGCGAGACGCGGTCGACGGCGAGGCGTTCCTCGAGGACGGAAAGACCGATCGCCACCAGTTCCGGATAATCCTGTCGCCGGAAGAAGCGGGCGAGCTCGAAGACCTCAACAAATTCACGCGCGACGTGATGGCGGCGGCCGAGCGCGATCTCGGCACGAAACTCAACTGGGTCGCGGTCAATCATCACGACACCGATCACCCCCATGTGCATGTCGTGCTGCGCGGGCGCGCCGATGACGGCAAGGACCTCGTCATCGCGCGCAATTACATCACCCATGGGTTCCGGGGCCGCGCCGAGGAGCGTGCGACGCTGGAACTCGGGGAGCGGCGCGATCTTGAGATCGCGCGGAGCCGCTTGCGCGAGGCCTCGCAGGAGCGCTTCACCTCGATTGACCGCGAGCTTCAGGACTTGAGCGCCGGCGGCGTCGTTAGTTTGAGCGAGCCGAGCACTGTCTATGACCGATTCCGATCGAAGATGTTCATGGCGCGGCTTCGAACTCTCGAACAAATGCAACTCGCGCGCCGCGACCGCGACGGCTGGCGATTGTCGTCGGCGATGGAGGAGACGCTGCGCGGCATGGGCCGGCGCGGCGACATCATCCGCTCGATGGAGCATGCGGTCGGGGATCGCCTGTCGCTGCACAATTTGCGTGACTTTGCGAGCGATGCAGCGCCGGCGAAAC
>MEMM01000146.1 GCA_001767925.1 Alphaproteobacteria bacterium RIFCSPHIGHO2_12_FULL_63_12
CTATGTCGTGACGACGAACGGTGCAATACGGGCCGACGGAGCTGCTGTGATGGGTCGCGGCGTAGCGTTACAGGCCAAATCACGGTTCCCAGGCATTGAACATGCTCTTGGCAAGTTGATCCGCGAGTATGGTAATCACGTTGGAGTTATCCCGCGCCTTGCAGGCTGGCCTCCCGTAGCTGCGATCTCGTTTCCAGTCAAACACCACTGGCGACAGGCGGCCCGATCTCGACTTGATTACCCGTTCGGCCAAGGAACTTGTCTTGATTTCGGCGGGGCGCTGGACGACTATCGCTCTCCCCCGTCCTGGGTGTGGCAACGGACGCCTTCGTTGGGAGAATGTCGTACCTTGTCTGGACGTGCTCGATGACGATAAGTTTGTCATCGTGTGGAATGGAGACTGAGGCGTGAGCACTACGGTCGTCAACATCCGGCATGACGCATACGACGTGTTCATCGGCCCGTCCGTCGAAGTGGGGCAACCGCTTCAAGATTGGACGCGACGGCAGCCGCGAGGAAGTGATTATGAAGTACCGCGTGGAAGTAGAGCAGTTGATTGCTCGTGGCGTCCTGGACGTGTCGGCCCTGCGCGGCAAGCGCCTCGGCTGCTACTGCGCCCCGCTGCCGTGCCACGGCGATGTGCTGGCGGAATTGTTAGATTAGTGATGGCCGCATCGGCGGTAGAAGTCTGGTGGTACGATACGAAGTGGAGTACTGTCTAGCGTGTCCGCCGA
>MEMM01000147.1:0-2881 GCA_001767925.1 Alphaproteobacteria bacterium RIFCSPHIGHO2_12_FULL_63_12
ACGCGCCGCGTGCGTCGCACGCCCCAGCGTCTCCCGAGGTTGCCCGTCCGCCGGTAGCCCCCGCCCCGCTTCGGCGGGTACGTCTGGAGGAGGGCCTGGCCCGCGTAGAGGAAGCCGTCCATGATCGCGCTGGCGGCGGCGATGGCCTGGCCGGAGGCGGCCCGCTTGAATGGGTCACGGCGTGGACGGATGGCTTTGGTCATGTCTTCTTCGGCTTCTTCTTAGGAGTCTTTCTCTCCTGTAGGACTTGATTGATATGAGATTCTAATGGGAGCTGGTCAATCTCCCCTTGCAAGAATGGGGCGTTCAGGGCTCCTAATTTCTTAGCCATCTTTCCTCATTCTACCTGACGTATCACAATTCGATAGGCGTTCTTCGCATTCGTATATAGCGGCTTAACAGACACTACTTCGAATCGTCCTGACAGAATCACTTCCTGTTGGGCATAGGGACTCAATGACGCCCCGCGAAGTCCCCGCGCCCCTCGTTCGGTTTCAAATAGGAATTTGAGTGGGGGCTCGGATGGACGGCGGCCTGGGCTGATACCATAGGCAAACTTAGTGGCAATATTCTCATCGGCCGTGAAACTTGATAGCCCCGAAATATCAAACCTACTTCCTGGCTTCAGAGCTAGCAATTCGTTCACTAGATCGGATTGTGTGGAGCCTCCGAAGCCTCTGTAAAGCGGTTGATCTATTGGCTTAGAGTTCAAGACCGCTTTCTTCATCAGCTCGGCGGTTTCACGGACTGTTCTGATCTCACTACTTTCAATCGTCTGCCCTCTGAAGAAGTTCTTGTAGTCGGCGAGGGGATGCCTCAGGCGTCTAAGAGGATCTGCCCCCCAGGTGTCCGGAGTACCGTCGCCGATCCAATTCTTCGGCCATTTTCCAGTCAATCGATAGCCCGCATGCTCACTCAAGATATCATATGATCCTTGCGTGTAGTAGGCCGTTCCATCGGCTACCGCTCTGAACTCTTCATTCGTCTCGTATAGAGATTGATACTTGTCTCTCCAGGCCCGAGCTTCCTTGGAGGTAGCTCTTCCGAAGGGCATCTCTCCAAAGGCATTAGCTGTTTCATTTGCCGGGAGTTCTTGAGGAAGCGCGGTAGGCTTCTCCACGACGCCGCTTGGCGCGAGCCAGCAATTATGCACTACCATTCCAGCAGCCACGTATGAATGATCTTCTGCGACCTCCAGATTGTAGGTCACTTTCGGGCCACGACCTTTGAGGTATGTCTCTGATACTTTGGTAACGATTGCCTCAATGCAGCCATATTCGTGACGGTCGTTGGCCAGGACATGGTCGATACTCGCCGACACTCCCGCCAGATCGTGGCGTATCTCGTCTTCTGTGAAGCGCACTGTCCGGTAGCCTATAGCTAACAGTTCTGCGTCCCTCTTACTATTTCTAATGGGGTCATGCCAAACGCTCCCGTCAGCTTCTAGCACCAAACGAAGACTCGGTAGCAGCACATCAGGGTATACGTGGCGGGCTCGCCCAACTCGATCTAGTCCTACTTGAAGTGCACTGCCAATCTCATACTCAATTCCCTTCTCATCAAGCAGCCAGCGCAGCCTACGCTCGATATGGGTAGTCGTTCTCGGATTCTGAGCAAGTGCTCTGTGGGCTTGCACCCTGATTTCCGGAGTGCTAAATACTCCGATCCCGAGAGGGCCATATTTCTCTCTCATAGCCCGCCTCGCAGACGCTGTTTGTCGCTTGCCATTGCGTCTCCCATCTTGATACGCGCGAATGTTGTCGCTTGAGATAGCCGCAACGGCTTGAGCGCGGGCCTGTGGATTATCCCAGAGTGCGCTCGCCCGAGCTTTCCCTCCGCAGTCGTCGCAATACCTGCGATGTAGCGGAGTGAGGAGGTTGCAGGATTGACAACGATGGGCTCCTACATAGATAGAGTCGCCCGCTTTGAGGTCTCGCGCCAGTCTCCAGCCTTGCGGAGTGTAGAAGGGGTGATCTTCGGTGCAGGGCAGCTTGAATTTCCCTCGACCCACTACCGCATGTATCTTGAGCTTACGGCGAGTATCCTGCTCATTCCGTAACAACTCCGTCACTGGACGAAAGCGGCCTTGGTGTGTGAGCACCAGATCACCAACACGCACATCTTTCAAGCGAACGGAACCTTTGGCCGTATAGATGTGGAGTTGATTATCTGTGAGGCACCGGCACGAGACGTGCGCGGGCGGGCGCTGCTCCTGTCCGAGTGTCCACGTCTGGCCCGCGAGGCCGCTGCATTGCGGGTCTACGCGGTCATCGTTGGCGGTGCGCCATTCTACGCTCTGCACTACCCCGCTCGCGCGATAGCCTTCCAGCGAGCCCTCGGCGTACATACGCGTGACCTCCGTCACGGCGATGCGCTTTGCCCGCGCTGGCCCGAAGGTCGGCCCGAGGCGCTTGGCGAGCTGCGGCATCGTCGTGCCCTGCTGCACATGCTCGGCGATTGCGCGGCGTAGGTCTTCGCGTGTCGTCTGAGAGAGCAGTCCCCACCATTCATCCTGGTAGGTACGGATGAGGCCCGCCGCCCCCTCGTGGACGAGGCCGAAGTCGATGACCGCATTGACGCCCAGGGCGGCCCGCTCCACGCCTCGCATGAACAGGCGGACGGGCAGGTCGCCGACGGTGCGCTGGAACTGTCGCTGCTCCGCCGCCCAGAAGTCATAGTCATTGACGATGTCATCGACTGCCTTTACAGGCGTAGCGTCGCGTCGTAGGCGGGCGAGTACGCGCCGCTCAGAGGCGCGGAGGGCCTTCGCGAGCGCTGCCGCGAGCTCCTCGATGTCGGCGTCCCGTGTGTCGGCGAAGAAGTCGTCAGGCTTGCGTGCTCGGGAGGATTCGAAAGGAGCGGCGGCGCTGGGCCGCCTTCT
>MEMM01000147.1:2909-4611 GCA_001767925.1 Alphaproteobacteria bacterium RIFCSPHIGHO2_12_FULL_63_12
CGCCTTCTCCTCGCTGCCGATGACTACGTCCTCGGTTATGTCGGTGCGCCCGCCCGCCGTGAAGATCTCCTCGGAGATGTCGCCCGCGTCGTAGGCCATTTGGCGCGCTTCCTCGGCAGTGATCTCGCCGATCTCGACCTGGGTCTTGCGTGTGTTCACACGCACCTGCCGCACTTCGGCGACCTCGCGCTCCGCCTCGATGTCCATCTCCTCGAAGACGAAGGTGATGTTGCGTGGCAGCACGCGGTTCATCGAGCGAGCGAGGAGGCCCATGAACAGGGCGGGGCCTTTGCCCTTGCTCTTCTGATGCAGGATTTCGCTTTGGGCGCTCGTCCCGAGGTTGCCGCCAGGGAGCGGCGCGAAGTCCTGGTAGTCGCGGCCCAGAGCCATCGCCATCTGGGTGATGTAGTGCTTGAAGGTCGTCTCCTCGCTGAAGCCGTCCGGCAGCGAGACCATTTCGAGCATCTCATGGGCGATCTTCGCTTCGGGGTCAACGGCGGTGACGATGACCGGCTGCCCGTAACGGGTGAGCTGCTGGGCGTCCGCCATGAGGTTGTAGCGCCCGACGGCGTTTTCAATCTCCTGTTTCGGCACGCCGCTGACGAGGTGGATGGCGCGGGTGTGGCGCCCGCTCGCCTTCTCATAGCGGTAGGTGGCGATGGCGCGGACAATCTGAGCCGCGCGGAGGAGGCGGGTGGCGGCGGAGTATTGCATCCCGTACATACCCTCGATGGCGGTCGGCATCTCGGCCATTGGGATCACCTGCCACCAGTTGAGCAGGTGGTAGCGGCGGCGGCGATCGAGGTAGATGACGGGCCGGAGCGGGTCGCCTGTGTGATAACACTGCTCGGCGTCGAGATGATTGAGGGCGACGACGGGGCTGTCCGGCGTGTCGACGCTCCGCACGGTCTCGATGAAGGCTCCGTGATCCTGCGAGTAGAGGTCGAAGGAGAGCTTCGTGATGAAGGACTCCCAGCCCCGCCCCTGGTCAGCGTTCTCCAGTATGTCCTTCGCCGCCTGGGCGGTGCGCGGGGCGCCGTCTACTGTCCAGCGGAGGCCCGCGTTCGAGGCGCACACCCCTCCGAGGCCGGAGGCGAAGATAGACTCCTTGGTGATGAAGTCGCGGAGTTGGCGGTCGCGGAGTTTCGGCGCGGTGCCCCAGGGGGCGATCTCATCGGCGAGGTCGGCGACCTGCCAGAAGAACGTGCCTGCTGCCGAAGGAAGGTTCGTCCCGCTCGCCTCGGGTGTTTCGATGACGCTGCGGGCGGCTTCCTTACCCTTAGCCCCGTTGTCGTCGGCCATGTTAGTCATTATACCCCCCTTCGGCTACAGGTACAATTCGAGGCAGCGGCGGGTCGCCATCGAGACGGCGACGAGCACATCGATCTTACGGTCTTGAGCTTTCTTTACCATGCGGAGCTTCCGCTCGTGACGGTCGATGACACAGGCGGCGTTCTCGGCGTGGGAGCGGAGTAGCTCGCCGCCGCTGTGGGCGATGCGCCGGTTGAGGAACAGATCGCGGAGGTCGCTGTCGGCGATGTTCCGGTCGGCCTGCTGGCTGAAGGGGCGGCAGTTGATGCCGACGGCGCGGAGGCGCTGCGCGACGCTCTCCATCTGCCATTCATCGTACGCGACCTCATAGATCGGGTACGCCTTGAGCATGACCGGCGCCCCGCCTTCGGCGGGGTAGCAGGCGGGGCAG
>MEMM01000147.1:4621-5837 GCA_001767925.1 Alphaproteobacteria bacterium RIFCSPHIGHO2_12_FULL_63_12
TAGAGCTCACGATCCTTTGCCCAATGCCCTTTCGCGCAGCCGCCGAGGCAGATCGCCTTGATGAATGACTCGACCTCATCTAGATTGACGACGTGGCCAGGCTTCGGCTGCCAGGCCCGCACGGCCCGTATGGCGACATCTTCGTGGCGGTCTGGATGGCGCGTGACGACAGCGATGCCGGTCGCGTCGCTCTTGATGCCCGCGTCCACACCCATGACGCCAAGTTCCGCCGTCTCAGGTAGGTAGGGGGGGAGTTCTTCGCGGCAGCGGTCGAAGAGCTCGATGGGCAGGTACTCCTCCTCATCGTCGCCCGCCAGGGCCTCCTCCGGCGTTGCGGGCGCCCAGCGGTGGAGGTCGCGGCGCGGCATGCTCGCCGCCTCCGTCGCATACCAGACCGCGCTGCGCCCCTCACGGGCGTGCCAGGGAGCGAAGAAGGGATGGAGCTTCGACGCGCCCGTCTGAGTTTCGCGCCAGAGCTGGGCGGCGTAGGTGTTCTCCCCCCGCCCTCGTGTGATGACATGGCACGAGCCGGTCGGCGAGATCGTGGTGATGATGGCGGCGTAGGTGTCGCGGGCGAACGGCATGTGCGCGAGCTCGTCGACGTGGGCGTGTTGGCAGCTCGCGTCGATGCTCACGTCCGGCCCCGCCGCGTAGGAGATGATCGCGCGAGTGTCGTCGAGGGCTACGCGGAAGCGGAGGGAGGAGGATGTCTTCCCACCCGATTCATCCTCTAAGTAGGAAGGGCGGAGGTAGGGCGGCAGGTGATCGAGACCGAAGCGAACGATGCGTAAGAGCTCGCTGCTGGCACCGCCGGACTTGGAGAACAGGTGGACACGAGCATTCGGCCCTCCGCCGAAGCGGGCGATCCAGCCGTCATAGGCACATTCCAGTTCCGTGAAGCCCAGCTTCCCTGCCTTGAGCGCATAGAGCCAGGGGTGGGCGACGATTGTGTCGGCGAGAGCCTTCTGCCCGCTCCACATATCATAGGGGTGATCATGTCCATCGATGGCGCAGACGCCGAAAGAATGGGTGTTGCCAGTCTCCCGATTGATATAGTGCCAGTGCGGTAGGAACTTAAGGAAGCTTCGCGTCAGTTCGCGGCGGGTACGCTCCTGGGTGATGACGGCTTCGAGGGCGCGGCGCTCCCGCTCGCTGAGCGCGGTCAGGTCAATCCTCGACCGGCGTTGCCCCGTTTCCCCCACGCGTCGCAAGCTTT
>MEMM01000147.1:5856-6089 GCA_001767925.1 Alphaproteobacteria bacterium RIFCSPHIGHO2_12_FULL_63_12
CGCGCACTTCCGTCACCCAGTACGAACACAGCGGCTTGGGCGACGGCTTGAGAGCTTCCGCCGACGCCCGCGACCTTCCGTATCCCCATGAGCTCCTCGACGCGACTCTGCTCTTCTCCGACGACGCGCAGCAGCGCCGCCCGCCCGCTCGCATCGGTCAGGGCGGCAGTATCGCGGTCGTCGAAAGCGGCCCGCTGGATCGCCTGTCGCCGCATGACCGCCTCGGCCCCCAT
>MEMM01000147.1:6121-8914 GCA_001767925.1 Alphaproteobacteria bacterium RIFCSPHIGHO2_12_FULL_63_12
CGATCTCGCGAGCGCGGCGGACATCCCGGACGATCGTCGCTGTGCTCACACCCTCTTCAAATGAGATAGTGAGCTGATCTTTACCCTGGATGAAATACTTGTGATAGACCCGCAGCACACGATCGACTTTCTCAAGTCGTTGGTGCCACGGCAGTGTGACCTGGAGCGCTCGCCCGCTGCGAGGCCTACTACCTTTGCCGGTGTGTCCAGCCATACCTGCCCTCAGTATAGCGTAAAAAGAACAGCGCGCCCGCCGTAGCGGTTGTAAAATTAGGCGCGGCCTATGTACTATTGATACCAGAAATGAGCCTGTAGGGAGGAAGTCGAATCATGACAGCAGCAGTAGATTCCACCGCCACGGCGTTGACGCAGTCTATCGAATGTCCCGCCTGCACGGCGGCGATCCCTGTGGGCCAGGGCCAGCATGAGGCGGCTTGCGGTGCCTGCCGGAAAGCCTTCACGCTGAGCTGGGCGGGCGAGAAGTGTGAAGGGATGGCTCCTGTCGAAGTGTATCGGCCCTACGCGGGTGCCACGACCTTCGACGAGATCGACGCGATGATGGCGGCCCAGGACGTAGTGGCGAACGTGAACGACCAGAAGTACCAGTTCGACGCTCTCTTCACGAACATCTGGGAGGCGGACGACCTGGAGCCTGTCGAGAAGATTTCCCGTATGCGGGCTGCCGTCGCCGAGCTCGTCGCCCGTATTGAGTCCCCACCCCCTATGAAGGGGAAGGGACTGCTCGATCGGCTACGTGAGGCCCTCGGCGGCGGCACTTCCAGCTACGAAAAGGAAGGTTCCGCCGCTGGGGGGATAAAAGCCTGGGACGGCGCCGCCGCCGAGCGGCGGGTGCGCCGTTGGGCCAGCTCCGACGGCAGCGGCAAGGCCGACACGATGGATTGGGGCAAGTACGGGCGGGCCTTCGCCGTGAAGGAAGGCGCGGGCGACAAGTTCGGTGACTTCTCCTTCCCCCATCACGACATCGTAGACGGGGCGCTCACGCTCGACCGAGGCGGGGTCATGGCCGCCTGGGGCGCGGCGCAGGGGGCGCGGGCGGGCAGCCCGAATACAAAGGCGCAGCGCCACCTGATGCCCCACCGCCGCTCGATGGGGATGGAGAAGGAAGTCACCCCCCTACGGGGGGGTGAAGGCGCGTTCAAGGTGTTCAAGGACGCGGGCGGCGCCTTGCGCTGGCTCGCCGTCGTGACGAACAAGTTCGAGGACAAGGACGAGGAGCTCTTCAGCAAGGCGGCGCACGAGGAGTTCGAAGCGTATCTCGACCGGACGAAGGACTACCCCCCGCTCCTGCTCTGGCACACGAAGGGCACCCGTATCGGTACGTGTGACTTCTGGGCCACGGCGGGCGGGTTCGTGCTGGCGAGCGGCACGTTCGACAAGGGCATGGCGGAGGCGTCCCAGCGTCTCGCCGACATGGCCGCGTCGCTCGGCATCTCGCACGGCTACTCGTACGATAACGACCGTTTCCACGATGGAGTCTATGACTGGTATCGAACGCGAGAGATCAGCGTGCTTCCGCGCGAACGGGCGTCCAATATCTGGACGGCCTTCGACGTGGAGGCGCTACTGAAGGAGGCGCACATGCTGCCTGACAAGCGCGCATTCCTCGCCGGAATCATCGGTGAGGAGCGCACCCAGCACGTCGAGGACATGCTCGGCGAGTGGGAGAAGGAACTGGAGGAGGGCGGGGTACGCTACAAGGACGCCACCGCCGCCCTGGCCGACGCCATCGGCGGGGCGCCCGCGAGCGATCCACTGGCGGAGGGAGAACCGCCGCTGAAGCCCGCTGGCGATCCGCCGCCCGCGACGGGTGAGGAGGACGACGCGGCGGATGACGAGGACGACGCCGAAGGGGCAAAGGCCCTGGCGGGGCTGATTGAGGCTCGCATCGCTCCGCTGGAGACGGCCATCAAGGCGCTCAGCGAGGCAGTCGCCGCCTCGATGAAGAGCATCGACGAGCGTGTCGCCGAGGCCATGCGCTCGACGGCGGTGGTCACGGGCTCGCGTCCGTCCGGCGACGACGGTACGCTCCTGCCCGACCAGAAGGCCGTCAAGCGGGCGCTCGGCAAGCAGGGGCTGGACGAGGACGGCGCTGCCAAGCGGAACCCCGTCGATCAGTACCTGGACATGATGAAGGTGCCCGTCGCCGCCGCTGCCCCCGAATAGGCGAGCGGCGCGGGGAGGCGTTCTATACTCGGCGCGAACGGAAAGACTGGAGACACGTACATGGTCAGCGCAACCGAGACGTTGATCGAGGCGGTTGCCAAGGAAGTCGCGGGGCGCCTGCGGGGCGGCCTGAAGCACGACGCCCCTGGCAGTCCCACGAACATCGGCTACATCCACGGGCCAGGCGGTATCCTAGCCTTCCCTGGCATCGACCAAGAGGTCTTCCACACGATCATGGGGCCGCATTCGCTGCTCGGCCAGCTCCCCACGCGGCCCTCGCTCTACACGAATCCTACCTACGCAACGCTCACGGGCGTCACGGACGAGACCGGCGCCGAGCCGACGGAGATCTGCGCCCCAGGCCCCACGGCGGGCGCCCTGAAGTCGTGCATCGTGACGGCGCCGTTCGGGCGCTACAAGAGGCAGACGGCGGAGCTGGAGCTCGACCGGCTGGGCCAGCAGATCGACCGCGCCGATCCGATGGACTTGACCCTCGTAGGCTCGCCCATCGGCGACGCGGGTATCTTCGGCGGCCCCAGCGGGGAGGCCCCGCCCGTCGACCTGCTCCGGAACGAGATGTCGAAGCGCCTGTGGGAGCGCAACGTCGCC
>MEMM01000148.1:0-2821 GCA_001767925.1 Alphaproteobacteria bacterium RIFCSPHIGHO2_12_FULL_63_12
GATCGAGTTGCTTTCGACGGTCATAAATGCGGCATTCGTCGCCACGTCGGCATAGCAATTGATCGGCGTCGAGCCGGCGTCGGTGCAGGTCCGAAACGTCGTCGCGTTCGTGACGGTCTGCGTCTGGATATACCGGCCGTTGGTTTGCTGTTGCGCCCACACCACGCCCGCGCCGATCGTCGCCAGCATGACGACGAGCATCAGCGCGCAGCGCACGCGGAACGACAGCCGGCGAATCATCGGTGCTCGTCCGCCACGGCGCCGCGATTGTGATCCCGCGCCGCCACGCCGCCGACACCCGCCGACAGCAGCCCGACATCGGTGGCGTCCAGATCGACGGGTTGGCCGCCGGTCACCTGCACGATGATCTTTGCGATCACCGCGAGGATCGCCCCAATGCCCGCAAGCGTGGTTTTCCAGTTCCGCATGTCAGCTCCGTTTCAGCAGGAGATACGCCGCCAGCCCGAGCAGTCCGAACAGCACCATCCGCTGCGACCCGCCGCCGCCGAATAGTGCCCCCGTCGAGGCCACGTCGCCGCCGCCCTGCGTCCCGCCCGTCAGCAGCGTGAGGAAGGGCGAGGCCGCCGCATTCGGCGCCGTGACGGCGTCCCCCGGCGTCTGGGCGTTCGACGCCTGGACCAGTGCCATCCCGCCGGAGGTCTGATCGGTAGGCGTGCCAGACTGGACGAGCCGCGTCAGATCCGCGATCGAAATCACGTCCTTCATGTACGCATCGTCGCCGTAGCTGATCGAGAATAGCCCCACGTCGAGCATGTCGTTCGCGTGCCCGATCCAGCGGGCGGCGTAGTAATCGAAATCGGGATTGGAGTACAGAAACGACGCCGCCGTCATGCCGGCGTACTGCCGTTCCAGATACGGCGCCTCCTCCGCGATCAGCCACTCCGGTACGCCTTTCGCCCGGAGCATGTCGGCCGCCCATCCCATAGTGTCGTGTCCTTTCCGCGCCGAGCAGTATAGCCGAGTCTCAGCGCGTCGGGCGAACTGAGCCCATCGCCGTGAGAATCCCGAACGAACCCGCCCCCGGCCCCGGCTGCGCCGTCGTCGGGTTGCAGTTGATGATCGCGCGCAGCGTTTCGCCCGGATAGACCTTGAGCGGCGACGATTGCGTGAGTGAAATTTGATAGGCGTAGCCGGCGCCGGGGATGAGCGTATAGGCGACGACGACGCCCGCCGGGAGCGGCACGCCGCGGGCGTCAATCGCCCATCCCGTCACGCCGGAGGCGATCGCCAACGTGTCCTCTGTCGCGCCCCGCTGGATCATGAACAGTCCGGTAATCGGCGCCGCGGAGTTGGGCGGATTCACGGCGCACATGCCGTGCAGCGTCAGCCGATCGATCACCCACACCGTATCCGGCAAGGGGGTCGCATCAAAGGTGACGTTGAGCGGTTCCCATCCCGCCGTCACGTTGCGCGCGATGAGCCGCAATTGCATCTCTGCGACCCCGCCGCGCGAGAGTAGCGCTTCCATCGACGCCAAGTGCCGCGCCAGCACGTCCGCGAGATCGATCGTGTCGTACGCCATGCCCTACCCTTCCGTGAGCAGCGATCGGAGCGTGGCCGTCCGCCCACAGCCGAGACGCTGCGCGACGTTCGAGGCCCACGTTGGCCCTTCGGCGTACTTGGCGCCCATCTGTTCCAGCGTCATATCGAGCGTATACACGCGCGATTTGCCGACGACGATCAGCCAGAGCTGACGATGCAAGGCTTCCCACCCGTCCGCGATCGTGGCAAATTCCAGATGCCCGCTGGCGTCCTTCCCGATTGACGGGACGGCGGACGCCTTCAGATCGCCGGGGTTATTCAGGCGCCGCGGGATCGGGTTCCCGGCGGCGTAGAACCCTTCCGCATACGCGATCGCGTCCGCGAATCGCCGAATCTGGTTGGAGTACGTCACCGGGAACCCTTCGGCCGGGCGATCGTCGTCCTGGGCCGCCGTCGCCGCCCGCGTGACGACCAGCACGCCCGCGCCCGCCATGCCGAGGATCGCGGCGGCATTCAATCGACCACCTTCAGCACGACGACGCCGACGACGACCGCGGCGGCGGCGAGCGCGATCCACTTGATATCCCCGAGCGGATTCTCCGGCGTGGCCGGCGCGGCCAGGGGCGTCCCCGAGGCGAGTGAGGGCGCCGAGCCCGTCATATCCCAAAACACCGAGCGCACGATCGATCCCACGTCTGCGGCCTGGGCGAAGGCGCCGCGCGTCTTGACTTGCACGTCCGCGGTATAGCGGTACGAGGTCGAGAGCATCGTATCGTTGTTTTCGATCGTCAGATCCACGATGTCCAGCCCGCGGGCGGCGAGCTCGTCGCGGACCAGCGCATCGAGCATGTCGGGCGTACGGTCGGACGCGAACAGGCCGCCGCCTGAGCCACTGACATAGAACCGGAGGACATCGCCCGCGCGGACCATCGGCCTACTTCTTCAGCAGAAACACCGCGCCAAGGATCACCGCCGCGAACAGCACGATCGTTTGCGTGGACGCCTGGGCCGTCACGCCGCCGGCCGTCGCGCGCACGTTGACGCCGCCGCCGGTCGGGAGCGGGCCGCCGCGGTTGGTCAGAATCGCGTACCAGTCGATCGCGGTCTGATTGATGATCTGGAACATATCCGACCCGCTCGTCTGAGGATTCGCCGCTGCCAGCATACCGCCCCCTACCTGTGACCCGGCCAGCGGGACGCGATCGCCCGGCATGTCGGCGGCGAAACCGCCTAGGCCAATGTCGTAATCCATTACTGCCGCACCGCCAACGCGACGACGACGAGCCCGGCCGCGATGAGCAGCCATGGCATGAGTGAA
>MEMM01000148.1:2868-3085 GCA_001767925.1 Alphaproteobacteria bacterium RIFCSPHIGHO2_12_FULL_63_12
AAGCGGCGGCGGGGCCGCCCCGCCGAGTATCTGACGCCCGATCGCCGTCGCCGGGCCGGCCAGGGCGCCCGCCTGGGCCAGCAGGGACGACGCGCCCGCCGCCCCGGCCGCGATCGCCGTCGTCGCCGCCGCGGTCCCCACGCCCGCACTGACGCCCGCAGACGCGATCGCGGCCGGCGTGGCGAGATGGAGCCCGCCGATCGCCGCTGAGGGAATC
>MEMM01000148.1:3143-3575 GCA_001767925.1 Alphaproteobacteria bacterium RIFCSPHIGHO2_12_FULL_63_12
TTGCTCCGGCGCCGCCCGCCCCGCCGCCCACAAACCCGCCCCAAAGGCCCGGCACGCCGAATACCGTCGCCGCCACCGCGGCGCCGATGATGGCGAACCGCACCCACTTGTTGTTGCCGAAAATCGATTGATCCTGATTGACGTTGCCGGCGGGATCGATTTCCATCCCCGGATCGAACATCACGCCCGCGGCCTGTAGTTCCGCCTGGAGCGCCCGCCGCTGATTGTCAGTCAGCCGGATCGTCGTCGCCAGATTGCCGGGCGTGCCGTAGCCCGCCCGCGCCATGAAGTTCTGCCAGAGCGGCCCGGCGCGCATCAGGTCATTGAAGCGGTCGAGCCCGATCCCGTTGTCGGTGGGCGTCGTCAGCCCGGCGCCCGTCCACGGTTCCGCCGCGCCCGCGTCGAGCGTCGGATCGCCAATGTCCGCGGACA
>MEMM01000148.1:3634-4061 GCA_001767925.1 Alphaproteobacteria bacterium RIFCSPHIGHO2_12_FULL_63_12
GTCTGCATGTTGTTGGCGTTGGCCGTCAACACGTCCGTGAGGATGGCGAAACGGGAACCGCCGGGGATCGTATCCCCGCGAAGCGCCGTCATGGGATTCTGCGAATCGAGGAACGACAGCAGGAAATAGCCCTGTGGCTGGATCGTGTTGAACGCGCGCCCGGTCCAGTTTTTGGAGGCGAGGTTCCACGCCGTATCGCGGATCGCCTTGTTGTCCACGACGAGTTTCGTGGCGTCGAGCTGCACATCCGAGAGGGAGGAGAACTGCGTCACGCCCGCCGTCTGCCCGGTCAGGTTGATCCCCGCCTTTACCAGAATGTTCGTGGTGATCATGTGCGCCAGCTCCGGGCCGAGCTGCGACTGTGATCCGACCGCGGCGAGCGGCGCCGCGATCCGCTGTTCGCTGCGTACGATCAGCCCGCCCATGC
>MEMM01000148.1:4116-5233 GCA_001767925.1 Alphaproteobacteria bacterium RIFCSPHIGHO2_12_FULL_63_12
AGGAACACGCGGACGAGCGGTTGCCCCGCGGCGGACCCGAACGACGACCACGCGACCGTGGTTCCGCCTGCCGGCGTGCCGAGGGAGGTCTGATCGCCCGTCGTGATCGAGACTTGCAGATCGTTCTTCCAGTCCTGCGGACGCCACAGGAACGGGATCTGCGCGCGGACGGACGTAGGCGACGGCGGGAGCACCGGCACGACTGGAATCGTCACCATGAGATGCACGTCGTACGTGCCGATGAGCCCCTGAGTCAGCCCCGCGGTCTGGACGTACGGCATCCCCGGATCGGCACTCCGCGTCGTGCCGATGATCAGATCGTTGCCGAGGTTCTGGAACAGGCGCGGCCACACGAAGGCCGTCGTGCCCGGCAGATTGATCGGAGTCTGGAATCCCCACCGCACATGCGTGCCCTGGATGCGGATGTTTTCGATCAGGGACGGTCCCGCCTCCGGCAAGCCGGCGGTGTAGTTGGCGCCCGCGATCACGATGCGGCCGGACCATGACACCGTGACGGACTCCAGCGCCCGCGCCAAGTTCACTTGTCGCGGGATGATCGTCTGATTGGCGAGCCCCGTCGTCATCGGGGCGTTGTACTGGTGGAACAGCTCCGGCCCCTGATTGCGGCCGAGCGACACAGCGGCCAGACGGGCCGCCTGTTCGGAGGGAGACATCACACGAGGAGACATGAACGTGCGCCTTTCAGAGTGTGCCAGTCCCCGCCAGCGGCCCGACCATCGAGCCGCCGCGGGGCGCTAGCAAGGGACCGAGGGGAATCGACGGACTAGGCCGCGAGGAGACGATCGGCGCGAATGTACCGATTCGCCACCATCGCCGCCGCCACAGCCGCCGCCACGATCAGCAGCGTTTTCACGTTCATTTCAGGCTCCGGGGAAAACGGCACTTACCGGGCCGTGACGGTCCCGCCCTACGACTGCGCGGGCGGAAGTACGCGCGACAGCAGCGGCATCGCCGCGATCGCGATCAGCGTGCCGACAAACACCGCGAGGAATTTGCTCTGCATGGTGGCTCCTACCAGTCATCGCCCGCCGGCCCGGCGGGCGTGAGTTTCGCTTCGGCCGCGTCCGCGCGGGCCGTCTGTTCGCGGAGCTGCGTC
>MEMM01000148.1:5256-6788 GCA_001767925.1 Alphaproteobacteria bacterium RIFCSPHIGHO2_12_FULL_63_12
TCATCATCGTCAGGCATTGGCGGATGAGGCTAGCACAGCTCCGCGCCGCGGATCAAACAGGGTCCACGTCGATCGGCGGCGGGAGCGGCGGCCCCGGCCGGAGGTTGACGTACCACGCGGACGGATCGCGGTACTCGATCAGCCGCGCGTGATCGTCGTCCCAACACACCATCTGCGAGCCGTCGAGCGTTTGCACCGCGGCGGCCGTGGCGGGCGAGCACCGCTTTTCGATCACGTCCAAATCGTGTTCCTGATACGCCTGGAACAGATACCAATAATTTGTGATCGAGCGAATCACGACCGGGACATCGGCGGGACGGTGGCACGTCAGGAAAAAGTGAATCGTATCCGCGCGGCAACATTTCAGCGCCCACTCGAAATCAGGGGTCAGGATCGTCACGAAGGTGATTTCATCGACCAGCACGGCCAGCGCGCGATCGGGCATCGTGTCGATCCACCGGCGGACTTCAGCCGCGAACACCGTGAACGCGAGATCGAGATCGTCGCGGGGCACGTAGACCAGCGCGCGGATCTCGCCGTCGCTGAGCGCCGCCATGTAGGCGCGGAAGGATTCGGCATCGCGCACGATCACCGCGCCGGGCCGGCGGATCATCCCGCGCGGATCGAACGCGACGAGCCGCCCGACCTTTTCGGCCATGTGCACGGCAAGCGTTGTTTTGCCGCGTTCCTTCCGACCGAGGGCAAGGCGAATCATTGGCGCCCGTCTCTCCGGGCCGTCACGTCGCGCACTTGGCTATCCCGCCCGTCGTTCAGCGGCTCCGCGGACTCAGGAGAATCCCACGAATCCCAATCGGGATCGTCGCAATCGCAGGGGCAGCCAAGGCACTCCGGGCAGCGACTTTCGGAAAAGGTAATTTCGCCCGTAGGCGACTTTATCCGGCCGGGAGTGGCAAGGGTGCGGGGCGCCATATCGCGTTGTCCTACGGGCATCCTAGCGCGTTTACGGGCCTGTTGAAATCCTGAAAGATTTTACAATTCAGGCCGTTTTAGGTATTGACATCCGGCGCGGTTGTCGTTCCACCGGCAATATTGACGACTTCGGCCGGTTTCCGCGTGGAATCGTTGAGCGCCTGAATCTTCCCCGCGATGAGGCCGCCGACTGTGAACGTCAGCATGATTTCATCGGTGTACGCCCCGAGGCCGGCGGGGAAATATTTGTACAGGAGCCGCCGCGTCATCGGCGTGAGGTCCGCGACTTCCTTCGGCGTGAATTCCAACACGGACGCCTGCGTTTTCGTGAACCCGCGTTGCTTCGCGGCCAGCGCCATGCCGCCGCCGATCCAGTCATAGAGCTGTTCCACGAATGACGCGGGGTATTCGTCCTCCTTCGGCGCGGCGACCGGCGCCGGGGAGCGCGTGAGCCCGAGCGCCGCCGGCAGCTCTGGATCGTCCAGTACCTTTTTCAGCTTTTCGCGCACGCTGTCCTGCATGCGATCGACCGCGATCCGCGCACCGTCGCGCGTCGTCGGAATGCTCAGACGCGGGAGCACGCCCCCGCCGTCCTGGGCGGC
>MEMM01000149.1:0-2191 GCA_001767925.1 Alphaproteobacteria bacterium RIFCSPHIGHO2_12_FULL_63_12
CAGCTGCAGGACGGTTTCGCCGTCGGCGCCACCGGGGAAGGTGAGTGACATGTCCAGCTGCAGGACGGTTTCGCCGTCGGCGCCACCGGGGAAGGTGAGTGACATGTCGAGACGTGCGACGGCGCCGCCGGTGACGACGGGCGTGATGTGCCAGACGACCGCGTCGGTGCGGGGCGCCATGCCGGACAGGGCAACGAGGCTGGCGAGGGTGATCAGGTTTCGAAGCAGCATGAGGGAATCCCGTTGAGGTACGCCTCCAGATAACCGGATCGGGGCGAAACGAAAAACCCCGCCAGCCGGGGCCGACGGGGTTTTTTCATTCGATCCGCAGATCGACCGTGTCTTACACGATGCCTTCGCGCTGGGCGCGTTTGCGGGCCAGTTTGCGGGCACGGCGCACGGCTTCGGCGCGCTGGCGGGCTTTTTTCTCGGACGGCTTTTCAAACGCCTGACGCGCTTTCATTTCCCGGAACAGGCCTTCGCGCTGCATCTTCTTCTTAAGCGCGCGCAGGGCTTGCTCGACGTTATTATCGCGGACGACGATCTGTACTATAGGACTTCTCCATCGGGTTCGGTTCGGGCGGCGGCCCGGAAAATTGGGCAGGATGGGCCTGACAGCCCGGAAAGCGCGGCCTATATCACGGGGTGTGCACGTCCGCCAAGCCCCAGCCACACCGGAATTTACGATGACCGAGCCCCCGTCTGTAACCCTGCGCCGCCGCTGGCTTGCCGAATTGTTGCCGGAGGTCGCTTTCGAGGGTTGGACGGAAGAGGCGGCGCGGCTGGCAGCGGTGCGCGCCGGGCTTACCGATGGTGAACGCGCGCTCGCCGCGCCGCAAGGCGTGATTGACCTGATCGACGGGTTTTTCGATGCAGCGGAGGCCGCCGCACGCGCGGCGTTAGCAGGCGAGGACCTCAGCGGGATGCGCGTTCCGGACAAGGTGAAGCGCGGCGTGCTGGCCTGGCTGGACGCCCTGGCACCGAACCGGGAAGCGGTACGGCGCGCGGCAAGCCGGGGTTTCCTGCCCTGGGGCGCGGGACCGGCCTTGCAGCGGACCTGGAAAGTCGCCGACATGGTCTGGACGACCGCGGGCGACAGGTCGGAAGACTATAACCGGTATTCGAAGCGCGGCCTGCTGGCGGCAGTGCTGCCGGCGATCGTGCTCTATTGGGCAGATAATCCGGCGCTGGAAGATCTTGATGGGTTCATCACGCGCAGGCTCGCCAATGTGTCGGGTATCGGCCAGCGCGCCGGAAAGCTCGTCAAGCCGGTGCTGGAACGCTTCGGTAAGCGGTGAAGCTGCGCGCTTTTCCTAATTTTGGGGGGAGGGTGTCGGACAGAAGCGGATCAAGCGCCCCAGGGGGCTGGGGGGGCTGATGGGTCTGGAGCACTTGGTAAATGCCTCCGCCCGACAACCCAAAGATGGCGAGAGCCTGCGGCGGCGGCAAGTCCGAAAAGCGGCGATTTCGGGAAATGCGGATTAATTCGCAGTTAGCCGGCACGAGGGCTGGACGCGGGCCCAAAGCTATGCGGAACTGTCATCAATGACGGAACAGTTTTCGCGCAAGCCCGCTTTCGACCCGGTGGTCGCTTTCCAGAAGGGCGAACTGCAGCCCATACTTGATGTTTATGGCCGCCTCGTGATTGCGGGTGAGGCGCGCGACTATTCGATCGGCTTCGGCCGGGACGTGGCGACCTTCGCGATCTTCCGCCGGCATGCCGAAAGCCCAACCTGGCGAATCGAGAAGGAGCCGGCACTTGCCAATCGTCAGGGGCAATACGCGGTCTACGGACTTGGCGGCCAGGTTCTCCGGCGCGGGCGGGAGTTGAAACAGGTGCTCCGCGTTTTCGACAGCCGAAAGTTCACAATCGTCCGTTAACGGATAATCTTGACCGTTAACCCTTTGTTTACCAAAAACTTCTTGCGAACCGAACTGGAACAGAGTAGGAACATCCTACAAGGAACGGAGCAAGAACATGGGTAACGCAGTCAGCTTTCGCGGTCAATCGGGCAAGGCATGGTCATTCCAGCGGGCAGCCGCTGACGCGCCTTGGGCGCGGGCCCCGGGTGTCGCCATTTTCGCCATTCCGGAAGCCTGCGGATGGCGCATCTTTCGTGTCATTGAACTCTCCGGCAAGCCGCATGACATCCAGCCGATCTGGGCCCTGGCCGAAGCCGAGCGATACGGC
>MEMM01000149.1:2217-5042 GCA_001767925.1 Alphaproteobacteria bacterium RIFCSPHIGHO2_12_FULL_63_12
GAGGCTTCGGTATACCAGCGGGTCACGTCGGCCTCGACCATGTCGAGCGGACGGGGCCCGCCTTTCAGGATCGCTGAATGAAAGGCCTTCGGGTCGAAGCGCGGGCCAAGCACGCGCTGGGCGCGCTCGCGCAGGTCGAGGATCCTTTGCCTGCCGATCCAGTAAGCGGCGGCCTGGCCCGGCCAGACGCTGTAGCGGTCGACCTCGTCAGCGGCAGCTTCGACGCCGAGGCCGGTGACGGCGATGAGATAGTCGATCGCCCGGTCGCGTGACCATTTCTGCTGGTGGATGCCGGTATCGGCGACAAGGCGCACGGCGCGCAGCAGCATCGACTGGAGATAACCGATGCGGCCAAGCGGATCGTCCGTATAAAGACCACCCTCGTCGGCGAGGGTTTCAGCATAGGACGCCCAGCCTTCGCCATAGCCGATATTCCAGATAAGTTGGCGCGCGAGCGGCAGGTGGGCCTGTTCGGCGGCCAGCGCGCTTTCCAGATGGTGGCCCGGTACGGTCTCGTGAAAGACCAGCGTGGACAGGCTGAAGTCCGGCCAGTCGCCCATCCGGCTGAGATTGATTTCGAACCGCGCCGGATTGCGCCCGTCGGCCGTGCGCGGCGTGTAGGCCGCCGAAGGTGCCGAGGCCGCGAAGGCGAGTGGCACCATGCTGACCGTGACGGCGTCCGAGGGCAGGGCGCCGATCTGTTCGGCGGCGAGGGCATTCGCGCGCACGGAAAGGGCGCTCAATCGCTCGATCAAGGCGGCGCGGCCGAGTTCGGAATCCTCGTAGAGTTGGTCGGGCTGCTGGGCGAGGAAAGCGAGGCGTTCAGCGACCGTGCCCTCGGTGAGGCCGATGCCCGACAGCTCAGTGTCGAGTTCCTTCGTCAGGCGCGCCACATCGGCGAGGCCGCGCGCGTGCAGCTCGGCCGGCGTGTCGCGCGTGCCGGTATAGGCGGCGAGCACGGCGTGGTACCAGGCGTCGCCGCCCTTGACCTGCCAGATGCCGGGCTCGGCGGGAGCATTTTCGGACAAGGCGCCAACCGCTTCGCCGAAACGGGCATAGGCGGGCACGACACCGTCGGTGAGCATCTTGCGCAGCTGGACGGAGTTGGCCGCCCGCACCTCGGGCGTCAGGCCTTCGATCCCGTTCTGGAGGTTGTCGAAGGTCTGGATGAGAAAGGACGTGTCCGGCGTTTCGGCGGCGCCGGCGGCGGCCAGTCCCTGCATCCGGGCGAGCACGGCAATGGGAGGCACGACGCCAGCCTGCGCGTCGGCTTCGAGACGGCGGCGGTCATCGTCGAGCGCGCCGGGAAGCTGGGCGATGCGTGCCAGGAAGGCGCTGGCATCGGCCGGTGTTTCCAGCGGCTGGCGCCGCACCAGGAGTTCCGGCACGTCGAGATAGGCGCCGCTCATATGGTCGGCGACGTAGGGGTGAAAGGTGGACAGGTCGCCTTTGCCGTGTCCGGCAACAAGCACTTCTTCGGCGGCTTCATAGGCCGCGATGACCGTGTCTAGGTTGCGGGCAAGGTCGCTGCCCGGCGCCGGGCGGGCGGTGCGCACGAGGACGTCGAGTGTCTCGAGGCGTTCGAGGCGCGCGCGCTCGAAGGCGGCCTGCGACCTATCGGTCAGCAGTCGTCCGAAGGGGAAACCGGCGGCCTCCTCGGTCAGGCCGAGCTCGGTGGCAAGCTCGGGATCGCGGACCAGTTCGTTCTGCGCGACGGTGGCGAGCGTGCGATCGACCTCGCGGGCGATCCGGCGGGGCGTGCCCTGCGGGTCAGCATCGCCCGAGCAGGCCGCCAGGAGGCCGGCTGCGAGGAGCAGGGCCAGGCTGGCGGTCAGGGAGACACGGCCGGTTCGGATCTGTTGAAGCATGACGGATTTTTCACGGCAAAGGCACTGTAATTGAGCCCGGTTCGGAGGTTGTGGCCAGAGTATATTTCCGGTATCGCTCCCGCCAAATCCTGAGGAGTTCAGCCCCCGTGACCACGCAAAACGCAGTTGGCGGACAACCGCCGATCACCGGACAAGTCCTGTTCTACAAGCAGCCGCAGCCGCTTTCTGCGGAAAACCATGGCGGACTTGGCGTTAAACAGGTTGCACAACCTTTCGGCTTCCTGCGCGAAGCCCATGCCGTGCCGGTCACGGTGACCGAGTTTGGCGTCAGCGCCGCATCCTATCCGATCATCTTCGTGGGTGATGACCGCACGCCGGTGGCGGTGATGGGTGTCCGCCAGGGCCAGAACCTTTTCGTCGATGACAATGGCTTCGTCGCCGAAGACTATTACGTGCCGGCCTTCGTGCGCCGCTATCCGTTCGTGTTTGCCGCCGATGAAGGCTCCGACCGCCTGCTGTTGTGCGTCGACCGTGCCGCGCCGATGGTGTCGAACCAGCCGGACGTCGCCTTCTTCGAGAACGGCCAGCCGAGCAAGTTTACCACCGACGCCATCGAGTTCTGCAAGGAATTCGAGCGCCAGCGCCGTGCGACGCTCGACTTCGTCAAGATGATCGCCTCGATGGACCTGTTCGAGCAGAAGACGGTCGTGTTCCAGCCGCGCGATCCGCAGGGCCGCGAAGTTGGCCCGCAGCAGAAAGTTGCCGACTATTGGGCGATTTCCGAAGAGCGCCTCAACGCGCTGCCGCCGGAAAAATATCTCGAGCTGCGCAACAACGGCGCTCTCGGCGCCTGCTATGCGCACCTCGTGTCGCTGTTGAACTGGTCGAAAGTGGTGCAGCGTGCCGTGCGCACGCCGCCGCCGGGCCAGGCCGCTGCCTGATAGCGCCAAAGCAGGGCAAATCGCCCCGCAACCAATCCGACGGCCCTCCCGCGTG
>MEMM01000150.1:0-8924 GCA_001767925.1 Alphaproteobacteria bacterium RIFCSPHIGHO2_12_FULL_63_12
TGGGGGCTGGCGAAGCGGAGAAACATGAACGGCAAGAGGCAAAAACCGCTCGCGGTGATGGGCATGTCGGGCGTCGGCAAGACGCGCGTCGCCTCGATGCTGCGGCGCGAGGCCGGCTGGTTTCACTATTCGGCCGATTACCGCATCGGCACCCGCTATCTCGGCGAGGCGATCGCCGACGAATTCAAGCGCGAGGCGATGAAGTCGCCGGCGCTGCGCGAGATGCTGCTGTCCGATTCGATCTATATCTCGTCGAACATCACCTTTGACAATCTGGCGCCCCTCTCCGCTTTTCTCGGCAAGCCGGGCGATCCGGCGCGCGGCGGCATTGCGTTTACCGAATATCTCCGCCGCCAGCGTCTGCACCGCGAGGCGGAGATCAAGGCGCTGACCGACGTCCCGGCCTTCATCGAGAAGGCGCGCGCGATCTACGGCTATGATGATTTCATCTGCGACGCCGGCGGCTCGATCTGCGAGGTCGTCGACCCTGAAGACCCGAACGATCCGGTGCTGAAAATTTTGTCGGACGCCTGCACCCTCGTCTATATCGCCGGCGACGACGCGCACGCCGACGCGCTGAAAGCGCGTTTTTCAAAAGCGCCCAAGCCGATGTATTACAATGAGGCTTTCTTAAAAAAAATCTGGGCCGACTATCTCGCCGCGAAGGGCATGACGGAATCGTCGGTCGATCCGGATGATTTCATCCGCTGGGGCTTTGCAAAGCTGATCGACTGGCGCCGACCGCGTTATGAGGCGATCGCCAGGAACTGGGGCGTCACGGTCTCCGCGCGGGATGTTGAGAAAGCGACGACGCCGGCGGCGTTTTTGGCGTTGGTGGGCGGGAGGTAAATCCAATCGTTGTCTTCGCCTAATGAACAAGTATGGACCCGCGAACAGATTAAGACTAGCTTTCTCTGGTGGCAAAGGGAGTACTTGGGATGCGCAACTTCAGTTATGTGTCTCTAATGGCTGCGCTGTTGGGCGCTTCCGAAGCCTTCGCGGGGAGCTACGATCAAAGCTTTGAAGGCACATGGATCGGCACAATCAATAGGATCGACATGTCCGTCTACAACCCCGTCGATCCCGAGGAAGCCGCAAGGAACCTGCCGCCCCTCGAGATCGCAATTTCGGTTGATGGCGACGCCGTGCAAGTTCTGTTTTCCGAGGATTTCCGGTGGAGGGAACTCAAGTCAGGCTCTTTCCGGATCGACACTCATAAAACCAATGCGGTCGCCTATGCGACGGATTCATGGATCGCAAAAGATGAATCTGCCGGCTGGGTCGAAACGTGGAACTTTACGCTTACGCACAAGGACGATGATACGCTGTATGCCTATTGGACCCGTGTGGTGAATAATTATAACCTGCCCGCATTGAGTGATCCTAACGCACGCTTCGCAATGATGGGATTCGGAGAATTCGAATTGTCGCCGCCTGTTTCCAGCGCGGGAAGAGTGACCGTTTCAGGACCGAAGCGAATTGAAGGCGCATGCGATCAAACGCTTCTCACCTGTGAAGGAGTCGCTTTCCCTCGCTATCAAATTCATAAGTGAGCGATTGGCCAATATCGCCTTAAAGTTGTTTGGGCATCTTGAGCAAAGCCCAATACGCATTACAGTGATAGTTCTCATGCATTGGCGCCGGCGGCCTTAATACGCCCTACGGCCTGAATCGGGTGAAAGAGCGTACGCGGCCACCAACCGCGGATTAGCAGAGCACTACTCCACACTGCTGCACATCCCGCTTGACGCTGCGCTCACCCCCAAATCCCCTTGCCGCTCCCCGGCAGTCCCAACTCCTGCCACATCGCGTCGACGCGTTTGACGACGTCGTCGTCCATGCGGATTTTCGTTCCCCAGTCGCGTTTGGTTTCGGGCGGCAGTTTGTTGGTCGCGTCGAGGCCGATTTTTGAGCCGAGCCCTGATTCCGGCGACGCGAAGTCGAGATAGTCGATCGGCGTTTGTTCGATGATCGTGATGTCGCGCGCCGGGTCCATGCGCGTCGACACCGCCCACATCACGTCTTTCCAGTCGCGGGCGTTGATGTCGTCGTCGACGACGATGATCCACTTTGTGTACATGAACTGGCGCAAGTAAGACCACGCGCCCATCATCACGCGCTTGGCGTGGCCGGGATAGGCTTTCTTCATCGAGATAACGGCGATGCGATAGCTGCACCCTTCGGGCGGCAGCCAGAAATCGACGATTTCCGGAAACTGCTGCTGAAGGAGGGGGATGAACACCTCGTTGAGGGCTTCGCCCAAAACGCTCGGCTCATCCGGCGGCCGTCCGGTGAAGGTCGAAAGATAAATCGGGTCGCGCCGCTGCGTGATCGCCGAGATGGTGAAAACCGGGAATTTCTCGACCGAATTGTAATAGCCCGTGTGGTCGCCATAGGGACCCTCGTCGGCGTAGTCGTCGAGCGAGACATGGCCTTCAAGCACGATCTCGGCTTCGGCGGGAACCTTTAGCGGCACGGTCTTGCATTGGACAAGCTCGACCTTCCGTCCACGGAGCAATCCGGCGAAGTGATATTCCGACAACGTATCGGGCACCGGCGTCACCGCCGCGAGAATGGTGCCGGGATCGGCGCCGATGACGACCGCGACCGGCAAGGGGTCGCGCCGCTCGCCCTTCCAGCGGCGATGATGCTGCGCGCCGCCGCGATGGGCGAGCCAGCGCATGATCGTCCGGTTCTTGCCCAGCACCTGCATCCGGTAGATGCCGAGATTGAAATCGTCCTCGCGGCTGTCCGACGGCCCCTTCGTCACCACCAGCGGCCAGGTGATCAAGGGCGCTGGCTCCCCCGGCCAACAGGTCTGAATCGGGAGCTTCGCAAGGTCGATCTCGTCGCCGGTCAGCACCACTTCCTGGCAGGGCGCGGTTCCAAGGCTCTTCGTCGCCGGCGCCATCGCCATCACGCTCTGCGCGAAGGGGATGAGGCCGATCGCGTCTTTCAGGCCCGAAGGCGGCTGCGGCTGGCGCAGGAACGCGAGCGTTTCGCCGACCTTTCGGAGCGCCGCCCTGTCGTCGCGCGCCGCCCCGCCCTCTTGCGCGACGGCTAGCGTCACCCCCATGGCGACGCGCTTTACCGTGCCGAAGAGATTGACGAGGACCGGGATCGGCGAGATCGAGCCGTCGGCCATGAGGGGCTGCTCGAAAATCACCGCCGGGCCGCCCTCGGCGAGGAGGCGCGTCTGAATCTCGGTCATTTCAAGGACGGTCGACACCGGGTGCGAAACACGGACCAGCTCGCCCGCCTGTTCAAGCTTCTCGATGAAGTCGCGAAGGGATTTGTAGCTCATGGCGCCGCTGTGAAGTTTGCCCATCCCCTTTAGCGATCCCGCGGCGACGGCGGAAGGCGGAACGGCGCCGCAACAAATTTCCCTTCATCGCTGACGCGAAAGTGTTCACCGCATTTTGACGATCTTTCCGCAAAGATACTTTACGCCGCCCGGAAGCATCCCTAATTCTGTCACCATTCGACGTGACGTTCGAACGGGTAGCGGCGTAGTCGGGAGCGTTTCGTCTCATGTTGCCGATCTTTCATCAGATTTTGGGCGGCGTCCTGGTCGTTTCCGGCGCCATTTTGACGCCGACGCCGATCCCGTTCGGCCTCATCATGCTGACGATCGGGCTGACGCTGCTCGCCCCCTACATGCCGCCGGTGCAGGGGCTGATCCGGGCGATCCGCCGCAAATGGCCGAAAGTCGATCGCAATCTCATCAAACACCGCCACCGTTTTCCGCCGGTCATCCGGACCACGATCGACAAGACGCACCCGCAATCGGCTGGTGCGGAGTAACCGCCGATTGAAGCGGTCGCGGCTTCGCTTTATCTAGGCGCTCATGAAAATCGCGATCATCGAGACCGGCGCGCCGCCGGACCAGCTGAACGGCAAGCACCCGACTTATCCGAAGATGATGGAGCGGATGCTGGCGCCGCTCGCGCCTAATCTGTCGTTCACGACCTGGCCGACATTTCGCGACGGCGCCCTGCCCCGCCCGTCCGATTTCGACGGGCTCCTCATCACCGGCTCGCCGGCGGGCGTTTATGAAGATCATGCGTGGATCGCCCCGCTTGAAGATCTCGTTCGTGCGGCGGCGGCGGCCGGAAAGCCGCAGGTCGGCATCTGTTTCGGCCATCAGCTGATGGCGCAAGCCTTCGGCGGCGAGGTGAACAAATCGGACAAGGGCTGGGGCGTCGGCGTTCACCATTATGAGGTGACGGACGCGGCGCCATGGATGACGCCGGCGACCGGCGAGATTTCCTGCGCGGTCTCGCACCAGGATCAGGTTTTGACGCCGCCCCCCGGCGCCAGAAGAATCGCGGGATCGGATTTTTGCGAATATGGCGCGCTCGCCTATGCGCAAGGCCCGGCGATCTCGTTTCAGATGCATCCCGAATTCGAGCACGATTACGCGTCCGATCTCATTGGCATACGGAGGAACAGGTTTGGCGAGGCGTTGTCGGACGAAGGCCTCGCCTCGCTGAAAAAACGCTCCGACCGCGGCGTCATCGCGCAGTGGATCGTCAATTTTTTCAACGGGAGGCGGTGATGGCCGACCTCGTTCTTTTCATCGGCGACAAGAACCTTTCGTCCTGGTCGCTGCGGCCGTGGCTCCTTATGAAGCACGCCGGCATCGAATTTCGCGAACGGCTGATCCGCCTCGACCGGCCGGAGACGAAAGCCGCGCTCGCCGACGCCTCGCCGTCGCTGCGTGTCCCTTGCCTCCTTGATGACGGGCTCGCCATCTGGGATTCGCTGGCGATCTGCGAATATCTCGCCGAAACCTTCCCCGACGCGAAGCTGTGGCCGGAAGACCGCGCCGCGCGCGCGGTCGCGCGCAGCGTCTCGGCGGAAATGCATTCGTCCTTTGCGGGCCTGCGCACGCTCTGGCCGATGCATTTTTCGCGCGAGGGCATGCGCCACACGACCCACGGCATCGAAGGCGACATCGCCCGCATCGCCGAAATTTGGGAAAACTGCCGCCGCGACTACGGAAACGGCGGCGAGTTCCTGTTCGGCCGCTTTTCGATCGCGGATGCGATGTTCGCGCCCGTCGTCTCGCGCTTCGTCACCTATGGGCCGGTCGCCCTGCCGGAGCGTGCCGCCCGCTGGCGCGATGCAATGTGGGCGCTCCCCGCCATGCAGGAATGGGGCGAGGGCGCGCGGGCCGAAACCCGCTGAGGCGCAGTTGCGGCGCGCGGGCGGACGCTTTATCTCCCGCCCCATGAAGCAAAATCAGGCCGAGACCATCCTCGCCGCCGTCCTTGACGGCGCCAGGCGCGCGGGCGCCGACGCCGCCGACGCCGTCCTTTACCACGCCGTCTCCAGCGGGGTTTCCTTCAGACTCGGCAAGCTTGAAGATGTCGAGCGGTCCGAAGGGCTCGATCTTGGCGTTCGCCTCCTATTTGGCCAGCGGCAGGCGAGCGTCGCCACGACCGATATGTCAAAGGACTCTCTTGCCGCGCTGGTCGAGCGTTGCGCCGCGATGGCGAAGGCCGCGCCGGAAGATCCCTATGTGGGACTGGCGCCGGCCGACCGCCTCGCCAAAGCGCCCTTCCCCGATCTCGACCTTGGCGATTACGCCGAGCCCTCGACCGACGCGCTGAAGGACCGCGCGCGCGCCTGCGAGGAGGCGGCGATGAACGTCAAAGGCGTCGTCAATTCGTCGGGCGCGGGCGCCTCCTACAGCGAGGGCCGCAAATGGTTCGCGACGAGCCATGGCTTTGTCGGCGAGTCGGGCGGATCAAACCACTCGATTTCGGTCAGTGTCATCGCCGAAGACGCCAATGGCATGGAGACCGATTACGATTACGATTCGAAAACGCATCTCGCCGATTGCCGCACCCCCGAAGCGATCGGGAAGCGAGCCGGCGAGCGCACGGTCAGCCGCCTGTCGCCGCGGCGCGTCAAAAGCCAGACGGCGCCGGTGATCTTCGACAACCGCCTGTCGAATTCGCTGATCGGCCATCTTTCCGGCGCGGTTAACGGCGCGGCGATCGCGCGCGGCGTTTCCTTTCTGAAGTCGAAAAGAGGCGAGCGGATCTTTCCGGCCGGCATGACGGTCGTCGACGATCCGTTCATCAAGCGCGGTCACGGCTCGCGCCCTTTCGACGGCGAAGGCGTCGCGGCGCAGGCCTTCAACCTGATCGACGACGGCGTCCTTACCGGCTGGTTTTTGAATTCGGCGCAGGCGCGTCAATTGAAACTCGAAACCAACGGGCGCGCGACCAGAGGCGCGTCGGGCGGCCCCGGGTCGGGCCCGACCAATCTCTATCTGAAAGCCGGGACGAAAACGCCGGCCGAACTGTTGAAAGACGCCGGGACCGGCCTTCTCCTCACCGACATGTTCGGCGCGCAGGTCAATTCCAACACCGGCGATTATTCGGTCGGCTGCTCGGGCTTCTGGTTCGAGAACGGCGCGCGCGCGTATCCCGTGAGCGAAATCACGATCGCCGGCAATCTTCTCGACATGTATCAAAACCTCGTCGCCGCCGACGATCTTGAATTCCGCGGATCGACCAACGCGCCGTCGCTCTATGTCGGCGCCATGACGATCGCGGGCGACTGAAACAGCCTATGACTCTTTTCGAAAACCACCCGCTGTCGTTCAAGGGTCGTCGACAGCGGCGCGTGGAACAACCGATAAAATTTTTCGCCCTTTCGGAGTTTTAAATGCCCAACAAACAGTTGCTTCACCTCGTTTTCGGCGGCGAGCTTGAAAGTCCCGAGGGCGTCACCTTTCGCGATTTGTCGCAGGTCGATGTCGTCGGCGTTTTTCCGAACTACGCCGAGGCGGAGAAAGCCTGGCGCGCCAAGGCGCAAGCAACCGTCGATAACGCGCATATGCGCTATTTCATCGTGCATCTGCATCGTCTTCTCGAGCCTGACCATCACGAGTCCGGCGACCACACGGAAGAGTAACGCCCGCGCCATCGGCGCGGCGAAGACTAGGAGCGGTAAATGCCGATCGTTGACGGGAACGCCGGAACGCGAATTGACGAGATCGCCGATGGAATCTTCAGGATCGCGACGCCCGCGCCCGGCTTTTCCTTCAACCAGTATCTCATCCTTGATGACGAGCCGCTGCTCTATCACACCGGCCTTCGCGGCATTTTTCCGCTGACCCGGGCCGCCATCGAAACCGTGACGCCCGTCGCCGGACTTCGCCATATCGCGTTTTCGCATGTCGAGGCGGATGAGTGCGGCGCGCTCAACGATTTTCTCGCCGTCGCGCCGAACGCGCGCCCGCTCTGCAGCGACATCGCCGCCATGGTGTCGATCAACGACATCGCCGACCGGGCGCCGCGCGCGATCGCGGACGGCGAAACCATCTCGCTCGGGCGCCATCGCGTGACATGGATTGCGACGCCGCATCTCCCGCACGCATGGGAATGCGGGCATTTGTTCGAGGAAACGACGAAAACGCTTTTCTGCGGCGATTTGTTCACGCAAGGCGGCGGCGATCACTCGCCGGTGACGACCGACGACATTCTTGAGCCGAGCGAGGCGTTTCGCGCGCCGTTCGATTATTATTCGCATACGACGAACGGAAAAGCGCTGATTGAAAAGCTGGCGGCGCGCGGCCCGCAGCTTCTCGCCTGCATGCACGGGTCGGCGTGGCGCGGCGATGGCGCGGTGATGTTGCGGGCGCTCGGCGCCCGCCTTTCGGCGTGAGGCGGCGGCGAATTTGACAAAGCTCCCGCTCACCCGTGAGGACTTCGCAACGCCCGCGGGGCGACGGCGCGCGCAGCGCGAATTTCTCCTCAACGATCACGCGATCATTCGTTTGCTGTTCGACAACTCTCACCAGATCGCGCCCGGCGTCTTTCGAACCTATCAGCCAAGCCCCGCGCGTCTTGAAGGCTGGGCGCGGCGCGGGATCAGGACAGTCGTCAATTTGCGGGGGCCAAAACCGAGCGCCGCGCTGTTCCTTGAAGAAGAAGCCTGCGCGCGGCTCGGGCTGAGGCTTGAAAATTTTCGCGTTTATTCGCGCGAAGCGCCATCGGTAGAGACCTTGCGCGGCGCGCGCGAACTCATCGCGCGGATCGAATATCCCGCGCTCTTTCACTGCAAATCGGGGGCGGACCGGGTCGGCGTCATGTCGGCGCTCTATCTTTTTTTCACCGGCAAGGCGCCGCTCGACGCGGCGCTCGGGCAATTGTCGATGCGCTACGGTCATGTGAAGCAAGGCAAGACCGGGATCATCGATGCGGCGTTCGATCGCTATCTCGATCACGCACGCGCGAACCATATTTCATTGTCGGATGTCGATGCGTTTTTCAAATGGGCCGAGTCCGACGCCTACGACCCCGCCGCGATCAAGCGCGCGTTTTTGGGATCATGGTGGGGGAATTTGTTGACGGAGAGATTGCTAAGGAGGGAGTGAAAATTGCTCTCATATCAATCAGCATAGATGTGGCCCGATGTTTGGTTCGTCATTCCGGGGCCGACGCGAAGCGGCGGAACCCGGAATCCACGGTCGCACGGTGGATTCCGGGTTCGGCGCGTACCGCGCCGCCCCGGAATGACGGCGGTTTGTAAGTCGATATCCGTGCAAACGGGTTTGATTTGAAGGCGCCTGCAATTGCGGTGTCCACGCTCACCGAAATTGAGCAGAAAAGCTGCTCATCCCGCCCCCTGCAATTGCATCACCCTCGCATAATAACCGTTCTTGCCGATCAATTCTGAAGGCGCGCCGCTTTCGACGACGCGGCCCTTTTCCAACGCGACGATCAAATCGGCGCCTTTGATCGTCGACAGGCGGTGCGCGATGACAATCGTTGTGCGGCCCTTGGAAAGCCGCGCGAGCGCGTCCTGAACCGCCGCTTCCGATTCGGCGTCGAGCGCCGATGTCGCTTCATCAAGGAGGAGGATCGGCGCGTTTTTCAAAAACGCGCGGGCGATCGCGAGGCGCT
>MEMM01000150.1:8931-12555 GCA_001767925.1 Alphaproteobacteria bacterium RIFCSPHIGHO2_12_FULL_63_12
GCCGCCCGAGAGATCGCCGCCGGCCTCGCCGACCATGGTGTCATAGCCCTTGGGGAGCGCCATGATGAACTCATGCGCGGCGGCGGCCTTGGCCGCGGCGACGATTTCCTCGCGCGCGGCGGCGAGATTTCCAAAGCCGATATTTGTCGCGACCGTCGCATTGAAGAGAACGCCTTCCTGCGCGACGACGGCGATCGAAGCGCGCAGCGAATGAAGGCTCGCCGTCGCGATGTTCCGTCCGTCGATCGCGATCGTCCCCGTTTGCGGCTCGTAAAGGCGCAGCAAGAGGTTGAACGCCGTCGACTTCCCGGCGCCCGACTCGCCGACCAGCGCGACGGTCTTCCCGGCCGGAATGTCGAGCGAAAAGCCGTTCAGCGCCGGATTGACGCCGTCATAGGAAAACCCGACCTCCTGGAAGGAAATCGCGCCCGCGGAAACCGCCAGCGGCGTTGCGTCCGGCGCATCAAGAATTGTCGGCCTGGCGTCGATGAGGCGCAACATTTCATCGAGCGCGCCGAAGCCTTCCTGGGCGACCGCGTTCAGCGTCGACAGCCCGCGCGCCGGCTGCGACAGCATCAACAGCGCGATAATGAAGGAAATGAACTGCGGCACGTTGAGCGCGCCGGCGCTTATCCTGATCGCGACGACCGCGATCACGAGCGCCAGCGCGACCGAGCCGACGAAGAAAATGAACGGCTCGTTCGCGGCCCTGAGGCGCGCCATCTGCAGCAGGGTGACAAGGCGCGCGTCGAACCCCTTGCGGCTCTCGCTAATCAGATGGTCCTGAAGATTATAGGCGCGGATCATTCGCGCGCCCGCCACCGCCTCGCCCGTCGCCGCCGCGATCTCGCCGAGTTGGGTCTGCGCGGCGCGCGAATTCTTGCGCAGATGCGCGCCGATGCGCGCGACCGGCCAACCGATCAACGCATAGATGACGACAACGACCGCGAACAGCACCCAGTCATAGGAGATCATCACCGCGCACAGCGCGATCAATGTCAGAAAATCGCGGATCGCGGTCAGCGCGCGCGTCAGCGTCTCGCGCAGGACAACGACGCCATTAGTCAGCCTGCCGATCGACTGGCCCTGCCCGAAGGCGCGCAATTGCGCGTCGTCGATGGCGACCAGCCGGGCGAACATGTCGCACTGGAGATCGCGCAGCGCGAGCAGCGCGGCCGACGCGGAAAGGCGCGCCTGAACATATTGCGACAGCGCGTTGACGAGGCCGAGCGCGATGATGACGACGGGCCCCCACAGGCCGACCGCTTTGGGGAGGAACGCGATCGCCGGCGTATCGCCGGAGAGCCGCGCATTGATCCATTCAACCCCGGCCGGGATCGCCGCGGCCGAGGCCGCATAGGCGCCCATGGCGATCAGCGCGATGAAAAGCTTGCCGCGATAGCGGCTGAGATAATCCCGCCACAGCCGCCGCGCGAGCACGGCCGAAGAAGCAGGGGTTTCATCTGGCGGGGAGGCAGGGCGGACCACCGGTCTCGGCTTTCTTGTGGGTTGTCCCGAATAGTGTGAGCGGTTTCCGGATGAAACCGCGATCGACGAAAAACGAGGCGTTCCGAAGCGGACCGCTATTCTTAGGGCTCCCGCCCGGCTAGGCAAGCTGTTGACAGGAAACGGATTTTAAAACCGCCATGACCGCCGGATCGCTGACCAAACGCGTTCTGCACTCGCCCCTTGCCGGCCGGATCGCCAGCCATGCGATCGCCGCTTATATCCGGCTGGTCGAAGCGACCTCGCGCACGACTTTTATCGGCCGCGAGCATGCGGACGGGCTGCTCGGTTCGGACAAGGGGTTCATCCTCGCCTTCTGGCACGCCCGGCTGCTGATGGGCCCCGCCATCCGCCGTGAGACGAATAAGCCGGTTTACATGCTGATCTCGACCCATCGCGACGGGGAAATTATCGCCAGCGCGGTCAGGGGCTTCGGCGTCGAACTGATCAGGGGGTCGGCCGCCGACCCGAAAAAGCCCGAAAAGAACAAGTCCGGGGCGCCCGCCGTCGCCGGGATGATCGAGGCGCTCCGGGCCGGCGGGATCGTCGGCATGACCCCGGACGGGCCCAGAGGGCCGGCCGAAATCGCCAAGATCGGCGCGGTGAAGCTTGCCGCCTATTCCGGGGCGCCGATCCTGCCGGCCGCTTATTCCGCCTCGCGGGGGCCGCGTCTTGGAACCTGGGACCGGTTCCTGCTCGCCGCGCCATTCTCCCGGCTTGTCTTTGCAGCAGGCGCGCCGATCCATATAGAACGTGGCGCGGATGCGGCGGCGCTCGACGCGGCGCGCCGCCACCTTGAATCGGAATTGACGGCGGCGGCCCGGATCGCCGATGCGACGGCCGGGCGGGCTCCTTTGGATGCGGGTTGATAGCGTGACGGCGACAGCGACAGCGGGCGGCGAACCGATCGGGGTGAAGCTCTATCGCGCGGCGAGCTGGGCGTCCGCGCCCGTCGCCGAGCTTTTGCTGCGCCAGCGCCTGAAAGACGGCAAGGAAGACCCCGCCCGCATGCGCGAGCGCACGGGGCTCGCCGGTCGCGCCCGGCCCGCTGGTCCCTTGTTGTGGATCCACGGCGCGAGCGTCGGCGAATCTCTTTCCGTGCTGCCGCTGGTCGAACGCTTCCGGCGCGATGATCCCGCGCTCGCCATTCTCGTCACCACCGGCACCGTCACCTCGGCGCGGCTGATGGCCGAAAGGCTACCTAAAGGCGCGATCCATCAATTCATTCCGGTCGATCACCCGCGGTTCGTGCGCGCCTTTCTCGATCACTGGAAACCCGACGCCGCAATTTTCGTCGAATCGGAGTTCTGGCCGAACCTCCTCATCGAGACGCGCCGGCGCGCGCGCTTCATGGCGCTGGTCAATGGCCGGGTGTCGCCGAAATCCTACGCCGAGTGGAAAGGAAAGCCGCAATCGATCCGCTTTCTATTGTCGCATTTCGATACGCTGATCGCGCAGGATCGTCAGAATGCGGAGCGATTGACGGCGCTGTCGGGCCGCGACGTCCCGTCCTACGGTAATCTGAAGAACGCGGCGCCGCCGCTGCCGGGCGACGTCCGGGAGGAAGCGCTCCTGCTCGCCGGCATCGACGGGCGCCCGTTCTGGCTCGCCGCCTCGACCCATCCCGGCGAAGAAGAAACGATTCTCGCGGCGCACAAGACGCTGAAGGCGGAGCATCCCGGCATCGTCACCCTGCTTGCCCCGCGCCATCCCGAACGCGGCGCGGAGATCGCCGCGCTCGCCGCCGCCTCGGGGCTTGCGGCGCGCCGCCGGTCGAAGGGGGAAAAGGTCGACCGCTCGACCGATATTTATCTCGCCGACACGCTGGGCGAGCTTGGCCTTTTTTACCGCTTGTCGAACGCGGCCTTCGTCGGCGGCAGCCTCGTCGAGAAAGGCGGGCACAATCCGCTGGAGCCGGCGCGGCTCGGCTGCGCGATCCTGCACGGGCCGCATATTTTCAACTTCGCCGAAACCTACGCCGATATTCGCGGCGCCGGCGGCGCGGCGCTGGTCAGGAACGACCGCGATCTCGCCGCCGCCGTCAAGAGACTGTTCGCCGATGACAAGACGCGCCACGCAATGGCGGATGCGGCGCGCGACGCGGCGAAGGCGAGCGCC
>MEMM01000151.1:0-2322 GCA_001767925.1 Alphaproteobacteria bacterium RIFCSPHIGHO2_12_FULL_63_12
AGCGGGGGAGCATTTAAGGAGAGAATTCGGCCCAACACTTCGGCTACCGCGCTGGCGCGATCGTCACTTTGGCGACTTCTGTCCGCGCAAAGACGCCCGGCCGGTACATGTCTTCGATGACGGCGCCTGGAAAGACGAACTCGCCCGGCGTCACCGCGCGCACGAGATAGGCGACCGTAAAGACGTCCTTGTTGTTGTAGAGATCGATCGCGGCGACGAAGCGATCGTCGCGCGCTTCGGAGACTTTCGTCCACGAAATCGGCCCGATCCATTTATAGGGTCCGGAAGTTCCCTCCGTCGCCCCGTCTTCGGGATTGAGGATCGCCTCGATCTCGAAACCGGCGGGCAAGAGGTCGGCGAGAACGGCGGGATGCAGCCGGTCCGCGCTCGCCTTGCCAGTGACGACGATGACCAGCCGGTCGTTCTGTCTCACCGCTGAAAGATCGACGGGCTTTCCGTCGCGCGAGGCGATGCGCTTCGTCAGGGTGAAGCCCTGCGAGGTCGCGGACGGCGCCGTCGTCGGCGAGCCGTAAACGGCGAGCGACGCAAACAGCGGCCCCTTGCCGGCATTGGCGAAGGTCGCGCCTTTGTCGAGCGTGTCGCGCGTCAGGTTGAAGCGCGGAACCGGGGAGCCCTCGCCCGCCGGCTTTCCGTCTCGCGTCAGTTCGACCGGACCTGACGAGCGCAAGAGCGATTGCGCCGCCATCAGGACAAACGCTTTTTCCTGCGTCTGCATTTGTTCCGGGTCTTTCATCAGCTGGACGAATTTCTCCGACATTTCATTGACGCCCGGCGCGTTCTGCACTTCGGCGAGAAGCGCCAGCACGCCCGCCGCGTCGCGCAGCGATGTCTGGTAATAGTCGCCGGTGTTTTGATAGCCGATCGCCGACATCGCCTTGCCGAAGGCGCTGATCGACCGCGCGCGATCGCCGAGCATGGCAAGCGCGGCGCCGATTTGCGCTTTGGCGAGCGGGCTGTCGGTCTGATCGATCAGCGCGTCATGAAAATAGCGCAAGTCCGAAAGATCGGTCCGTCCGGCGCGCGCCAGAACGTAGAGCGCGTAGGCCGCAGCGCGGCGGCGCAATTGCTCGGTCGTATCGTTCGACCACGGCCCCTGATAGGCCTCCATCTGGTAGCCGATATAGACCCACCGGTCGACGCGCGCGACTTGCGCGAGCGCGTCATAGGCCTTGTCGAGCGCTTCTTCCGGCACCGCGTAGCCTTCGGCGTTGGCACGGTAGAGGAAGTCGGTGACATAGGCGCCGAGCCAGGGTTGCGCAGAGGAATCGCCCTCATGCCAGAGCCCGAAAGCGCCGTCCGCGCCCTGACGATTGAGAATCTGGTTCACGGCGTCCTGAACGCGCGGGCGCACCGCGAATTCCGGTCCCCGTCCTGCTTCGCCGCCAAGCTGATTGATGTAGAGCAGCGGCATCGCCGTCGATGTCAGCTGTTCGGAACATCCGTAAGGATAGCGATAAAGCGAATCGATCAGCGGCGCCGGATCGACGCCCCTGAGGCGCGAGAACGACAGCGTCACCGCCGTCGATCCCGGAATGTAATTGGCGATCAAGGTACGATCGAGCGCCACGGTTTCGCCCGGCAGCAACTGACGGGTCGTCACTTCCGTCACCGGGAAATACGGCGTCCTCACCTGAATCGGATAGGAGCGCGTCACCTTGAAGCCGCCGGGTCCCGTGACGCTCATGTCGACGCCGCCGACGCCGACGGCGCCAGCAGTGACCGGAAAGAGCGATGTCGCCTGCGCGGCTTTCGCCAGCGTTTTCGTTTCACTCGCCGAAGTTTTGACCGGACCCTTGCCGGCGAGCGCGACCGTATAGTCGCCGGCGGCGCCGTCGACATTGTCGATCAGCAGCGTTGCCTGCGCCTTGTCGTTCGGCCCGAGGAAGCGCGGCAAGGAGAGCAGCGCCGGCACTGGATCGCGCACCGTCAGCGGCTGCGAGGCGGCGCCGAGCTTGTCCTTGCTCCACGCAACCGCCATCAGCCTCAGCTCGCCATTGAAGTCGGGAATATCGAGCGGCACATTGGCGACGCCCTCAGCATCGACCTTAACCGGCCCTTCGAAAAGGGCGATCGATTTCACCGGAACGACGGTCAGTCCCTCGCCGCCGAGCTGGTCGCCGCCGAAGCGCGCCGCGGCGCCGAGATTGGCGTCGAGGATGCGGCCGTAATCGTCGCGAACATCAACGCCGAGACGCTTCTTGCTGTAATAATAGTCAACCGGATCGGGCGACTCGAATTTCGTCAGCCGCAAAATGCCTTCGTCGACCGCCGCGATGGTCAGCATCACCTCGTCGCCCGGCG
>MEMM01000151.1:2360-5284 GCA_001767925.1 Alphaproteobacteria bacterium RIFCSPHIGHO2_12_FULL_63_12
CTTCACCGGCGCCGTGATCTTTTGCCTCGGCCGCACGAGATCGGGAGTTGAGAGCGCCACTTCCATTTTCCGCGCGCCCATGTCGAAGGGCACATAGGCGACACCCATCGCGCGCCTTGGTATCGGGCGCCGGACAGCGTCGCGCGGCGTCACGATGGTCGCCATCACGTAAAAGCCCGATCCCCATGACGGGTCGGTATCGACGACGATCTCGCGGCCTTTGTCTTCGACTTTCAGGCGCTGGACGAGATGGACCTTGTCGGTCGCGATAGTGACAATCGCTTCGCCCGCATAAGGGGGATCGAGGAAGAGGCGCGCGCGGCCGCCCGGCGCGACATCCTTGCTGGTCACGGTCAGGGTCGCTTGATCGGGCGAATCCGCGCCGGATTCGTAAGAGCGCCAGCCGACATAGAAACGAATGTCGGTTTTCGCCTTCGAGACGGGATCGGTCGCGGTCAGGCGATAGGAGCCGGGATCGAGCGCCTGCGAGATATGGGCGGGCGCCGCCGCCTTCGCCTCGGCGCGGCCTTCGGCGACAAGCACATCCTTGTAGGACCGGCGCCAGCGCCACTGGCTGTCCTCGCGATACCAGTCGAACCAGTAGTCTTCTTCAACGAGTCGCCATTCGAGCGACCCCGCGACTTGTTTTCCCTGCCAATCGACGAGAACAGCGTCGATTTCGGCGGGCTCATTCTGGCCGAAGCCCCAGGCGTCCTTGCTGAGCTTCAATCCGAGATAGCGATCATCGGGGCGCACCGGTATGCGCGCGCTTTCACGAACGACGCGGCCGCCCGGCTCGACGACGCCGACGACGAGATCGGCGCGCAAGGGGGCGCCGTAATTTTCCGGCGCCCCTTCGATCGTCAGATCGACCTGCGCCTTACCCGTTGCATCCGTCGTCGCATTGGCGAGCGTCAGAAATCTTTCATCAAATCGGCCGTCCGCCGGACCGTAACGGTAGCCTTTAAGATCCGGGAATGGATTGGGATCGAGGCGCAGCCGCGCTTCCGATTCAACGCCGAGCGCGCTCGCTGGCGCGCCATAGAGATAGCGCGCATCGATCGCGACGGCTCTGGTCTCGCCGGCGCGCAGGGGCGCTTTCTCGTTGACGTCGAGTTTGACCTCGATCCGCTGCGGCACGAAGTCTTCGACCGAGAAAGTCTCGCCGCCGACAATGCCGGCGCCGTCGGCCTTCACCTCAATGCGCCATTGGCCGCGCGCGGCGGATTTGGGAACCTCGTAGTCGAAGGAGAAGCCGCCGACCTTCAGCTGATCGACGCGCGTCGTCATCGCTTCGGTCGAATTCGGGCGGAAGATCGTCACGGTGAGCGGCCGGTCGGCCGCGAGCCCCGCGCTATCGCGCAGAAGGCCCGAAATATGCGCCGTCTCGCCGGGGCGATAAATCCCGCGATCGAGATAGACATAAGCGTCAAGCACCGACGGCGCCGCCCTGCCGTCGACATTGCGGTCTGAAAGATCAAGCGGCGCGCGGTCGAGATCGAGCGCGGCGAAATCATCCTGCGGACCGTACGCCATGATCATGCGCGGCGTCAGCGGATAATCGCCGTTCACCGCCGCCTTTTCAAAACGCGCGCGCCCGTCGGCGTTGGAAACCGCGCGGGCGAGGATGTCGTTGTTGGCGGCGACAAGGTCGAAATCGACGCCCGAAAGCGGCCGCCCGGAATCGAGCGAGCGCACGAAAACGTCTATTCCCTCGCTGCTTGAAAAGCTCGTCATCGCGAGGTCGGTGAACATCACCCAGCGCCATGACTGCGCCTTGCGGTATTTGTCGCCGCCGGGAGTCGCATCGGTCAGCTTGATGAAATAGGCGCCGGGCTTAAGGTTGGGAAGCGCCGCGCCGAGCGCGAACACCGTCGTGACGGTTTCATTGTCGAGGTTTTTTATCTTCAGGTCCTTGTCGAAAACCTTGACGCCGACATCTTCGCCGCTTTCCTGATCCCAAACGTAAAAATAATCGTCCGCGCTTGACGACTCGCCCTGCGCGATCGATTTACGCGCCAGCGAGCGGTCGGAAACGCGGTAGACCGCGATATTGATCTTGTCGACATTGACGGTCTCGATGCCGAGGCCGTCGGCTTCAAGGCGCGGCAGGACGACGCCGTCGCCGACGAAACCGACATAAGCGGGCTTGTCGCCGAAGGCGATCGTCACCTCAACGGGACGCTTCAGTTTCTCGCCGGATTTGGCCGGCGTCCCGGCGCGAACGCGCGCCTTGTATTCCTTGTCGAACTCGATCCCCGCAAGGCAGAGGCTGGAGCCGGCGACGGTCACCGCCGGCTTGATCGCCGGCGTCAGCCGGACATAGTCCGCGTAATTGGTCTTGCCCGAGGCGTCGAGTTCGCGGGTGAATTGAAGACAGGCGCGCGGCGCGGCGCCGTTGGTCTCAAGGATCAGTCGGTCGAAAGCGAAATCCTTCGACTTTCCCCGTTCCGCGCGCGGCGCGTCCTCGCCCCGGAACGCCTGAAACGGCCGCCTTGGCCCGTCGGCGTCGTCGAGCGAGGTGACGAACGAGGCGTCCCGGTCGCCGCGCAGGCCGCGATCGCTGCGATCGAGCATGAGCCCCGCAAGCAAGCCGCTCGCAAAGGCGATCAAAATCCCGCCAGCGATGGCGATTGTCTTGTTTTTGTCCATGCCCCACTCCCTCGGCGCTCCAACTGGGCGCGATCTTAACCAAACTTATGACCTTTCGAGGTCCAAAAGAAACAGATTCCAAGGCAAATCGCCGCCCCGCCGGCCCATATTCCGAATTGCAATTCGAGGGGGTAAGGGTAGGAAGGTCGCCGCCGCGGCGCCGAAACGGCGGAAGTCTCCGTAGCTCAGGCGGATAGAGCACCAGATTCCTAATCTGGGGGCCACAGGTTCAAGTCCTGTCGGAGACGCCGCGCCGGGGGGCCCGCCCCGCG
>MEMM01000152.1:0-6091 GCA_001767925.1 Alphaproteobacteria bacterium RIFCSPHIGHO2_12_FULL_63_12
ATGGACGTGGATGACGACGATCGCTTCGCGATCGATCCGGTAGAAGATCCGCCAATGCTTCCGGATTTCCGGATCGGCAAGGCGGATTTCGTGGCAACGCGCACCGATTCGCGGGAGCGGGCGCGAAGTCGGGAGACCGAGGACTTCGCCTCTTTGGAGTCGGCGGAGGAGCCAGCCCGCGCGGCCGCGGACCGTTTCGCTGAAGGGCGGGCTTTGGAAGGTCGAGCCACTGATCCACCTTATCGGCTTCTCGCCACCTGTCTTTATACCGTTAGCCATATATGAATGCTAGGCCCATCTCGATTGAAAGTCAAGTGTGAATCAATCGGAACGATGCCGGGCCCGAAGGCCCGGCCGCCGCGGCTACAGCCGGAAGCGTTCCGGGTGCACGGTCCGGATCGAGGTGAAGCCGGGCTGACCGATCACGAGGTGGTCGATCAGGTGGATTCCCAGGATCTCACCAGCTGCGGAGAGGCGCTGGGTCACCTCGAGGTCCGGCAGGCTCGGGCGGGTGTCTCCGCTCGGGTGATTGTGGGCGACGACGACCTGAACGGCTCCGAGGCCGACGGCCGCTTGGAACACCTCGCGCGGGTGCGCGAAGGATTCGTTCGCCGTACCGACGGAGACGATGCGCCATCCGATCGGGTGATTCCGGCCATCGAGGTACAGCGCGACGAACTGCTCGCGCACGTCCTGGCCGATGATGCCCCGGAAGAAGGCCGCAGCCGCTTCGGGGTTTGTGACCGTCGCGGCCATTCCGCGACCCTTACCCTTAATCCTGATCTCGATCTCTCTCACCGCCGTCGTTGCCATGCTCTCCGCTCTCCCGTGATGTTGAGAGCATGGTACACCGACATATGTTGATAGTCAAGTGCTAATCAACTAAGTATCAAGAAACAGCACCGGCAGAGCGACGACTCTTCCTGGGGAGGGGTAGTCGATGATCTCTAAGGACCGGAGCCGTCCGAGCGGGTTGTTGAAACCGCCGCTTCCGACCTCGTACTGAGCAGCCGCCGCCAGGTCATCGCGGCTCATCGAGTCCGGATAGGCGCGCAAGAGCGGCTCGAGGCAGCGCCACATCGGGGTGTCGACGACCGCGCGCACGCGCTCATGGAGCTCGTCGACGGTCAGCTGCTCCTGCGGTGCACGCGCCGCCGCGCGTCCCGCTTCCGTGAGAGCGATCGTGCCGCTGCTCGGGTACTCGACCAGGCCGGCGCTCCGGAGCCTCCCGAGCGGGTTGTTGAATCCGCCTGATCCGACCTTGTAGCGCGCCAGGAACGCGATCGGCGCGCGCTGGTACGGTCCATCGACTCCGAGCGCCTCGAGCCAGGCAATCGCGTCGAGGATGCGCTGCATGGGTCCGTCGACGCCGGCGACAGACACGTGCTCTGAGTCAAGCATTCGGTCCAGTTTGCGAACTTGCGCAAGTCGAGCTTCTGCGGCGTTCCAGTTCTTCGGCACGCGGGCCGTCAGGCGCTCGGCTCCTACGTCGACCCCTTCGGTTTCAACCACGATCGATTCGCGCAAGGCGTCTGCTGCGCGCTGCATGTGCTGGAGCAGCGCCTCCGACGAGCGCTTCACCTCCGCCATGCCCTGATCCAACGCGCGCGCTGCACGCCCGCGCCCCGCCTCTGCGGAGGCGACTACCTTGGAGAGCGCCGTTCGCCCCGCGCGCGCGCCGGCTTCCTCGCCCGCGGCCCGCGCGCGCGCGAGGGCTTCGCCGGCCGGTGGCGCTGCGGAGGCCGGGGCGGCCCGCTTCGCTACCGCGAGCTCGCGCTCGACCAGGCGCAGCTTCTCCCGGAGCTCGGCTGCGGATCGAGCCTCGACCTCGGCTTCCTTCGGCAGGTCCGCGAGCTGAGCCAGGATGGCGCGCACCTTCTCGCGCGGCGGCGCCGGCGGGGCCGCGCGCGCGCCGGCCTTCGGGTGTGCCGTCTGCACGGGCCCGATCGTGACCCGCTTCACGGTCTCCGAGAGCGCGGGCCCGAAGGCGAAGAAGTCGCCAGCGGGCAGGCTCCGGATCTGATGCCAGTCGCCCTTCGAGAGCCCGAGGGCTTCTGCCGCGCGCTTCAGGTCCACGTCGAGCGCGGCGCGCCCGATCAGCACGTTGTTCGCTTCCGCGGCCACGTCCTTCGCGAGCTTCGAGAGCCTCTGGGTCGCGAGCACGCCGGCGAACCCGCGCTTGCGCCCCTGCGCCATGAGCCGAGCTACCGCCTCCGACGACTCCGCTTCCCCGTGCCCCTTCTCGGGCGCGAACGCGTGCGCCTCGTCGATCACGACGAGGACCTGGTGCCAGAGCGCTCGAGGGGCGTTGATCAGCGCCTCGAGGAACGCGCGCACGAACCGCACGCGGTCGCGTGGCGCGAGCTCATACAGGTCGAGGATGGCCGACTCGCCCAGCTCGAGCAGGCGGCGCGCCAAGAGCGCGGCAGACCGCGGCTCGGCTGGGCAGTCGCCGCCGCGCCCCGCGAGCACGTAGTCGAAGCGCTCGCGCAGCGTGTAGAACTCGCCCTCGGGGTCGATCACGAGCTGCTGGATCTTCCCGTGGGTCTGTTCGAGGAGCCGCCGGAGAGCCCAGCTCTTGCCGGCACCGGAGTTGGCCGTCAGGAGCATCCTCGTCTCGACCAGGCGCTGAAGGTCGATGGGAAGGGAAGGGGAGAGGTTCATGCTGCGGTATCCTCGGTCGCTTGGGCGAGGGCCGCGCGGGCGGCGTGCAGGTTCGACCCGTGTCCTCGATCCTCTGTCCTCGGCCGCCGGAGTCGGCTACCTTCCCGCTCGTCAGCATCGCCTCGCACAGGTCGGGAGGTTCCATGCGGGGGCGAAAGCCTCCGTACCAAACCCGTGACAACCGCTTCTGCTGAGTTCGGGCTCGAATCGCCGGAAAGGCAGTGGTCAAGACGGGTTCGAATCCCGCTGGGGTCGCCATAAAGTGCCGAGTTCGGGCTCGAATCGGCGATTTGCGCGCTCTGCTTTCGCGCGTACCAAGACCGTACCAAAATCAGGTCTCCTTTCGCCTTCGAAGCGCATCGACGACCGCACTGTTCCCCAGCAGCGCGTAGATCTCCGTGCTCCTCGAGTCCTGGTGCCGGGCTGCCGCCTGCAGCACGTCGAGCGGCACACCCTTCGCGCGCAGCGCCGATGCCGTCGAGTGCTTCGTCCCCTCGTAGAGCTTCGTGCCCGGAACCCCCGCTCGAGCCGCGGCCGCGTTCCAGGTGTCGCGCATAGCCCAGTAGCTCCACCGGTCTTCGGTGTACGGGTTCAGGAAGAGCGCTCGGGTGCCTTTGATCCGGGCAGCCTGCTTGACGTGCTCCTCGAGCCAGGCCGCGAGCCGCTCGCTCGCGTGGTGCACGCAGGCGTCCCCTTCCTTCGTCGACCGACGCGGACTCCCGGCGGTCAGCCCCTTCATCGCGTGAGCGGTGCGCAGCTCGTGCGTCTTCCACGAGTAGTCGGCGACGTTGTACGCGCGCGCTTCCCCGGGCCGGATCAGGAGCTCGGCCTGGGCGTAGAAGATCCCGACGCGGGCAGCCGGGATCTCGGCGAGAACCAGGTCCTGCGCGTCGATCGAGATGATCTTCGGCAGGTGGCGCGGCACCGAGATCTCCGGGAACGGCGGGACGTCGGAGATCTCGCCGCGGCGGTGGAGCCAGTTCAGGAAAGCGGAGAAGGCGCCGAGCACGTTGCGGCGGGTCTTGGGCCCGAGCTCTCGGTCGCGAGCGAGCCAGACGCTCCAGTCCTCGAGGTGCTTGAAGCGGAGCTCGAAGACGGAGTGCTCGGCGATGAAATCGAAGTGGCCGCCGGGCGCGGCGTAGCGCTCGAGCTCGCGGAGGTAGCTGGGGCTGCGCTCGCCGGCGTCGTCGAGCGCGCGCATGTGCTCGAGCCAGGTGGGCAGCTTCGCGCGCACGCTCGCGCGCGAGCGCACGTACGGAGCACACGCTGCCTCTTCGGAGAGCCCTTCGGCGATCGCGCTCCGGATCGATGCGAGGACTTCGCTCGCGAGGACCTCGACGTTCAGGCGGAGCGCGCGGCCTCCCTCCATCGGGATCTCCCTGATCCGGCCGTAGGGGCGGACGTCGATCTCGAACCCCTTCCGAGCGCCGGGGATGGGGCGCACGCGACCGAACTCCCGAGCCATCAGCCACCTCTTCCCACGCCCAGCCGGCGCTGTAAAGCCGTACCGGTGCATGGGGAGGAGAGGGGTGGTGGAGGACGAGCTCACGACGTCGACGACTCCTGATCGGGCTGCGGCTCGCTGGCCTGCGAATCTGCCTGGAACCCAAGCTGCTTCGTGATCTCGTCGAAGCTCCCGCGCACGACGTATACGGACCGCTGGCTCAGGTGGACCCGGCACACCGCTCCGAACTCCGGATCGGGCTCCATCTCCTTCACGCCGGCGATGAAGCGCGGTCGCACCGTCAGGCGGCGACCGCCAAGCGAGGTCAGGACGATCATCTACATCTCCTCCTAGATCTTCTCGATCAGGTTGTGGTGACGCGGTACTTCACGACACCTTCGTCTTCACGACGCCTTCCCCGAGACCAGCTCCTTCGCGATGTCGTCGAGTTGGTCTGCCACGAGCGAGATCAGACCGCTCGAGACCAGAGCCCATCCGGCCGTCGGCTTCAGCGCGAACGGCTTGAAGGCTTCCTCGGCCTTCAATCGGCGGAGCTCCACCGCGCGGTGTCGCAGGAGGGCAGCGGCCATCTTGTGCACGTCGGGAGTCATCGTCGGAATCCAATCCAGATGCACACCGCCGATACCGCAGTGCCGAAGAGCATGAGGCACCCGTTCAGGGTGTTGCCGACCAGGAAGGCGTAGGCGGCAAGCAACGGCAGAAAGCCAGCGACAGCACAGGAGGCGATGAGCTCGAGTCGAGGTGTTCCCCGCTTCATGTTGCTTCCTTCACGAGCTCGAAGTCGACGACCCAGACGAGCTGCGTCCAGTAGCGGTGTGCGTCTGCGGCCCCGGCCAAGTTGATCTTCCGGAAGGCACCGAGGTACTCGTGGCTGTTCGCGTACCCCTCGCGTCGCGCGTCCTCTTCGCTGATCTCGTCGAGTGGCTCCTGGCGTACTCCGGTGATCCTCAGCCGCGCGAACGGCTCCCCGAACAGCTTCGTCTTCGCCTGGTGCACAGCCCCGACGTTCCACCGCTTCTTGCCGAGCCTCCTGGTCTGGGTCTTCTCGCCGCGGAGGATCTTCTCGACGTGCTGCGGTTTGAACAGAATCACGCCGGGAACTCCTGCACCCTGAGATCCTCGGGCCACTCGCTCGGGTCGTCAGCTTTCCGTGCTCGGAAGTGCACTCTCATCTTGGTCTCAAGGCCGCGCCCGGTTGAATGGGGGCCAGTGAGGAGACGCCCGATCCAGTCATCGGCATTGCTCGAATACGACCAGGCCCCAAGCTGTTTCACAAAGACGGCGACGCCGGCTTCCTTGCACTGCTCGACGATCGTGCGCGCCCAAGCGATGTCGAATGGTCTCGCGTTCGGTCCAGATTCGCCGCCGACGATGATCCAGTCGAGCACCGTCTTAGGTGATCCGGGCTCGGCATCGGAAGCCTCGAATCGGTCGAGCGCGTTCCACTGCTCGCGCCCGTCCGAGCGAGCGACGGTAAGAGACGTGAAGTCAACCGGCCCGAGCGCCGGTTCGTAGCTCGCGAACCTCTGCGCCGCCGGCGTCTGTAGCAGCAGCGGGATGCGCTCGTCCGCCGTCGCCTGATCCTCGACGGAGGTCCCCGCCCAGAGATTGCCCAGCGGCCACTCGGAGGCGCTCGGTCCGCCATGACCGTGCCCGGAGACCTGGATGCGGTCGGCGGCGCACGCAACGCGGCCGGGCGTCGCCGGATCGGTCATGTACGCGCGCATCCGCTCCGGCCTCTTCGTTAGTACTTGAAACGTGTGCTGCGGCGCGAGCGCCATCACCGCGAACACCTGGTCGATCTGCTCATCGCTTAGGTTCTCGTGGAACAGGTCGCTCATCGAATTGACAAAGATCCTGCGCGGCTTACGCCAGCGAAGCGGCAGCTCAAGTGCCTTCGGGTTCATCCGCACGAGGCCGTTCCAGCCGCCACTCTCGCGTGTCAGGCCGCCGAGCGCGTGG
>MEMM01000152.1:6099-8720 GCA_001767925.1 Alphaproteobacteria bacterium RIFCSPHIGHO2_12_FULL_63_12
CGCCGACACGCGCGAGCATCCGACGGTCGGATTCCAGGTGGAGTCGGTCCAAGAGATCAACGTCTTCGAGCTCACGCCGCCAGCCTCTCGAAGCACCCCACCGCCTCCGGATCGATGACGAACCGTCCGTCTCGATTGCCCTCGAGGTATCCCTCGAACGAGCAGTTCCGAGCGGTGTGGTAGACGTGGACTCCGAGCGAGTTGCGCGTCGAGAGGATCCTCTCCGCTCGGCTCCCGGTGCCGCTGAGAAGGACGCCGGCGCGCGGAGCGAGGCGTCCGTTCCCGACGTGGAACCCACCGCGGACCAGGTTCCGACCGCACTGGTCAGGGCGCTCGCCACCGTACTCGTGCACGCCGTAGCTGGCGTTCCCGCTGGTGTCGAAGTCCTCGACCCGGCAGTCCCAGGTGCCGGCGCCAAGGTAGACGCCGTGGTCCTTGTTCGCGTTCGCGGGGACCGGATCGTGCCCGTTGTCGCGGGAGGAGCCGCCGAGCAGCTCGACGTGATGCGTGCCGGTGAACAGGATCCCCTGGTGAGGAGCTCCGTGAACGCGCAGCCGGCGTAGTCGGACATGGTGAGCGGCTGTGGCCGACCCCGTGTACGTGATCTTCACCCCGGTCCCGGGCCCGCTGGGTGCAAGGTGGCTCGCGTCGATCTCGAGGTCCTGCACGTCGAAGTACGCGCACTCGGGATGTGCGAGTCGGAGTCCGAAGTCTCGCCCGACGGGCCCGATCACGATCTTCTCCGGCACCCCCTTCCGGATGTACGGCGAGACGACGATCGCCTGGCTACGCGCGGTGGCTGTCTCCTTGCGTGGGAACTCGTAGCTGTCGATCGAGTCGTAGACTCCCTCGTGCAGCCGAATGGAGTCGCCTGGATTCGCGATCTCGAGGACGTGTCGAGGGAGGGTGGAACTGTTCGGCTCGACGTGGTGGATCATGCGGCCTCCGATGCGCGCTCGACCACGCTCTTCGCCACGAGCTTCTCCGGCTCGATCGCGCCGACGAGCAGGTCGATGAACCACTGCTTGTCGGCGATGCGCCGGAGCTCGATCTCATCCGGGTGCATTGCGATGAACCGACGGAGATCCGCCTCGAAGATCAGGTAGGCGTCGCCGCCGTTCGCGGCGGTGCGATCGGATCGCCGGCGTCGCGCGCGCAGCCACTCCATCTGGATCCATCGGTGGACCTTGCGGCGCTCGACGCCGAACGCGAACGCGACCTGGTTCTGCGTGAGTCCCTCGGTCGAGAGCTTCCGCAGCCCGAGCCGCTTGGCCTTTAGTTGCACTGCGATCTTCGAGCGCCGCAGATGCTTCGCCATCGCGGCCCATGAGTGGCGCGAGATTCCCCGCTCGAGGTAGTCGAGATCCTCTGGAGTCCAGCGCGGCTCCTTCGTCCGCGCGACGCCGAGCTGGCGCGCCCAGCGGGTGACGACCCAGTCAGGCACGCCGAGCCGAGCGGCGAGCGAACTCCGATTGCAGCCGTCGTAGAGGCGGACGATCAGCTCTCGCCGCTCATCGGTGAGGTGGTACTTCTTCGGGGTGCCGCCGTGGCGTCGAGGACCGGCGGAGTTCACTACTCTGCCACCTCGTGATACGTCGCGACCTTCGCCGCGGTCGCGCGCTTCGACTTCTTGGCGGGGGCCTTCACCGGCGTCTGCTTCTTCGCGCGCGCCTTGGCCTTCTCCTTCCGCGCCTTGGCCTTCTCCTTCCGCGCCTTCGCCGCGGCCGCGACCTCAGCCTTCTGCTCGAGCTCGAGCTTGACGAGGTCGATGCCGAGTGCGCCGGCGGCGTTGGATAGAGAGTCCCCGTAGCCGTCGTAGGCGACCGCGCCGCGCGACACCAGGATCTCGATCGCCACCGACCGCGCGAGCTCGACCGACGGATCCGCGGCCACGTAGCGAGCGACCACCTCGTCCAGCCGCTCGTGAGTCTTCTTGTTCGCCATCCACCCACGGCGCGTGACGACGGCCTTCAGCGTGTCGTGCCAGGATGCCTTCGCCATCGCCGCAGCGAGGAAGTGCCACCACCCGTCGCCGGCGGCGAGCTCGCCCGAGCGCTCGAGAATCTGCTCGAGCGCCACCTTCACCGCGCGGCGCTGCACTTCGCGCTTCTGGTCTGCCGCCGGCGTCCGGCCCGTGCGGTAGCTCTCGTCCTTCTTCGCGATGATTCCCTTCTCGCGGAGGATCTTCCTGACGTCGGGCTTCCGGAGGAGCTCGGCGACTTCGCCGCGCTCGGTACGCGCGAGGATCGACGGCGGCGCGTCTTTCCCGAGGAGCTGCTTGTACGTGCGGAACTTCCCGTCGTCGTAGCACTGCTCGTCGAGGCGCACGAACTCACCACTCGTGCACGCCTTCTCCGCGGCCTTGCCCTCGAGAACCTCCCGGCCACTCGCGCGCGTCGCGGCCGCACGCTTCTTCCACGCCGCGTCGACCTTCTTCTGGTAGCAAGACGGATCGGTGCAGATGTCCGCGGACTTCACGTCGGCGAAGAGCTCGACCTGGTTGCCGGTGCGCTTCGGGCACGTGGTGCAGGGCCCCGCGGCCGCGATGAGCTTCGCGTCTCCGCGATCGAAGGGAGCCTCCTTCAGCCGGAGCATGAACTCGTGCTGGACCACCTCGAGCG
>MEMM01000152.1:8730-11747 GCA_001767925.1 Alphaproteobacteria bacterium RIFCSPHIGHO2_12_FULL_63_12
GATCGCCTTCTGACCGGCGACACAGAGCTCGAGCAGCTTCAGCCGCCCGTACACGTGGGCCCGGCTCTTCCCGATCTTCGCGGCGATCTCGTCCACCGCGCGGCCGTAGTCGGTGTGCAAGCGCTTGTACGCGCGGGCTTCCTCGAGTGGTTCGACGTCCTCCCGCGCGGAGTTTTCGATCAGCTGGACTTCCAGCACCTCCAAGTCCGAGAGATCGCGGACCACCACGGGAACCGTCTCCAGCTCCGCCTCGCGCGCGGCGCGAAGGCGCCGGTGGCCGCAGACAAGCTCGTAGCGCCCTTCCTCGGTCCAGGGGCGAACCAGCACCGGCTGGAGGATGCCGACAGCGCGAACGCTCATGAGCAGTTCCGCGTGCTTCACATCGTCCAAACGCTTCCGCGGATTGGTGCCGCTCTCTCGGATCGCGTCGAGGGGGAGAACCTGCAGCGTGGTCATCGATCTCGCCTCCTCTCGCCGCGGCCGAACTCGTCGCCGTCGGCCTCTTCATCCTCGTCGAGCCATGCCGTGTACGCGCGCAGCAGCTGCTCGCGATCCATCACGAGGTTCCAGCTCGCGGTTCGCATGAACTCCGCGACCAGGTCGCGCTCTGGCTCAGCCGGCGCCGGAGGTAGTGGTCGCCCGATCCACGGCAGCCAGTACCACCACGGGTAGTCGAGCGCGACGGCTCGGCGGCAGTCGACCACGAACTCGAGATAGGCCGCGCGAGAGAGCCGGCAGAGGATCGCCATCACCCACGCGATCAGGGCGACGAGCACAGCGCCCGCGACAAGCAGCGGCGCGACTCCGGGTAGCCGAGTCACCAACGCAAGCATCCCGAGGACCGCGCCTACACTGAGACCAGAGATGGTGAGGGCGAGGATGAGCGCCAGCATCGACTTTCCGGTCGCGCAGATCTTGGCCCGTTCGATCGTCACGGGGTCTCCTTCTCGAGCTCTCGAATCCGCTCTGCGAGCTCCGCAGGGCTGCTGAACCTGAGCGTTCTCTTGCTGGCCTTCTGCTTCGGACGAGCGACGACGTAGTCGATCTGCGTCTTGCCGTGTCGCCTGATGAAGAAGGGCTGGAACAGCCAGCGCTCTCCGAACTCGCGGCGCAGCAGGTCGACGGCTTCGAAGGCGCCCACTAGAACGGCAATTCCGCTTCGGCCCCGTCGACCTTCGGCAGCGGCTTGCGAACGGTCACGCCCTCGAAGCTCGTGCCGTCGCGGCGGAACTTCCGCTCGACGAGGACCTCGACCTCCGCCCCGACCCAGAGATCGGTGTGCTCTCCGAAGTCCTTGCCGAGAGAGGTGATCGTGTCGCGGTCGAGAAGCATCCCCTTCCTCGCGCGGTCGAAGTACACGACCAGGCGGTCGTCACCGCCGAAGCGCTCGACGGTGACCCCCTTGATCTTCAGCAGGAAGATCTGGTCGCGGATGTCCTCCTTGCGGACGTACTTGAACTGCAGGAACTCGTTCACGTTCGGCACGGTTCTTCTCCCTCTGTGAAATCAGGAAGCGTGAGAGGCCGGCCCACCGGAGCCGGCCGCGGTCTCCAGCCGCGCGCTCGAGCGGGTTCGGATGTTGCGGCTCCGGCGGGCTTGCTCTTCGAGCCGGCGCTCGTGCATGTCCGCGATCGAAAGGCGCTCTGCGACGCCTCTCGCCTGATCGAGCCCGATCCTGCCGCTCGCGCTCTTCACGTTCCGATCCGCTCGCCAGTCGTCGACCGCGCGCCGGAAGATCTCGAGCGCCGCGAGCACTCCGATCGTCCCGCCGAACACGAGAGCGAGGGAGCCGACCTGCAGGCAGAGGTCGGCGAGGATCCCGGTCACGACGCCTGCTCCACCGTGCGCAGCTCGACGGCCTGCACGGTTCCGGACGCAGGGACCAGCCACGTCTCGACGCTCCCTGGTGTCGCCAGGGAGTCGAAGAGCTCGACCTCACCGCCACGCTTGCGAGCCTCCTGCCGTGCTCGGTCGATCGCCAGGCGGCGGTTCGGATACCGGGCGACGATCTCACCGGAGGGCAGTCGGACCTCGAAGCGGTCGCGCTCCTGCCTGGTCGTCACGACTCCCCTCCAAGATCGAACTGGTGGGGATCGCTGACCGCGAGACGTTGACAGCGGGCGGAGCAGAAGATCAAACCGCCATCGAGGACAGCGGGCTCGCCCGGGTCCATGGCCCAGCCGCACTTCACGCACTCGGCGGGCTCTTTGAGCTTCTCGACGCGGATGCTCGTCGACTGCCCGGTCACGACTTCGGGCCTCGTGACGCGGGGCCGGAAGAGCGATTCCTCGTCCTCCCGACCCCGCGATCTCCTACGATGGAAGCACGACCAACCTTCGTAGGGGACTCACCATGGCTCTTCGGGATCAGATTCAGATTCCGGTTCGCTGTCCTCACTGCCGCGCGGTGCACCGCCGCACGATTGCGCGCCTTTGGAACGCCTCGCAGTTTCACTGCGGCGGATGCGGCGCACAGGTACTGTTCGATGAAGCGGTCTTCGATGCTGGTCGCTTCCAACAGGACGTTGCGCGGCAACTGGACGAGGTCGACCGCACGATCAGGGACCTCGAGTCCGAGGTACAGCTGCTGAAGAGGAGGCTGCGCGACTGAGAGCATCACAACGGACCCTCGCGGAAGTCGTGGAGATCGTCGGCGAGCAGCCGCAGTGCGCGGAGGAATGCCATCGGGACCGCGCCAAGATCGAGAACGACCGTGTGCACGGGACCGAGCCCCGAGCCATGCGAGGGTGGCAACACGACTATGCCGTCTGGGGCTGAGACCAAGAAGCCGAAGAGCTTCAGGAGGGCGGCACCGTCGCGTTCAGAGAATGTCCTCGCGACGAGCTCGCAGACGTCGCCAATTCCGCGATCCAGCTCGGCCACGTCGGCTCTGAGCGTGAGTTCCCGGGGCGCCACTATCGGGCCGTGCCGGCGATCTCACGCTTGAGCGCCCAGAAGCCGGGCCACCGCAGGTCGCGCGCCTGACGCCGGAAGAGTCGACGCGGCAGCCGTACGACA
>MEMM01000152.1:11761-24111 GCA_001767925.1 Alphaproteobacteria bacterium RIFCSPHIGHO2_12_FULL_63_12
CATCTTCGGCGACGAGCCCGACCTTTGGAGCTGCGAGATATCTCCGAATCATCGAGAGCTCGCGCGCAGCGTGATCGCGACCGACGTCCCTGGAGCCTGGTACTGACCTGGCATCTCTCGCCCCCCTCGGAGGCGGACTATTCCATATGGAATACATGAGCGCAAGAGAATTCAGCTAGGCGCGGAGAGGGGAGGTGTATCTGCCTAGTCGGGCTCCTCGAGCTCGCCTTTCTCGTCGGCCTGGATCTCCGGGGTGAGGGCGATCGGGAAGCGCTCGATCTCCTGGACCAGCTTCCACGTGGATGACCGGCCCAGGGCGCGGGCAATCTGGTCGAGGGTCGAGAAGCTTGTGTCGCTTTCCTGGCCGTTCACGACCTTTGAGATGTACGGCTGCTTGAGGCCGAGGGCGCTCGCTAGGGCCACCTGATTCCCATGGAAGGCCGCGGAGTAGAGGATGCTCCGCAGCCAGGCACCGTATTTTTCAGCTGCCACGCCTAGATAGTCCTGTGCGTGGCGGAATTCGCTAGCGCCCACGCGATGCGCCCTTGACCATCTATTCCACTTGGAATAGTCTGGCCGCGTGACGCTCACGCAGTACGAGAAGGTGAATGGCAAATCGGACGTTCAGGTAGCCGAGAAGTGCGGCCTGGCGACGAGCACGATCAACCGCCTGCGAAGAAGGCGGATGCACGCGAGCCTGGAGTTGTCGCTCCAGATCGAGCGCGGACTAGACGGGGATGTTCGAGCCGAGGAACTCCCGCTGACTCCGGAAACACGCGCGGCCCTCGCCGCTCTTCGGTTGCAGATGGTTCCGGCACAGGGCACAGCAGCATGAAGGCTCTACTCCGCTCCGATGCAGTGCTTCTGGTGACGAAGTCCGACGGCAGGATCGAAGCGATCCAGGTCCGGGTGGAGTTCGAAGGCCCGTCGGACTCGATCAAGTCGGCTCCGGATCTTCTGGTGGAGGCTCTCCGGGCATCGGATCGACCAGCCGGATGGGGGTTTTCTCCCGGCTTTCACGAGGAGCAGATGGCTCTGATCGAGAAAGCCCTCCTTGGATTACTTCCAGCGCCTGGCGCAGGTCCGGACCGGGAAGGTCCTGCGGAGCCTTCAGCGCGATGAGCAATCCGTGCAGACCGACGAGGAGTTCGGGCCGGACGGTCCCTGGCAAGCTCTGGATCCCGCGCTCGATCCAGACCGCAGATTCACCGCGCGGGATGACTCTCTCTTTCTCCAAGAACTTGAGCACGGCGTACAGGGAGAGCGTGTAGCCGTGGAGCATCGCAGCCCAGCCCTTCGGGTCGTTTCCATCGTCGGCCATCTACTTCGCCTGAAGCCGCTGGTAGGCCGCGAGATCCTGCTCGAAGCAGGCCCGCGCGACCTCCCAGCTCCTGATGAGAGCCTGCGCGCTGCCAAACTGGTTCGCGCATCGGTTTCCAATCTCGACCTCTTTCGACCCTGGTGGGAATCCGGAGACGGCGTCGATCAGGGCCTTGTACGCGCCTCGTTCGCCGGTGATGCAGGCTTCCTGGAGCATGTAGTTGTCCGGGGACAGCGTCGCGCAGCGCTCCTTGATGTCGTCCGCGACCCAGGCGTGCTGCTCGGCCTGATCGGTCGCGGTGGTGGACGGGCTCAGGCTCGTCTGCTCCGTCGTCGGTGGATCGGATTTGAACAGCGAGTACAGGACGCTTGCGCCAACGATCCCGCCGAGGATGATGGCGGCCATGAGGATCGCGATCAGCGCCGGGGACATCGGCTTCTGACCGTCGGCGCGAGGCTGCTTCGGGATCGCGGGTACAGCGAGCGCCCAGGCAAGGGCGCCGATCCACAGCGGCATGAAGACGCCGCCGAACAGCGCGAGCACGGTGATCGGGGTCTTCTGCGGATGCATCCGGCGGTTGGCGATGATGATCGGCAGCACCCAGAGATACAGCGCGAGCGGCAGAACGATCAGACCTGCGATCGCCAAGGCGATGATGACCGAAGGTTCAGGATTCATCGCAACTCCCTCCAATTCTCTCATCCTACACCGCGCCGGGTAGCAGCATGATCGCGCTGGACGTGCTCACGGTCCTGAACTCCCTCGCGATTGCAGCGTGGGTGACGTGGCAGCTCATTCGCCGGGCTCGGATTCGTCGGAACTTCCGCCGCGGTCCGACTCCGATCCCTCGCCATGTGATCGAGGAGGCTCAGGCGGAGATTGTGCGGGTTCTGACGCCCCTCCTTGGAGGACGTGGAAGATCGGAGCCAGATCCGGACCCGGCCGTACCGGAGTCAGGCGGAGTGACGTGAGAAGCGTATGAAGGCCCGTCATCAACTCCGGCCGGATGTTCTCAGGCAGCTTGCGGATCGTGCCTTCGATCCAGGCCGCGGCCTGCCGACGCGAGATCACTTTCTCGCTGTCGAGGAAGTCCAGCACGGCGAGCAGCGCGATCGTGTAGCCCTGCAGGATCGCGGCGAACCCTTGGACCTCGTCGCTCCCTCCGTCGTCGGCCATCTACCGCTCGCATCCAGTGCGTTCGCGCGTGGCGTCGTTCTTCATCTCGGACAGGTCCAAGGTCACGTGACCGATCATGAATCCGGCGAGGGCACGCGCCTCCTTCGATCGCCGATGATCGTCGTAGAAAGTCCTGAGCCGGCGTTCAAGTTCGCCGAGCTTCTCGATCTTCTTCGCACGCACCTTGGCTTCCGAAGCGGCACAGGTCGCCCCTCGTGGCTCCTTTGGCTTCTCAGCTTCGGGCGGCGCCAGAAGCAGGGTCGACAACGCGAACAGGGCTGCGGTCTTCATCGTGTTTCCCTCCAAGCTGTCGATCCTACATCGGCTCGGATCGCCGCATGACGCGCATCCCCTCTGCGTACCAGAGAGCCGAGTGGCGGAACACGACACCAGTGGACCCCGAGACGGGGCTGATCGGCATCGGGTTCGGGTGCGAGTTCGACGAGCCGCCCGGGGTGATCCGCCTTGCTCTCGACCTGGACAACGCGCGGGCAGTCAGGGACACGCTCCGCGAGCTGCTCGAGGAGCACGACCGAAAGTCACTCTCGACCATCGCCGTCTCGCGCACAGACGGCTCGATCGTCGACGTGTCGCTTGCCGACCTCAGTGCCCCGAGCCACGAGGATCCGGCCCGAGGATCGACATGACGAGCTGCGAGGCAATCGCTCCCAGCTTCGGATCTGGATTGCGCGAGAGCAGGTCGGCGGATCTCGAGATGATGAAATCGAGATCCTCGTTCGACATCCTGTGCTCGTCGCGAAGCCGCAAGAGCAGGGTGTTGATGAGCGTGAACGCGGCCGCCGCGACCGCTCTCCAGTGTGTCTCGATTTCCGAATCCTCTTGTCGTTCCAAGCCTTCCTTCTCCTTCGCTGGTGGTCCCCATCACCAGCGTACAGGAGCACGGCCCTCCCTTCTGGGGCTGCTGTCTCCCCTGCGAAAGCTCCAGTCGGAGGTGGCGCGCAACCCGCTTTGCCTCCGACTGGAGCCCAGGATTTCGACCGCTCAAGGGAAGGGAAGGGCGGTCGCATCGCTGAACACCCGCACGTGGAAGTGCCCGCGTGGTCGAGTCGGAACCGGACAGAGAGCCGGACGACAGCCGCGCGGGCCACGCGTGCTGGTGGTTCGTGAGTCGGAGCTGCATCGCCGAAGTGTCTCTCGCCGCCGGATGCCCGGTGTAGCCCGGTTCCCGGGCCGAGCCGTGCGATGAGTCGTATCGCCAAGATCCTCGGCCGTGGCGCCGAAGGGCGACTGAAGCAGATCGCCTGTCGAGTGTGGCCGGAGTACGACGATCCCGACGACTCGCTCTCGGAGCTTCGGAAGTACCTGAGTGAGCAGCGCGGAGAGCGCGCTTTCCTGGTCGTCGATGCCGTCCTCGAGCTCGGCCACAAGGACGTTCTACGGACCGAGCTGCTCCGGGAGCTCGAGGACATCAGCCCATCGCAGATGGCCGAGGTCCTCCGCGAGGGATTCAAGCAGCTCGAGATGTTCGGCGGGAAGCTGATCGAGTTCGAGCGAGAGCTGGAGAAGCGAGGCGAGGTTCTACCGCTGCGCCGCAAGGACGGTGGCTGAAGGTCGGAGAGGTCTCCGGGCGAGCTGCGCAGGAAGGGGCGCGGCGGACCCATCGAATCAGAAAGGGGGGAACGTGGCACACGAGATCGGGATGAAGGTCGAGGGGATGACGCTCGCCAACGTGATCGACGGCGAGCTCGAGGAGCAGTTCCAGCACTGCCTCCTGAAAGTGGTCGAGTATTTCGCGGAGGCGGAGTGGTACGAGCACACCGGCGAGGCCGAGATCCTCACCGTGAAGATGCCGATCGAGATCGCGCTCCACCGGGAGGCGGGCTCGGGGATTGTCTCGGTGAGCGCTCGCGCCGGCGTGAAGGAGCCGAAGCGGAAGACGGTCACGCGCGCGGCCTTCGTGAAGAGCGGGGCGGTTCTGGTGATGCCGGAGATCGAGGCGCCGCTGTTCGACAACGTGCGCAAGATCAAGACGAAGGAGGAGACGCCTTGAACGACGATGGATTCCAGACGGTGATCGACAACCGTGAGCCTGTGCCGAGGCTCGAGGAGACGCCTCTCAAGCTCGGCGCGCATTCCGTGATAGCGCGCCACAAGGACTATGTCCTCGAGCGAGTGCCGAGCATCGAGCGGTCGACGCGCAGGCACGTGTTCCAGGACGTGACGAGCTTCGCGCAGTGGCTGAATCGCCACGGCCAGAAGCAGCGGACCGAGATCCTGGTCGACGAGAAGGAGATCGCTGCCGCGCTGGACGCCGACGATCCGTACACCGACGTCGTGAAGTGCGCACTGACCTTCCACCCGACGTTCGCGGCCTGGTCGGCGATCTTCGGCAGGAGGATCGATCAGCGTGCATTCCTGCAGCTCGTGCGCGGGCAGCGCGCGGCGCTCGGCAATCACGGGGAGCTGCTGCTCGGTGAGCTCCGCAGCTTCGAGGTCGTGCGCCAGGGCGACTTCAAGCACGAGCTCGACGATCGCGGCTTCACGAGATTCCACGGATCGACTGCGAAGCAGGATGCGAAGGGCGCATTCCCGGCCGAGATCGGGGTGAAGACCCCGATCTTCGACGACATCAAGTGGGTCGATGGCAGCAACGATCTCGACTGCAGCTACTCGCTCGAGGTGCTCGTGGAGATCGTGATCGAGGAGAAGCTCGCGTTCTTCACGCTCACCTGCCCGAGCCTCCCTGTCGTGATGAGAGCCGCACGCCGCGACGCGGTCGCGTATCTGCGGGACATGATCGAGGAGGAGTACCTCGTCGGCATCGGCGCGCTCAAGCTCGAGAAGGCACCGGACACGAGGAGCGGCACGCTCGCCGACACGGAGTAGACCGCATCGGATCGAATCCGCCGTGGGGGCGGAGCAAGGGGTGAGAGGGTGGCAAAGCAGGCGTGCCTGCATCACGGATCGGTGTCGCAGCACAAGAAGCCTGCGAGCCGGGGCGTGTGGGTCCAGGGTCAGTGTCGTCTTTGTCGGGCGGCCATCGGCCCTCGTGTCCTCGTCGATCGAAACTCCTCCCTCGCGACCGCGGCTCCGCCGTGGCTACCGAAGCTGGCCTCACCGACGCGGAAGAAGCGAGCCTACGGGGCGCTGCTCAAGTCGAAGCGCTGGCAAGTGCTCCGCCTCGAACGGCTCTCCCTCGACGGGTACATCTGCCAGAGCTGCGGGGGAGTCGCGGACCAGGTGCACCACCTGCCGAGCGCGGTGTACGGAGCGGAGGAGCTCTCTGATCTCGTGAGCTGCTGCTCGACCTGTAATCTCGAGGAGAGATCCGCTCGGATCACTAAGGCGGTGCTCGGGTGACGAACACCGAGACCGCGGTGATCGGCAGAATCACGTTTGCTCCGGGACCTAGGGTAGCTCCCGAAAAGCCAGCTGCTTCGCTGGCCTGGTCCCGGCTCACATTCGAAGCAGCCGGGAGAAGCACTGGTATGGCCAAGAAGAAGCGCGAGGGACTCAAGAAGAGTCGTCGGTTCGAGATCTTCACGCGCGACGGGTTCAAGTGCGTGTATTGCGGTAAGTCACCGCCAGCGGTCATCCTGCACGTCGACCACATCGTCGCGGTCGTCGACGGCGGAACCGATGACGTATAAAACCTGTGCACGGCGTGCCTCGACTGCAATCTTGGAAAGGGCCGACGACCAATCGGCGACAGCGCCCCACTCGACTACCAAGGACTCGCCGACGACGCGGCGGAGCGGGCAGAGCAGCTCGCGGCGTACCGGGACTTCACCCTCAAGTTGCGCAAAGAACGGGATCGGGTCGTCTCTGTGGTCGCGTCGGAATTGTTCCCACACGACGGCGAGGAGGAGGACGCGACGAACGTCGCCGCGCTCCGCGCGATCGATCGGTGGATCGATCGTCTTCCGTTCGACAAGATCCTCGAAGCGGCCAGGATCGCGTCGACGAACGTCGACAACTCAGGATCACAGCGAACCCGGTACTTCTACGGCGTCTGCAAGCGCATGGATGCCGACCGTCAGCGTGGGAAGGAGAACGATCCTCTCGTCGAGCTTGCACGGCTGCCGCGATTGATGGTGGAGCAGAAGCGCGCCTTTGAGGCGAACGACCTAGCCGAAATCGACCGGATCGAGCGCTCCCTCCTGACGATCTCCACATGGCTCCCTAGAGCGGCGCTGCTGGCGGGGCAGATCGGCGCGGATGCGCAACAGGCGCTCGAGCACGAACTCGTGAAGATGTACGAAGACTTCACGGAACGCGTTGACTGGGATGCTGAGCATCGCGCGGAAGTGGAAGAGTTCGAAACGGGGTTGGACTTCTTCTCCTTCAAGTTCGACGAATCAGTACAAGAAGGCGCACCAATCGACGAGCGAGTCGTCATTGGAGTGGCGCGCGATGTGGTCGGGGCTCTGCAGAAGAACCTGCGCATCGCCCCCTACATGCTCGAGCCGGTCATGTGCGCTGCCGTGCTGGCGCGGCTTGAGGAGTTGTTCGTGATGGCTCGAGACGGTGAAGGACCGCTGCGCAGCTCATGAAGAGAGGCACACCAGACCACTGGAAGATGGACGAGCTCGCGTCGGAGATCGCGAAGCGCTGGCCGATGCCGGCGGAGATCGCGATCGACGCTGCCTGCGGGTTGATGGAGCGGCTCTGGCACATCGCTGGCCGGTACGCGCCGCGCGGCGACCTGGGCAAGATGTCGGACACGTTCATCGCGCGGAAGGTTGGGTGGGCAGGGGAGGCGAGCGACCTGGTCGCCGTCCTCCTGAGGATCCGGTGGCTCGACCCGAGCGAGGAGTTCCGGCTGCTGGTTCACGACTGGCCGCACCACGCCGACGACACGGTGAAGAAGGCGCTCGAGGCCGGCGAGATTGAGACCTTCGCCGACGGGAGCCCGGTACGCCGCGAGAAACCAGGCTCGAAGCCCAAGAAGCCGCGTCTGGAGGAGCCAGAGCTCGACCTCGACGCGCCAACCACTCACCAACCACTCGCGACTGATTCGCGAACGACTCGCGAACGACTCGCGAGTGATTCTCCCCCTTCCGAGCCTAGCCTTTCCGAGCCTAGCCTTTCCAAAGAAGACATGTCTTTGCAGAGGGCTAGGAGTCCGGAATCCGGATTCACGCGCGCAGAGCGAGGTCGACTCCGAGCGCGGCTGCATGACCACCCGTGGGCTCTGCAGGAGCTGCCAAAGCTCGAGCACGACTTCTTTGCGTACCGATCCGAGCATGGATTCGAGGACGATACACTCGACGGCTTCGTGCGCTGGATCGAGGCGATCGAGCAGCATCGGCACCGCGACGACCCGACGAAGCTCGAGCAGGCGAAGGCCGCCGAGATCCGGCGCCAAGTCGCCGTGGCAGCGTCCGACGGCCGGGTCACGAGCCTGCTGCAGGGGATCGAGGGCCGAGCGCGTGAGCGCGGCGGTGGGATCTCCTTCGATGACTACGTCGATCGCAAGGCCTCGTCGGGATGAGCGATCGAATCGCATGCTGCCCTCGCTGCCACCGCCAGAGCCTGCTTGTGCACGGGGCCTCGACCTGGTGCTTCTCGGGCTGCTCGTTCTTCGGCGACCTCATCGAGTCCGATTCCAGCACGGTGCTGGAGCCGGCGGCGGCAGGCGAGTCTCGCTCCCGGAAGCCACTGCCGCCGTCGGTCACACCGCGCTCGAGATCCACCCAAGCGCCTCCGCCAGGGGAGGGCTTCCTCGTCCGATCCGCGCCGACGACCGCGAGCTCGCGCCCGCCGCGAAGAGACGTGGAAGACATCTCCGACTGGTCGACGCCAGCGGAGGTGCTGCTGTGAGCGACGCTCGGAGCGCCTACGTCGAGGACGCGCTTCGGCGCCTGCGCACCCTGCTGCGCTTCAAGGACTGCTACGTGGCCGACGTTCGCGACGTCCTCGAGGACCTGGCCTCGCGCGAGATCGCCGATGCACTTGGGAACGACACGCTCGCGCGCAAGGTTCACGGCGAGCCGAGCCTCGTCCAGCTCATCGAGACGCTGGAGGGCCAGCTCGAAACCGTGCGGGCGCAGCTCGGGACGAAGAGCCACGCCGAGACGCCACAGGATTCAGCCCCGACGGATCGAACTGCGCGCGCGCCACGGGATCGGTCGGAGTGCCGCAAGGGGCATCCACTCGTCAGAGAGAACCTCCGGGTCGAGAAGAACGGGCACCGGATCTGCCGAACGTGCCAGCGGGAGTACATGCGCGAGTACGCGCGGAAGCGTGCGCGGCAGACTCGCTCGGGTGTATCGGCATGACGACGGAGCTGCTCGTCTACGCCTCCGCCATGCTCTCGGTGATCGCGATGGGGCTCTGCGGCGTTCTCGGCTGGCGTCTCGGGTGGAGAGCCGGGGAGAAGCACGGTCGTCGAGCGGAGCGCAAGGAGCGCATCGCCAAGAGGGCTGCGTCACTGCTCCACCGGACCGAGCGCCGTCTGTCGATCGTCCACGACGGCGAACCGAAGGGGGCCGCATGACGAACAAGCTGCGCGTGCTGAAGGCTCTGTCCGAGTGCGAGAAGGCGACCGCCCTCGAGCTGGGCGAGAAGGTCGGAGGGATCCCGTCAAACGAGATGTCGCAGCAGCTCTCGCACCTGCGGCAGCAAGGCGCGATCGTGGGAATCGGCACGATCCCCGGATCCTTCGGCAGGCTGCGCAGCATCTGGGCGATCACGCCCCGAGGTCGGGAGATGCTGGCGGAGCCGACCCGCAGGAAGTGGCCGGGCATGACGGCACCGAAGCCGACGCTCTCTGCGGAGCTGCGTCAGCGGTACAAGCTCGAGCACGAGAAGCACGTCGAGCGGCAGCGAAAGGCTGGGATCGCAGAGGCGCTAATTCACGGCGAGCTGATCGAGTACGTGAGCCCGGCGGTGAGATGAAGCCCCAGGTTAGCCAGCTCGGTCTCTTCGGGGGGCATCCGATGGCGAGAGCCACGGACCACGATTCCAGCCACGCCGCCGCCGACAAGCTCGAAGCCTCGGGCAAGGCGCAGGTCCAGCGCAACCTGGTGCTCAGCCTGGTGCAGCGCTGGCCGGGCATGTCGAGCGGCCAGCTCGCGCGTCTGGGCGCCGTCGATCGGTACGTAGTAGCCCGTCGTTTGCCCGAGCTGCGCAGCGAAGGGAAGGTCAGTGCGGTCAAGCCCGCGGGCAAGGAGATCACGTGGTTCCCGACGTAGATCGAAGCGCACCGATCGTCTCGGTGCGCTGCTACCGCTGCGGGACCGCGTGCATCCCGTGCACCTGCGCCCCGTGTCCGAAGTGCGACGGCCTTCTGTGCTTGACCTGCGAGGCACGCCGCGCAGCCGTGGAGGATGAGCGCACAGCGATCGAGACGTACGGCAGCGCGCTGCGGACGATCGGCAGGGACAAGGAGATCCCGCCTCATCGGGGTCCGGTGCACTGCGAGCCGAAGGAGCCGCCGCCGTTGATCGTCACCGGACTCGGCTCGATCGATGTGTGCAGGAAGGAGATCAAAGACCTTCCGGAGCCTGCCGAGATGGTCTCAGCGATCTGCACGGGACTCGGGACTGTCGCTGCAGGGCTGGTGGCTGGTGCAGCCGTGGTGATGATGGCCGCTGCGGCGGTCTTTTCGGGGGAGCTGCCGGAATGAGATTCCGTCGACCGCTCTTCGGTTGAGCGGTTGTTGAACGCGACGCGGCCGGCGATACAGACCGCAATGAGGAAGAGACAGACATGAGCGAGGCGAAGCAGATCAAGATCAGACCGATCAAGAAGACCATGCTTGGCGTCAGGATCGTCGGGATCACACCGCTGATCCATCACCAGTTCTCGGCGAAGGCGAGGGAGCAGATGCGTCGCAAGAAGGAAGGCAGCAAGACGAAAACCCGCGAAGCGTTGAACGCTCAAGCCGAGTTCGAGGCTGCAAGCTACTTCCTGAGCGATGGGTCGCCGGCGATCCCGGTGTCGCAGATCAAGAACGCGATGTGCAGCGCGGCTCACAAGGATCTCGGCTTCGAGAAGAAGCTCGTCAGGAGCGGCATCTTCGTTCATGCCGACGAAGGGTTCCTGTGTCGCCTGGACACACCCGGAAGCAAGATGCGCGAGGACGTGGTGAGAGTCGGAATGGGCAGCGCCGATCTGCGCTACCGACCGTGCTACGAGGAGTGGGGAGTGGACCTGAGGATCGAGTTCGACGCCGATCAGGTGTCGCCAGAAGACATCGTGAACCTGCTCGAGAGAGCCGGCTTCGGAGTCGGCTGTGGCGAGTGGCGCCCAGAGAAGGATGGAGAGTTCGGCCGCTTCCGCGTCGACCGCGATCAGCAGATCCGGGTCAGTTCATGAGCTTCGCTTGGAAGGCAGGCTATCCGGCGCGAATCGACGCATCGAAGGCTGTTGAGTCTCTCGATCAGATCCGTACTTCGAATGGAGGCGCGATTGCCGCGGAGGACATCGTCGAAGCGGCGCGCGACCCAAGCTCTGCTCTCCATGCGCAGTTCTCGTGGGACGACGCGCTTGCAGCGGAGGAGTTTCGGCGCGTTCAGGCCAGAACGCTTCTGCGCTCCATCCTCGTGGTCGAAGAAGGACAGCCGCCGCGACCGTACTTCATCACGATCGAGGAGCATCGGGAGGAACGGTCCAATCGCTTCTCCTATGTGAGGCTGGTCGAAGACGTGCTGCCATCTCAAACTCTCGTTCACGAAGTCCTAGAGCGCGCCCTCCGTGAGCTGGAATCGTGGCGCGCGAAGTACGCGCAACTCGCACAGCTCTCGCAGGTGCACAAGGCAATCGACCGAGAGGTCGAGCGCCAGAAGAAGAAGAAGCTCGTCGAGACCTACTGAGAAGAGGATCGGTGTGGGTTGGCAGCACTGGGCAGGTGAGTGATGGACGGGCGAGAAGCGGAATGGAGAGGCAGCAGACGAAAGGAACGGACTGGACGGGCGAGCACTGGCGGTGGAAGGACTGGATCGGAATGGAAAGGCAGCTTCGGTGAGGAGTGGAGAGGCAGTGTAGGAATGGACGGGACCGGATCCGCACGGAGCGTTACGTCGGGGATTGGTATGGAAAGGATTTGGAGTGGTGTTTGACACCCCTGAGGACATAGTCGTCCGCTACTTCAACTGGAGCGCATCCATCGGCGCTCCCGCGCTGGATCCGGTAGCAGTACACGGGCGCGTGTATGCCATCGAATGCAAGGCCTGCCACCACCAGATCCGCCACAGCAAGGGCAAAGGCCTCACAATTCGCACCGAGGTCTGCGGGAGATGCGGGAGACCCTGGGACTTCGAGGACCAGTTCATCCTGCGAGGGAACCTGCAGATCACGCGCAGACCAGGCTCGACCGAGCACTGGCTCTCGCCCTGGGTGGACATCGGCCCCGAGCTGCAGCGGCTCTACGATCACCGAGAGCATCGCTGGCCGGTGCGGACGTTCTGCGCTCGCTGCATCGGGCAGCTGTCGCTTCGCGAGGTCGCGACCGAAGCCTCGGAGAGATTCCGGCGCGCGCCGTTCGCCTGGACGAAGGAGCGGGTCGCGACGCTCTACGACCAGGGCCGCGCGGTGGTCGGGGATCGCTTCGCGCGGAAGAAGTGGCTGGGGGCGGAATGGCGACTGGCGAGCTGAGCCCCAGAGCCGCAGCACGCGCCCTCGGCGTCAATGTGAAGACCATCCGCAGGCTGCTCGCGGATGGAGACCTGAAACATCGGGTCACTCGGATCAGGCTGCGGAATCGGATCTACATCCCGCAGGCCGAGATTCAGCGATTGAAGGCCGCGCAGGGACGCAGGAGAAATTGAGCCCTTTGGACCCTTTGGGCCAGTGACCTGCACGACAGAACAGGTAGGCTGCTGGCTATGCTGACCGAGGTGCACGAAGGCCTCGGTCCACTGCAGTCGCTGTCTCGCCTCGTGAGTCC
>MEMM01000152.1:24149-24757 GCA_001767925.1 Alphaproteobacteria bacterium RIFCSPHIGHO2_12_FULL_63_12
GGACAGCCAAGGGCGGGCGGCGATCAATCGGTCGCTGAACCGAGCGGCGAAGTCGACCGCGGCGAAGGCGAGCTCTCTAATCCGAGGCGAGCTGAACGTGAAAGCGACGGCGTTCCGCGAGCGCACGCGCAAGCGCTCCGCGCTGATCTCGGTCGCTCGAGCAGGAGTTGGCGGCAACGCCAACTTGCAGGCGTCTGTGCGGATCGCTGCTCAGGGTGCTCCCCTCACGGACTTCAAGGGCACCCGCGAGACGCGCAAGGGTCTCAGCGTGCAGATCTACAAGGGGCGCGCTCGGAAGGTGTTGAAGGGCAGCTTCATCTACCCAGGGCGCCGCGGCGGCATCTCGGCTGAGCGCATGAGGACCAGCACTGGGCGGGTGCCGCGTGGCCCTATCAAGATCCTGTTCGGGCCTGCGCCTGCGCAGTTCGCCTCGAAGCCTCGCATTCTTGGAGCGCTTGAGGGCCATGCGCGGGAGCGATTCGAGATCGAGTTCGAGCGCGACGTGGCGTACCGACTCACGGGCGCGGTCAGTGACCGGCGCGGCAAGCAACCGGTGTGACCGGGGGGTCACGGGTCCTTCCGGCCACGGTCCTTAGCGGGTTGCTCGC
>MEMM01000153.1:0-12342 GCA_001767925.1 Alphaproteobacteria bacterium RIFCSPHIGHO2_12_FULL_63_12
GCTGCTGGCGCCGATTGCGGGGATGTCCATCGCGACGCCGGTGCTGGCGCAGGCTGAGCTAACCATGCTCAACGACGTTTGCATGCCCTGGCCGGCGGGTCCCAAGCCCCGTCCGCACTTCTCGGTCATCAACCGCACAAACCCGAATCTCACGATTGCGCATACCGGACTGTTTCCGGACACGGATGCTGTCGATCCGTCGCCGGTCCCCGGCTATAATATGAATGCGCCCGGCAATTCGATGACGGGCGGCACCAATCTCAACCCGAATGAGGGCGGTCACCTTTATCCGCCGGGCGACTCTTTCGGCGACAATCCGCCGAACCTGCTGCCGACGGTTTATGAAAACATCAAATCGTGCTCGGGCGCCGAGATCATCAATACGCTGTCGTCAACGCCGGAAAACCCCTACAATCTCCAATTCGCGGGCGATCCTCAAAATCAGCGTCTGAACGAAGCCGATGTGACGCCGCTGACGGCGAACCAGACGCGGTCGCCGACCGATGATCTCGACGTTGTCAGGCGCCATCTGATGGCGGCGAAGAAGCCCGGCGATATCGATCCGGCGGTCGTTCAGCTCGGCCTCGATATTCTCGAAGGCAATCCGATCGCCGACCGTTCCTATAGCGGGTTCCCCGTTCTTCATTACAACGGGCCGCTGAAGATCAAATCGGTCGATCCGGTGTCCCGGACGGTGGAAGTCAACCAGATCTGGTTCGACACGCACATCGAATCCGACACGATGTATGTCGACTCGCGCCCGGTCGAACGGATCGCCAATTCCGGCGACAATCCGGCGACGCCTTTGTGGGAAGGCCAGTGGGACGACGGCGAGTGGTACACCAAGTACAACGTCTATGTTCTCAATCGCGGTCATGAGGATTTCGCCTCGTTCCCGATGCTCTATGACGATCCGAAGGAAGTCGTTCTCGGCGGGCAGAACCAGTTCATTCCGAACGTTTCGCTCGACCAGACGTTCTTCCCGATGGAAGAAGGGAACAAATACACCTTCTACATCAAGCAACCGCCGGCCCGCTTCTTCAACCTGACCTATCATTGGGGATGGCGTATGCACCCGCCCCGGGTCCAGGCGCATGAAAACCTTGCGCGCGGCTTCGTTGTGAACGGTCAGGCTGTCGATCGCGACTTCTTCGAGAAACAGACCTTTGGCGTCAATCCGCGCGCCAATGAGCAGGCCAAGCTCAACGCGATCTCGATGATCGGCGATCTGGCTCCGGCCAAACGCATGTGGTCGACCTTGCGCCGGATTCAGGCGGGCGGTCTCAAGAGCACCGACCTTGCGGGGATCAGCTCAGAGTTCGAAGAATCCTTCTTCGACTGGGGCAACCGCAACAAACTGCCGCGCGGCATTCCGGAAGATCCCACTTCCGACGTGACGCTCGCTTATCTCAACAACACGATCTACGGGCACATCAACGGCTACATCAATGACGCCCAGGTCGAGCTGAGAAAATGGACGACCCGCGGCACCAAAGTCCGCATCACGTTGATCAACGGCGACTACTATCCGCACCAGTACACGAATGTCGACTTCGGCGGCATGCGCGGATGGGAGAATACGTTCCAGAACACGATCCCTGTCGCCGGCGCCGGCGCCTGGTTCACCTTCGGACGCATTCAGTGGTGGCCGCACACGATCAACCCGGCGGTGCCGGCGATCGTGGTCGCGCCCGCAGCCAGACCGACCTCCACCGCCAATATCGCCTTCGGCATGGAGTCGTTCAAACGGGTCGACACCGGCGCCAATATGCTGCCGCCGAAGGGCCAACAGCGTAAGCTCGGCAATATCGTCGGCAACGACCTTCCGAATGAAATTCTCGGAGCGGCGAGCACCGGCGGACTCACCCGTCACGACATGGACTGGGAGTTCACTTTCGAGCCGGGCCGTCGCTTGAGGCTCTACCAATTCGACGCTTTCCACCACGACGTGGCGGTCTGGTCGATGCACTAAATCCGCTCGTTCTTTTCTCCCCCAGAACGAAAGAGCGGTGTGCGCCAGCCCTGAACCATCGGGGCTGGCGCACCCTTTAAAAGGCGGGCAGGGTACGTCCGTCAGTCCGATCAAGGAAAAGAGGTTGAAAGCCATGCACCGACGCAAGTCACTCTCATTCCTCTGCGCCGTCCTCGGCGCGACATGGGGCGCGGGAGCCGCCTCAGCCCAGGACGCCGGCGAAGCGCACGAGCATCATCATGAACATGGCGCCGACGCCAAAGGCGATCACGATCATCCGGCGCCGGAGAAATCATCCGATTACGTTGTATCATCCGCGCGTTACGAAGCGCCGAAGATCAGTTTGATCGATCAGAACAACCGGAAGGTGCGGATCGATCAGCTTCTGTCGGAAGACCGTCCGACTCTCGTTCAGTTCATTTTCACAAGCTGCACGACGATTTGTCCGGTCATGGGCGCCGTCTTCGGCGGTGCGCAAAATGATATCGCGGCGGTCGCCCCGAATTACCGCATGGTGTCGATCTCGATCGATCCGGAATATGACACGCCGGAAAAACTCCGCGAATTCGCGGCGAAACAGAATGCGCGGCCCGACTGGGTGTTCCTGACCGGCGCAGCGGACGACATCACCAAAGTGACGAAGTCGTTCGACGCCCTCAATCAGGGCGACAACAAGATGTACCATCAACCCTTCACCTTCATCCGCTGGCGTAAAGACGGCGAATGGGTGCGTATCCGCGGGCTTTTAAGCGTCGCGGACCTCGTCAGTGAATTCTCTTCGGCGCGAAAGGTCGAGACCCCTTGATCCGTAAACTCATTTTGAAAGCCGCGGCCGGCGCGCTCGCTCTGCTGGCGCCGGTTCAGGCGATCGCTGCAGAACCTGCCGGGGACCCGGTCGCCGGGCGCCGCCTTTATTGGGAAGGCGTTTCCTCGAACGGCGTGCCGATCAAGGCGCGCACCCAGGGCGACATCGAGATTAGCGGCGCGCAGTTCAGCTGCGTCAGCTGTCATCGTCCGAGTGCTTATGGCGGAAGCGAAGGCAGCGTTTACGTGCCGCCGATTCGCGGCGATCTTTTGTATGAGGCAAGCCGCGGCGACCGGAACCGCATCTTCAAAGAGCTTTTCCTCGAAGCGCAGTCGGGAGAATTCTGGTCGAAAATGCGCGATCCAAGATCGCGTCCGGCCTATACCGACGCAACGCTGGCGGCGGCGCTCATCACTGGCGTCGATCCCGCCGGGCGCGATCTCGACCGGACGATGCCGCGCTATGAGCTTTCCGAAAAGGATGCGGCGAACATTGTCGCTTATCTCAAAACGCTCGGCACAGCGCCGGATCCGGGCGTCACACGCGGCGCTATCCATTTCGCGACGATCGTGACGCCGGGCGCGAACAAGGCCGACACCGACGCCGTCCTTGCGACGATCAACGCCTTTTTCAACTGGAAAAATCTCCACACCAAAGGCGATCTTTCCAGCCCGGGATTTTCACCCCTGTACCGGTCGGAATTTCTCAACACCTATCGGGCGTGGAAGCTGCATGTCTGGGAATTGAAGGGCGAGCCGGAATCGTGGAGCGATCAGCTGGACGCCTATTACAAGGCGCAGCCGGTGTTCGCGATGGTCAGCGGGCTGGTGAACGGGCCGCATGCGCCGATCGCGGATTTTTGCGACCGCTCCGCGACCCCCTGCATATTCCCGAGCACGGAGCTGCCGCAGACGCGCGATGTCGCCTATCGCTACAATATCTATTTCAGCAGGGGCCGCGCTCTTGAAGGCGAAGCGATGGCGACCTTTGTCGCCAGCCGCAACAAGGGCGGCGCGGAAATTCGGCAATATTACCTCGAAGACCGACTCGGCGCCGCGTCGGCGATCTCCTTCAAGAAGGCGGCGGAATTTTACGGCGGCCGCGTCATCTCGCAGGGCTTTCCCGACAAGGAGAGGTTGATCGCAGCGCTCGGCGAATGCTGCGAGAAAAATGTCGATGCGCTGGTTGTCTGGCCGGGCGCGGCGGCGGCAGATGTCGTGCCGCAGCTTCAGGCGAAGAATTTCCGCAAGGCGCCGATCATTGGCCTTCCGTCCGACGCCATCGAACCGGCGAAGGCGGTGGGCGACAAAGCGGGCAAGAATTTCCGCTTCGCCTGGCCGTATGAAAAACCCGGCGTCGTTCACCCGCGGGAGTTTGACGTGCGGGCGTGGATGAGCGCGCGCAAAGTGCCGGTCACCAATCCGCGGCTGCAGTTCGAGTCCTATTTCGCGCTAACCATGATCGAACACAGCCTGCAGCACCTGCTCGGCGACTTTAACCGTGAATATCTGATCGAGCTGATCGAGCATGAGGCGGAAAAGAACCTCAATGTCGGGACCCATCCGACCCTCGCACTCGGGCCGGGGCAGCGCTTTGCGTCGAAAGGGGCCTTCGTGATGCGTCTTGACGCCAAGTCCGATCGCGGATTTTTGCCCGACTCCGAGTGGATCGTGCCCTGACGACCCGGCGGGAAGCTTAGTTACATTCCCGTCGCGAGTTGAGTAAAGTGGCGAAGGGACCGGGGCGACGGAAGGCTGATGGCGCTGGAATTAACGTCCGCATGGGACGCGTTTTGGTCATGGTGGACAGGCGAATTGCGCGCGGTCCTGCCGTCGGCGCCGCGTTTTGGCGCCTCCGGCGGGAAATCCGTGGTGATCGGCTTTGGCCCTGACGGAAAATATTCGCTCGCCGCGCCGTCGCCCGGCGGACTTCCGGTTGAAGGCGACGCGGGGCAAATCGCTGAGGCGGCAAGGACTGCGCGCGGACAGGGCGGCGCGACGATCCTCAGGCTGCCGGCGGAAAGCGTCCTTTCCTTCGCGGTGGAAATTCCAGAACGCGCGATGCGGCGCGCGCGGGAGATTTTATCCCTCGAACTCGAAAGCGCGACGCCATTTTCTGCTGACGAAGCAAGTTTTGACTATATCGCGGAGAAATCGCCCGTGGGCGGATTCCGGCGAGTGAGACAAATCGTCGTCAAGAATGCGATCGTCGCAGCATTGGTCGAAGATTTGCGGCGCGTCGGCGTCGACATCGATCAGGTCGACGCCGTTGGGGCGGAACGCATCAACCTTCAGCCGACGCATTCACGGCGCAAGGCGCGTCCGGTGTTACGTTGGGAATACGGATTGATCGCTATCGCCGTCGTCTCGCTGCTCGCGGGCGCCCATATCCGGCAGGGGCGGGTGCTTGCGGCGCTTGTCGCGCAGAAGGAACGGCTCTCCGCTGAAACGGAAGGCGTGAGGACAGCGGCCGCCGACGCCAACGCGGCCGCCGCGAATATCGAAACGCTGCGCAAATACAGCGCGCTTCATCCGGCGGCGTTGTCGACGCTGGCGTCGCTGACCGAAACCCTCGACGACGGCGTCTGGCTGACGGAAGTGACGATCTCCGGGCGCGACGTCGCGTTGACTGGTTACGCCGCCTCGGCGTCGAAAGTGATCAACGATCTTGAATCGTCGCCCGCATTCGCCGGCGCGGCGTTCTCGGATACGGTAATCACCGATCAGGCGTCGGGAGAAGAGCGCTTTTCGGCGAAGCTGAGCGTCGAGACGAACGATCCCGCCGCGCCTTCCGCCAGCGGGGGCGGCGGATGACCGCACAGCCCCTCAGTTTTTCCGCAGCCGGTGCGCTCGCTCTGGCGGCGGCGCTGTTCGCTGGCGCCTGCGCCATCTTCTGGATCGCGATTCCAGCGCCGCTTTTGTCAAAGCAAGCGAAGATCGCGGAAATTCGACGCGAGATCGTCACGCTCGAAAAACAGCGCGCCCGCCTCGGCGCGCTCGATCGCTGGACGGCGGCGCGCGAAGAAGCGCTGGCGCTGCGTTCCGATTTTCTCGCCGCGAAAAGCGGCGGCTCGTCCTCCGCCCTGATTCAGGGACTGGTGCGCGAGGCGGCGACCAAATCCGGCCTTGCCGTTATCAGTGCGCAAGATTATGCGCCGCCCGGTTCCGGGGAGCTCGCCGCCGGCGTTCGCATGAGCGTCTCGGGCGATCTGAATGCGATCACCGAATTCCTGATGGATCTGTCGAACGCAAAGCCGCGCCTGTTCGTCGAGGCTCTGGTCCTTCGCGGGCAATCGGGAGCGGACGGGGCCCGGGACTTCAACGCAACGGTGACCGTGGTCGCCTTCTACTGGTCGGGGGAGGCGTAAATTCGATGCGACCCGCCGCCAATACCTCCCGACTTGCCCTTTTGATGTCGCCGCTCCTGATCCTGACGAGCGTCGTTCTGGCGATGGCGCCGGTCGGTGAAATGCGCGCCGACGTCGGCGACGCGCAGCTCGCGCCCGTGCCTCAATTCGGGGGCGGAGAGGGCGCCGATTACTCAAAATACGCGGCGACGGTCCTGTCGCGACCCCTCTTTGTTAAGGGTCGGCAGGCTATCTTGAGCGCGGAAAGCGCCGGCGCCGCGCTCGGCGATCTAAGGCTCGCCGGGACGATCGCCAATTCGCGGGTTCGAAAAGCGCTGTTTCGCGAGAAGGCCGATCTAAGCGACGGCAAACGGGGACGGTGGGTGGGAGTCGACGACGAGATTTCGGGGTGGCGCGTCACCGCCATCGAACCGGGGCAGGCGGTGCTGCGGCGCGGCGGCGAGGAAATCGTGCTGTCGATTTCCAAACGCAAAGCGCTTTCCGCCAAGGAAATCTCGCAGTTGCGCGCCGCGACGCCGATCCTGCCGTCGGCGGCGACGAATCCAAGCCAGGCCGCTATTGACGAGCGCCGGGAAGCCATCAAAGACGCACTATCCAAGCTGGGTGAGGGCGGTCTCTACGGGACGCCGGATTAAATGAAAACGCGCCAGACACAATTGATCGTAATGCTCTGCACGCTGGCGGGCGGATGCGCGAGCGCGCCCGCAGTTTCTGATGCCGCGCCGAAATCCGATAATATCGCAAGCCTGATCGTTCGCGAGGCGCCGGAATTGGCCGCGACGCCATCGCCGCCGCCAGCGCAAGATGTCCGTGCGACGCCGACCATCATTCGCGGCACGGACGGTTTCACCGGCGCGCCGCAAAGCGCGCCGCCGTCCGCCGCCAACGATGAAATGCTCGACATCGATCTTGACAATGCGCCGATCTCCGACGCTGCGGATCTCGTTCTCGGGGATATTCTGGGCGTCAATTATGCGCTCGATGAGGGCGTTACGGGAACAATTACGATCAAGACGGCGGCGCCCGTCTCAAAGAGCGCGGTGCTCTCGATTTTCGAAAGCGCGCTTGAAGCCAAAGGCGCGGCGCTGATCGAAGACAACGGCATCTACCGGATATCGTCGGCGGAAAGGGCGGTGCTCGGGCCGCGAAACTTTTCGGTCGGCAATGTCACGTCGCTGCAGGAAACCGCCGGCTTCGGGGTGCAGGTCGTTCCCTTGCGCTATATTTCCGCCGCGGAAATGGAACGTATTCTGAAGCCGATTTCAACGCCCGGCGCGATTATGCGCGTCGATCGCGCGCGCAATCTCCTGATGCTGAGCGGCTCGCGCCGCGAACTCGATTCGCTTATCGAAGCGGTCCGTCTTTTCGATGTCGACTGGCTCAAAGGGATGTCGTTTGCGCTGTTGCCGGTGACAGCGGCCGATCCGAAATCGGTCGCCAATGAGCTGGCGACGATTTTTTCCAACGGAACGAACCAGCCGCTTGAAGGGCTGGTGAGGTTCGTGCCCAACGAACGGCTGAATGCTGTTCTGGTGATCTCCTCGCGGGCCTCCTACATCGAAGACGCCCGCAAATGGGTCGAACGCCTCGACAATCCGGAAGCGACGGGCGGGGATCAGGTCTTCGTCTATCATGTGCAGAACCGGTCGGCGGTCGCTCTTGCCGGCGTGCTGCAGGGTTTCTTCGGCGCGGGCGGCGACGCCGCCGCATCCGATATCGTCCAGCCGGGACTGACGCCGGCAACGATTGGCGGTGACGCGGCGGCGGAAGCGCCATCGACGGACGCCGCGACGGACAGCATCGGCGCGACCGGTAGAAATAGCTCTGGCGCCGCCGGCAAGATCAAGATCGCCGCCGATGATGAGAACAATGCGCTGCTGATTTACGCGTCGCCCTATGAGTATCAGCGCATCAACGCGATGATCGAGAAACTCGACAGATTGCCGAGCCAGGTGATGATCGAGGCGACGATCGCCGAGGTCACGCTCAATGATGGCCTGAAGCACGGACTTTCGTGGTTTTTCAACAATGCGGAAAGCACGTTCTCCTTTTCGGATGTGGCGTCCGGCGCGGTCGGGCCAAGTTTTCCGGGCTTTTCCTATGTGTTTTCGGAGCCCGACGCGCGCGTCGCATTGAATGCGATCGCCAGCGTCACCGATGTGAAGGTCGTTTCCTCGCCGACATTGATGGTGATGGACAACAAGACCGCGCGTCTGCAGGTCGGAGATCAGGTGCCGGTGGCGACGCAGTCGGCGGTGAGCACGGTCAATCCCGACGCGCCGATCGTCAATTCGGTGTCGTTCCGCGATACCGGCGTCATCTTGAACATCACGCCGCGCGTCAGTGACAGCGGCGTCGTCATACTCGACATTTCGCAGGAAGTCAGCTCGGTGGTGTCGACGACGACCTCGGGGATCGATTCTCCGACGATCCAGCAGCGCCGCATCGAAACTTCAGTCGCCGTTCATGACGGCGACAGCCTCGCGCTCGGCGGACTGATCGAAGACAGCCGGAACGTCACCAGTTCGGGCATTCCTTATCTGTCGAAAATTCCCGTGCTGGGCGAAGCTTTCAAGTCGAAGAAGAAGGATGTGGACCGGACCGAGCTACTCGTCCTCATCACGCCGCGCGTCGTCCGCGATCGCGATGAGGCGCGCGAGGCGACGGACGAGTTCAGGGATCGCCTCCATGCCGTGAAGGAGCTCCTTGACCAAAAACAGCCAAAGCCGGAGGCGACGCCCGCAAATTAGGTCAGGCGGCGCGTCGGCGGAGGACGGCAACGCACTTCTGGTCGTCATCGGACTCGTCGGCGTTCTCGCCGCGATCGGCGTCGCCTATCAGGCGACAACCCAGTCTCAGGCGCGATTGTATAACGCGCTGACCGCCCGCATCGTCGGGCAGGCCGCTGTCGACGCCGCGGTCGACCTTGGCGTCTGGAGGGTCGTCAGAGACTGGCGCCGCGATCCGGCTTCGCTTGAGCGCGTCGATCTAAGATGCGCGCAGGACGGCCAGGTCCTGTCGGTTCGTATCGAGAATGAATCGCGGCGGCTGAATGTCAATTTCGCCGACCGGCTCTCCATCGCCAGGGAAATCGCCAACGCCGGTCTTGCGGCGGACGCGGCGCTGATGATCGCCGCCCGCATCGCCGATTATGTCGACCGGGATAGCGTCACCTCCGAAAATGCGCCGGAAGCGGAAGATTTTCGCATCGCTGGCGCCACTGCGGCGCCCAAGAACGCGCCGTTGAACATCATCGACGAGTTGCGGCTGATCCCCGGCGTCGATGAGAAAACATTCGCGGCGCTTGAGAATGTCCTTTCGGTGCATTCGACCCGGACCGGCGGCGCGCGCCAAAAAGAGATCGAGCAGGATGATGAGGCGCCCGCGCCGCGCGGCGTCTATCGGGTTACGGCGATCGCCGCTGCCGCCGACGGCCATCCGCTGCACAGCCGCATCGCGATTGTCGAGCTCGATCCGGCGCGCCCGCAGGCGCCGGCAATCCGCGTGTGGAGCCGCGCGGCGTTTCAGAAAGCCGTCGCTGGCGGGTCCACGGCGCCGGCGCGCGCCTGTCGCGATACGCTCCTCGTGAACTGACGTTCGGTATCTCGACGACGGGCTGTTTCTCGTCGGTCAATCACTCAAACAGAGTTTGAGAACAGTTCTCACTCGCAGGCAAATGCGTTGGCGGTCTTCTGACACGACTGGAAGCGTCCTGCCCCCGGAGGGCGGATCGGCGGCATTCGGGTTACTGACAATTTTATCGATTCGGGGAAACGCCTGCCCCTGCCGTCGCCGGAAAAACCGCGAACCGACCTTGGCTCGTTGGAGAGCGGCCAAGGTCGGTTCTACTGGCGTGAGAGCCGAGCCTACGCCAGGTTCATTTGGGGCCGTCTCCGCGAGAGGTGACACGCTGTCCCGGCGCTGACCGGGGCGCACGTATCGCCCCGCCTCATTGATTAAAAAGCGTCAGACGCCGTCTAATTTCAGCTGGACAAGTCTCTCGCGAAGGAGCGGCGCTCCTTCAAGAAGTTATTCGCGAGAAACGGGGTTCTGGTTACAGGCGGAGCGCCTTACCAGCGAAGAAATCTCGGTCCCGCCAGCGCTCCCGCAAGGGCCGTCGCCGCGACCGAGACGGAGTACCAGAGGAAGACGAAACAGGCCGACGCCTCGCCGGAAACCGCCGCGTAAAGCGCCCCCGCCATCGCGCCGGACAAGGCGCCGATCGCCGCCCCGGCGGTCTTATAGTCGGTCGCTGCGAACCGCCGAAACGCCCAGAACATGCCAGCGAAAATCGGCGGCGAGATGATAAAAATCGTGGTCACGCAGGAGGTAACGCCATAGCCGAACATCAGGCGGAGCCAGGTTTCCGGCGGCGAGGTGAAAAGTTCGGTCATGGCGATCATCGCCATCATCATCACTGGCGCGAAAGCGAGTAGATGACGGCGGCTCGTCCGGGTCTCGGGCGAGGCGAATTGCAGCGTCACGACCAGCGCTGAAAAAGCGAGCGCGAGAGAATAGGCGATTTTCCAGACCGGCGTGTCAAAATCGATCGCTTGCGCGCCGGAACCGTAGAAAGCGTCGAATAAAACGAGAAATACGACCGCGCCGGCGACGCCCATGGCGAGGCCGATCGCCAGCCGCAGCGCGGCGGCGTTCTCGCCGCCTTTCGGGGGCTGCGACGACAGCGCCGAGACAAATTCGTCAATATTCGTCATGCCTTTCTCCGGACAAAGGACGACAGTGCTTTCAAGCCCCGGTGGACGGAAACCTTGACGTCGGATTCGGAGACGCCGGCGGCGACGGCGTGTTCGGCGATGCTCTCGCCACGAATTTTCGTGGCGATGATCGCGGTTTTCTGTTTCGGCGACGCGTGGTCGAGAAGCGTCTCGACATCCAGTTTCGCGCTCAGCGCAGGCTCTGAGTCGTATCCAGAAACCGCGGCGTCGATATCGGACAGGTTCAAGACCTCTTTTCTGGCCCGGAAGCGATCGATCAATTTGTGCCTCGCGATCGCGTAGACCCAGGGAAGCAGGGGGCGGGTGACGTCATAGGTGATCTGCCGCTGGTGAACGGCGAGAAGGCATTCCTGAATGAAATCATCGACCTCGACCAGATAATCGCGGACGCGCCGGAGGTAATAGGATTTGAACACGGGAACGAGACCGCGCAGCAATTCTTCGTAAGCGCGCCGGTCGCCTGTCCGGGCGAGGCGCATCAGATTGGCAAGTTCTGTCTCGTTCATGGTCAACGCGCGGGCGCCTTATTCTGGACGCCCTGGATTTCGCTCGAGGCAGCGCCGCGCATGTGAATTCGCCCGATTATCCTGGAGGGCAAATTAGCCTATCCCGGCCGTCCAATCAAATTGCCGTTAGGAGGGGCGGGAGTTTACCCGTATTGGGACGATCACGATGATCAGGACAACCGGTCTGCGATAATGTCGCTGACCCGCAGCGCATTGGCGATGCAGGTGAGCGCGGGATTGACCGCCGCGCTCGAAACGAAAACGCTGGTGTCGGCCACGTAAAGATTATCGAGATCGTGGGCTTTTCCGTTCGGATCGGTGACCGAGGTCTTTGGATCCTCTCCCATTCTGAGGGTCCCGCACTGGTGCGCTGTTCCATAAATGGGGAGGACGCCGTCGAGCCTTGCTTCATACCCCCTGATGCAGCGGCACATCCGCCCTGATCGCGTCATGTAATGGTGGAAGCGGCCGATCAGTCTTTTGTGCGCGGTGAGGTTGTTGTGCCAGTAATCGAGCCGGATCTGTCCCCCTCTGGTCAATCTGACTCGGTTTCTTTTCTCAGGCAGGTCTTCCGTCATCACCAGAAAGGCGAGCGCTCTCGCGCCAAGGGCGTCGGCGAACGATTTTGGAATCATCCAGGCCGGAAGGCGATGGCTGATCTGACCGCGCAGGACATCCCCGTGCAGATATTCAAGAAGCTGCACATGTCCCATCGGGTAATCGAAGCCGCCGTCCGGGTCGCCCCAGTACCAATCGTTGAGCGCCATCGTCTTCGGAAAATCGGTCTTCACTTTCGCCGGTGAAAAGGTCAGCGACGCGGACGCGGTGTGGAACATGTAATTGCGGCCGACCTGATCGGAAGAATTGGCGAGGCCGCCGGAATGTTTGCCTTGCGCCGATGCCAGCAGCAGCGCCGCCGAATTGACCGCGCCGGCGGCGAGAACGATTATATCGCC
>MEMM01000153.1:12362-19607 GCA_001767925.1 Alphaproteobacteria bacterium RIFCSPHIGHO2_12_FULL_63_12
CGAGTCCTCATCTCGGTCGACCGCGACCGGCATTTCAAACGGCTTCAGGCCCATTCGGGTCAGTTGCGCCTTGAGAGTCGAAATCGACGGATCGTGCCGCAACGGCGACAACGCATAAGGCGGCGCGGCGGCGTCATCGGTCGGATCGGCGCCCCGCGCGCCATGAACTTTCCAGAGCGTTTCCGCCTCGGTGTAATAGGGCGCGAGATCGTCGTAAGAGATCGGCCATGCCGGCGACACGCCGCCGCCATGATGGTCGACGCGCTCAAAATCGCGCTTGCGGAATCTGTAGAGCGCGGCGCCGTAAAAAATCGTGTTGCCGCCGACCCAGTAGTGAATATTGGGCGTGAAGGCGGCGCCGGTGCGGTCTTTCCATTTTTCGCGCGCCTTGTAGCGCTGCTTGATGAACACCGCCTTCGGGTCCCAGTTCTCCGCCTCGACCGGAAGGCGCTTGCCGCGTTCGAGGATGAGAATGGACTTACCCGTTCCGGCGAGACGCTGCGCGAGGCTGGCGCCGCCGGCGCCCGAGCGGATGATCACGATGTCATAGGAATTGTCGGCGCGCTTGTGTTCCACTTCAGCCCTCTTGCTTAGTCGCCGACGTAATATTTTTCCGCCGCCGCGCGCGTAATCGGGGTGACGATTTGTTCGGGAACGAGCTTTAATGATGCCGCTGCGAGCTTCGGAAGAAAGCCGGGAACCACCACCTCGACGCCGCGATCGTTCCGCCGCCAGGCTTCATCGGCGACTTCGTCCGCCGTCTGTTTCAGGAATGTCGGCGTCGAGCTCATCTTGTCCGCCATGTTGTTCGCCTGCTGAAATTCGGTGTCGACAAAGCCAGGGCAGACCGCCGTCACATAGACGCCTTTCGATGCGACCTCGGCGTTTAGCGATTGCGAGAATTTGACGATGAAGCTCTTGCTGGCCGGATAAAGCGTGTGCCCCTTGCCGCCGCTTGAGAACGCGGTGATTGACGAAATGTTGATGATGCGGCCCCATCCGCGTTCGACCATGCCGGGAAGGACATGATGGCTGAGCGAAACGGGTCCGGTCACCGACAGTTCGAGATAATTTAATTGATTGGTGAGCGTCGTGCCGGCAAAGGATTGGGGAATGCTGTAGCCGGCGTTGTTGACGAGCACGTCGACCTGGCATCCCGCCGCCGACATCCAGTTGCAGATCGCATTCGGCGCTTCCGGATCGCAAAGATCGGTCGAACGGAAACGCGCCGAAACGCCGAATCGTTCGGCGATTTCACGGGCGAGCGATTGAAGCCGGTCTTCGCGCCGGGCGACGAGCGCGACGTCAAAACCCTTCGCCGCGGCGATGCGGGCGAAAGCGGAGCCGATGCCGGACGACGCGCCGGTGATCAATGCGAGCTTTCGCCGGGTAAGGGGTGCGTTCATGTGTCCTCTGATTTGCAGGATTGGCGGCGGCGCGGGCCGCGTTAGTCGATCCCCAGCGCCTTGCCGAAATCGGTGTAGGTTCTTTTTCGCCGCGCCTCGCGCTCATCGACGGTCGGCGGGTTGGCGTCGAAATCATAGGCGACGCCGGTTCCTTCGATGATGCGGTTCATGTAGTTGAACAATGCAGCGATCTCGATGGCGTCGAACAGCGCGCGTTCCGTCCATCCTGCGTCGTAAACCGCCCGCGCATCCGCTGGCGTCAGCTTCGGCGGCAGGCTTTTCAGCTTTGCTGCGTAACGCAGGAGCGGTTTCAGCTTTTCGTCAATCGGCGCTGTCTCCAGATCAGCGACCATCTGCTCGACGATGCTGGCGTCGAAGCCGAAAATGTCGGCATAGAGCTTGTGCGCGCCGTAACAGAAATTGCAGGCGTTGAGGCCCGACACATAAGCGGCGATCAGCTCGCGTTCGCCGACAGTGAGCGGACTCTCGCCGCGCAACAGCCTGTCATGATAGTCGAGCAGGGGTTTCACATGCTCGGGAAAGCGCCGGTACACATCCGCAAGATGCGGCGTGTCGGGAAGCGACGGGAAAAGCTTCATCGGGTTCAGGCCTTTTTGGGGAGCGCTTTCAACAGCGTGAAAACCGCAAGGACGAACGAGCCGACCGCCATCATGAAAAGGACAGGCGTCGGTTCGGCGCCCGGCGCCATCGCGACATTGATCCCGAGCCAGGGCGAGAGGTGAAACACGATTGCGCCGCCGATAATCCCCACCGCGCCGAGCGCGCCAAAGAGCCGCGTTTTCGGGAGCAGCAGCAACAGAGCGGCGGCGATTTCGGCGGCGCCCGTCGCCATACGGATCGTCGGCTCAAAAAGCGCGATGCCAGAGCGCTCGGCGATAGTCGCGAAGATGATGTTCTCGGCGCCGAATTTCTGCGCGCCCATCATCACAAGGAAGGCGGCGAGAACGAAAGCCGGCGCATGGTTGAGAATTTTTGACATGATGTTTCCTGACCCTTTTTTTCCTGTTGGAGTGAATGGCGGCCGCGCGCGGCTATTTGCGGCGTCCCAAAGCCCAGTCGAGCGACAGGGCGCCGGGCCCGCGTTGCAGAACCACCAGAAGCGGCGCCGCCCATTGCAGATGCATCGCCCAGTTCCCGTCGGGTTTGAGCAATTCTTCCGGGAACACGTAGAACTGGATCACCGCGGTCATGATCAGCAGACCGAGCGCGCCAAGACGCGAGAACAGGCCGAACACGAGAAGCGGCGGCAGCAGATTCTCGCCGAGCGCGGCCATCTGGGCCGCGGCCGGCGCGATCGATTCGGGAAAACCGAATTCGGTCTCGAACAGATAGATCTTCGACGCCTTCAACGAAAAAAGCTCGTATTTGACGCCGAGGATGTCGCCGCCATCGAGTTTCGACTGGCCGGACCGCCAGAACGGGATCGCCGCCGCGAGGCGGCAGGCGAGCGCCACCGCCGCATAGGGAATTTTTTCCATTAGCGCCGCGAATTTCCCGTAGATTCCGAATAAGGCAGACATGACCCCTCCTTAATTCAACGTCGCCGAGACGATGACGCCGGATGTGACGATCTGGTTGACGATATCTAAGACCGTAGCGCTCGGGCGCTCGTCGAGCGCGGATTCAATGGCGCCGCCGAGGCGGGCCCCGGCGGCGAGCGCCTGAAGCGCCACAAAAGTTGCGATATCGAGCGGCATGACGATGACCTCGGCTTCCGGGCGCGCGATAAGAACGCGTTCGCCGCCCGCGGGCGGCGTCAGCGCGCCGTCGCGCCTGTCATGATTATGACGCCAGATCGAATAAGCGGGATGAGGAGAGGACAAAATTCGCAGCGACGGATGAAAGGCGAATTTCGCCCTGTCGGGCGACTGGCCGATGCAATTGGAAATTTCTTCCGTCGTGCGCGGCGTCGCTTCGGGCGCGTGATACGCCTCCAGAAAGGCGATCTCGATCCGCGCGACATCGGCGAGATAAGGAAGGCCGGACGCCGGCTCGAATCCTTCGAGGAACGCCGGGAAACTGTCGCCATAGCGGGCGACCAGCGGCGTTCGCGGCGGATAGGCGTGAAAATATTCGTGGGCCGCGTAACGGAAAAATCCGTCGCCGACGAGACGGGCGACCACCGGAAATGCTTCGCCAAGAACGCGCAGATAAGCCGCGCGCACATTGTTGCGGTAAACGGCGAGGCCGGCGTCGATTTTCGCGTCGGCTCCGCTCGCCGGCGCGAGGACGCCGACCGGCGCCACCGACAGCAACGCCCGCGAGAAGCCCTCATAGACGCGCAAGGTCTCTTCGCTGTCAGCGAGCGGCATGGCGCAGGCCCCCCTCGTCATTAAACGTCGCCATGCGGTCGCGCGCTGTTTCCGCTTCCGCGGCGAGCGTATCGAAGGAAGGGATATCGGTGTCCCATTCGACCAGCGTCGGACGGGGGCCGGCCCTGCGCGTGAAACGTTCAAACAATGCGCCGACCTCGTCGCAGACGCGCCCGCCATGATTGTCGACCCGGATCGTCACATTGTCATAGGTGTCGATCGCGTGGCCGGCGAGGTGGATCTCGCCCACATTGCCGGCGTCGATCGCGTCGACATAGGCGTCCGCGTCGAAACCGATATTCGAGGCGCTGACATAGGCGTTGTTGATATCGAGAAGCAGCCCGCAGCCCGTGCGCGTCGATAGCTCGTTGAGGAAATCGGGCTCGGCGATATCGTTGCACGTCCAGTCGAGATAGGACGACGGGTTTTCAATCAGGATCGTCCGCCCCAGCCGGGATTGAATCTGGTCTACATGCGCGCAGGTTCGCGCGAGCGTATCCTTGGTCATCGGTGGCGGAAGCAGATCGTTCAGGAACACGCCGCCATTCGAACTCCACGCGAGATGTTCAGAGATCAGCGCCGGCGCGGCGCGTTCGACTAGCCGGGCGAAGCGTTCGAGATGGTCCGCGTCCAGAGGGTCGCGGCCGCCGACAGAAAGGCAGACGCCGTGGATCGAAATCGGATAGCGCTCGCGGATTGCGGCGAGCCAGCGAAGCGGCGGTCCGCCGGCGCCCATGAAATTTTCCGCGTGGACTTCGAAAAAGTTGAGAGAGTGCGCTCCGTCGAACGCCTGACGGTAATGCGGCGCTTTGAGGCCGACGCCGACGGAAGCCGGCGCGATCGTCGCAATAAGATGATCGCTGGAGTTTTTCATCGGTGAGCGCCGCGCCCCGGCTTTCCCGTCATGAAGGATTTCCCCCTCTTAAAATGGACCGACCCCGGCTTGGGGGAGGATTGCCGGGGTCGATACCGTCTCGCGGCGAGGTCGCCGCTTACGCGAGATCGCGGTCGAGCGCTTCAAGGCTACCCGCACGACCGTCGGGAAGTTCGATCGACTCGCAGGTGCCGGCGGGAACCAGTTTCCAGGCGTTGCCCTGATAGTCGACGGTCGATGTGCCTTCGCAAGAAGTGCCGGGACCGGCGGCGCAGTCATTCTCGCCGGCGAGCGCCACGCCATAGCATTTGTCCATCTTGTCCTTGGCGGCGGCCGGGCCGGCCGCGAGAACCGAAGCGGCGAGGGCGCCGGAAATGGCGATGGCAATCGCGGCCCTGGTCTTGTCGTTCGACATCTTGGTTGGTCTCCTGTCTGTTTGCTTTAGCCTGTTCGGCATTTAACCATACGCATAGAAAGCGGCCTGCGTTACAGCCTCACGGCGATCTCACTCCAAGTTGAACGAACGCGACCGCCGATGAGCCTGACCCCCGTGATTCCCCGGCCCGGCCCCTATCGCCAATGCAAGAGTTTCGGCCCCAGCAAGGCCCCTACCGACGCGGTCGCCAGAATTCCGAGCGTATACCAGACCAGCACGAACCCCGCCGCGACATCGCGGCAATAGAGCAGATAGACGAGCGCGCCGATCGCGCCTGCCGCCGCGCCGATCGTCGCGCCGGTCTGTGCAAGATGCGTCGGCGCAAAACGCCGGAACGCCGCCATCAGGGCGATGAGGCTCGGGATCGCAAAAAACACGATCCGGAGGGAACATTTTCCGGACGTCATGCCCATGATCATCGCCCCCCATCCGGAGGAGGCGGTGGAAAAAAGCTCGACCGCCGCCAGCGCCGACAGCGCCAGAACCGGCGCGGCCAGCAAGGCGAGCCGGCGCGAGGGATTTGTTTCCGGACGGGCGAAATCGGCGAGCAGGGTAAGGGCGATGAGAAGGATGACGCCGACATAGGCGGCCTTCATCCAAAAGGAGGGTGTATCAATGGCGGTCGCGAGGTCCGGCCGCACGCCAAAACTGCGGGCAAGCAGCGCCATGCTTACCGCGCCGCCGATGGCCGCCATCATCCCGATGCGCCGCTCAACGGCGAAGCGCGGAATCGGCCTGACGCGTCTTACGAGATTGTCTATTACCGCGTCCGTCTGCATTTAATCGCGTCCCAGACTATAACCGGACGGGCGCTTCCGCCCGCCGGCTATCATAACCGTCGCAATGCGCCGTTCCCGCGAAAGGCGCACAGCATCGCCGCCAGTCGCTGCATGCGAATCTTCAACATGATCCGTCGAATGAAATGGTCCATGGGTCACTTCAGAATCCGGAAATTTCAACGCGTTATCGCAAATCCACAGCCCGTTGCCGGGGCTGGTCCCTAAAAATATCTTTGCTGCATCCGGTCATGAAAGCATTCATGAAATGGAGCAAAAGTCCAGTTTGCCACTTGTCAGCTCTATGGCCCGCTGTCCTGCCGGCGTACAGGCCGTTCCTGCTGTCTCATCCCGATCCCCCTGGCCCGAGATGACGGGCCTGAATTCCAGCGAGCCGGCCAGCAGGCGGGCTTGAACAATGTTCCCTAGTCTATTCGCCGGGGAGGCGGAAAAAGTTACACAATGCGCACTTTCTGCGGCCGGATAGCAGATCGGCGCCGGAAAATAAGGGTTTTCGAGCGGGCCCGCTTCCGCAAATCCTTGCAAAACCTCGGGCCGGCGGCGTCGGCGGATCACCCGTCGGCCAGCCCGAACGGCGCGGCGGCGCGGCGATAATCGTCGGGCAGCAGCTGCCGGCCAATCGGGGGTTCGGCGCGCGCCAGGCAATCGACCCGGTGGCACAGGCGACAACTGACGCCGATCGGGGTCGGCGGCTCGGCGGCGAGGTCGCGCTCTTGCGCATAGACGAGGCGATGGGCGTGCTTGGCCGCGCAGCCGAGCGCAATGGCGCGTTCGATGCGCGGGGCATCATGCGCGCCGCCGCCGGCGGTCACGGTGCGGACAATTGTGAAAAAGCGTTCCCCGTCAGGGAGCTCAACCCATTGCGTCAGGATCTGTCTCGGGGTGCAGAACGCCTGATGCAATGACCATAGCGGACATGACCCGCCGTGACGCGCAAAGGGAAAGCCGGCGCCGTCAAGGCGTTTGGAGACATTGCCGGCGGCGTCGACGCGGATGAAGAAAAACGGCACTCCCTCCATGCCGGGTTTTTGCAGCGTCGTCAGGCGGTGCGCCACCTGCTCGAAACTGGCGCCGAACTGACGCGACAGCGCCTCGACGTCATAGCGGCGCGCCTCGGCGGCTTTGACGAAGGCGCGATAGGGCATCATCAAGGCGCCGGCGGCGTAATTCGCCAGCGCGCGCCGCGCCAGCCGGAGGCTGTTGGCGCCGTCGATCCGCGCGTCGGCGAGGGCGTTTTCAACCGGCTTGTCGAGATCGAAATAGGCGATTTGCAACGCCAACTGGAAAGTCGCGCTCGCCCTGTCGAGGCGCTCATCGAGCACGATTTCGCTGCGATGCTGTTCGTAGCGGCGCGTCGAGCCGGTCATTACTTCCGGGGGGAGGCGGCGAATCTTCACTC
>MEMM01000154.1:0-2091 GCA_001767925.1 Alphaproteobacteria bacterium RIFCSPHIGHO2_12_FULL_63_12
CCCGTGATCGGGAGGCGGTCGCCCCCAGCCGCAACGGCCCAGTCCTCGACCGTCTCCGAGAGATCCGGTACGTCGTAGGTCAGGTTGAGTTCGTCGATGATCCCCTGCGTGGCCCCTCCCGCGAGAGAATACCGAACGTCGATCGTGACCGCCGATTCCACGTCGTACGATCCGGGCCACGGGAAGTATCCGCCGGCGTCCACCTGATACTCGATCGAGTAGGAAGAGGCCGTCACAGCGTCGGAGAGTGTGAGGGTAGACCCGATGAGCGGAGCCGATGCCGCCGATGTCGCCGTGTACGTCATCGCCTCGTATGTCGTAGTCCAGAATAGAGCCGCATCGTTCCCGGACCAGAATGGATTAGCGTCCGTCCCGGTCCAGAATAGATTACCCGCCGTCGGGTCCGCTTCGAGATCGGAACCACTTACGGTCGCGTTCACGATGAGACCGGGGAATCCCGCCGCGTCCTCATCCTGGACTACTAGGATGTTCGCCGTTGCCGGGGGGCCGAGGTCTCGGAAGAGGACCGCCGCGTTCACCGATTCGTTGTTCCCATCGTCTACGGCTTTCACGAGGAAGGTTCGCTCACCGACCGGGAGCGCCGACACGTCGATATTGTTCCCGGCCGTGGTCCCGACAATAGCGGCCGTCGCCCAGAAGGCATTCACGCCGTTATGATGCCGGACCTCGTAGTGATCGAAGTCCGCCGGAAGAGGAGTAGGCCCGGTCCACGAGAGGATCATCGTCGCCTGATTTAGAAAGACCGTCTCGACATCTCCCGGAGGCGTGGCCGATCCGATGACGACGTGACCATAGACGTATGCCCACCCGGACGCGATACCGAAGCGGGAGACGCCGCGGACCCGGAGATCGTACGCGGTCCCTTGCTGTACCGGCTTCGCATCGGCCTGTGTGAGATCGCCGAAGGTCGGAGGCATTTGAGTCCACGCGCCATCCGGGCCCGCCACGCTCGGCCGATACTGGACTTGGAGCGCCTCGGCGACGGTAGGTGATCCGCCCGGGGGCGGGTCGATCCCAAGGACGATCCGGTAGACCACCGCCCCGCCCGGCCCTTGCTCCGCGACGGATTCGTCGGAGACGATCGAGTTGATAACCGGATCGGGGGGCGGGATGTTCTCGACCGTGACGGGGACCGTGATATTCGGTTCGAAGTCCGGGATAGGACCGGCGCCGGCCGTGTAGATGCCGTCGAAGTACGGGACAAGAGAGATCGTCGCCGAAAGATCCGCGCTCGAACGGATCTCCGAGACGAGACACTCGATCGATTCCGAGCCGGCGAGGCCGATCCCGCAGAGATCCCCCATTTTCGGGGCCGGGTTCGCGAAGGGGATCGGAGCAGAGAACGTGAAGGTGTCTATCTCCCCGGCAAGGGGCGAGTCGATCGGGACGAGGAGAGAGGACGTATCCTCAAGCCGGAATCGGATCGCATATGAATCCACCGATTCGAACGGGACGCGCTCGTCGAGGACGACTCCTATGTAGTTCGCCCCGTCGTCAAGGACTCTCTTCACGCGGCCGGACGCCATCCCGACGAGAATGACATCGTGAGTGAGGAGGACGAGATCACCTCGCGTGACTCGGAGGTGTTCCACGTCCGCCGTGATCTCGTATGCCTCGCGCCGGAGTTTAGCGACGGCGATCTGATACCGGCCGTGCTCCCATACCCGATCACGATGAGTGATTCCGAAGACGGACGACTCCTCGAAGAGAGTTGCCGCGATAGTCCCTCCCGCCCCATCGGCCGAGTAGCCGTCGTCGTAGACGATCCGCTCATCCTGCGCCCAGTCTTGAGCCTCGTCGGAGAAGCGTAGACGTAGAGCGTGCGTCGGGTCGGGGAACACTCGGGAGTATCGAAAGCCCCGCGAGTTCCGGGGAGTGAAGTGCTGGAAAGGTACCGCCTGCGGACGATCGACCACAACCGAATGCTTTCCGTCTACGAGGGTAGGAGAGGCCCGGCCCACGGCCGCGATATCGGCCAACACCCGAGAAACAGTTGAAGTCGAATCGTAAACCGCATCAAACGTGCGGGACGCCGCCGCATTTTCGGCCGCCCACGTTTGAAGGGCCGGT
>MEMM01000154.1:2124-2330 GCA_001767925.1 Alphaproteobacteria bacterium RIFCSPHIGHO2_12_FULL_63_12
GTCGCCGCCCCGGTGAGTACCTCTACATACGCCCAGGCCGGTTCACGCGAGATCGTCGGGACGAAGTTAGGGGCCGACTCGGAGAGGCCATCCCATACCGGAAGATACGACTCGGCAATACAGTTTAGATCTTGGATCGTCCCGGAGAGTTGGTCCGACGCCTTGATGCGAAGCGCGATCTTCGCGAGGCCGTCCATGTTGATAGG
>MEMM01000154.1:2367-3161 GCA_001767925.1 Alphaproteobacteria bacterium RIFCSPHIGHO2_12_FULL_63_12
ATCCGACCGAACACCGGCGGGATGAGAGTAAGGTGACTGTGGGGAGTCGTTGTGTAGAATACGCGCGCCTGACACCGGACCTCGTACTGCCCGCGTGCGACGTTCCATCCGAGAGATCGACGAACGGCCGTCGTCCGGTTGTCCGTGATCGTAAAGAGCGGAAGTGCGATCCACGGTACGGCCCCAACCGCCCGGTACTCGACGAGGATCTCGGCCGTTGCCGGGGATACGGTCCCGTTGTTTTCGACCTTCCCGAGACCTTCCGGCAATATGAAATCGACAAAGAACTGGTCTGTGTCTGCCTGCGTCGTTCGAGTTACCCACTTCGCAGGGTCCGGCGTGATCGCGCTATGGGGTTCCGTTGCCCCGCCTTCTACGGTGTACCGGAGAGTCGCCCCGACCGCATCCTCGAATACGTCGAAAGGGTAGAGAGTCGTCGGCGTGTCTCCGGGCGCGCCCTCTCTCGTCTCCAATTGAACATCCGTGAACGATGCTAGGGGCGTCTCACCGATTCGAATGTCGGAGAGTTGTAGCCTGCCATACCCGACGACGAAGAGGAGCCGGAGATATTGATCGTTCCCCACAATCTCCGTGTACGGAACCGCGCCGTATGGCGGGTAGACACGATGCTTCCCGAAGATCCTCGGGATAGCCGAGTAGCGGAGTATCCGATTGCCGGACCCGGTGAGGCTGTACGTCTGAGTCTGCCGATCGGGAGATCCGCCGGCCGAGTTCAAGTTAGTCGGTTGAGTCGCCGTGAGAGCGCGTGACGCATACAGGACGGCGATTGTGAA
>MEMM01000154.1:3232-7346 GCA_001767925.1 Alphaproteobacteria bacterium RIFCSPHIGHO2_12_FULL_63_12
CAAGGCGAAGGCCGCGACCGTTAGAACGACCGATAGAATCGCCTTCCCCGGATTGCCTCCACCGGCCGGGAGGACGCGGATACCGATGTCCTCCCCCTCGGCGGGTGTATACGTCTCGCGGTCCACGTCACGGGGGAGGGGCTCATCCCCGACCATGACGGCCGCGGGGACATCCGCCTCTAGGCCGACCTCTCGGAAGATCGCGGAGAGCGTTCGGCCGGACGGAACGGACGTGATGACCCGCCGCATCGAGAACGGCGACGGAAGGAGGATGACCCGGTTAGAGGTCATGCCCTCGCGGGATGCCGGTATAATCCCTCCAAGCGTCGAGCCCATCTCGTCCCCGCGTAAGTATCTACGATGACTCCCGTTCCGGGCGAGGCATGAAGGAAGTGCGGCGGGGATAGTACGATCCCGACGTGGATCGGGCGCGTAGTGATCCGAAGGACCACGGCATCCCCCTCGCGCTCCTCCCCGCGCGCTACGGCGATCCACTCGGCCGCCGCCTCGCGCGGGACGATCTCCCCGAGGACCTCATCCGTCGTTAGGGCGTAATCCTCGCCGTATGACGGAAGTTCGATCCCGTACCTCTCCGAGTAGGCGAGCCGGACGAGGCCCCAGCAGTCGAGGCCCGCACGATCCCGGCCCCGATCGAGGAAGGGGATCCCGACGTATTCGCGCGCCCACGCGGGAAGGCGGGGAATCAGAATAGCCCCGGCGCAACGGCGGGAGTGAACTTCCCCGCCGGGTACGGTTCATTCAGTACGTCTTCGAATCGTAGTTCGCCCGAGATCGAAGCGGCGTCCCCGTCGGCCTGGCGTAGAGAGAAGTCGAACGGCCCGGCTAGAACATCGTCCGGTGAGGACGCCGCGACCACCTCGAGGCGAATAGAAAGAGGGGTATCAATCTCGCGTATCGTTCCCATGATCGTCCGGTCCACGTTGTCAATCGAGAGCCGGACCGATGGCGGGGAGTCCGTCACCTCGTCGGGGAGTGAGAGAGAGAACGGGAACGGTATGAACGTCTCCCCATTCGATACCGTATTCACGGCGTCCGATGAGACTCGGATCGGTGTTGCTAGATCCGCATGAGAGATCGTGAGGAGGAGGAGGAATGCCTCATCGGTCTGCCCGGCCATGAGAGCACGCGAGGCGAAGAGAGGAAGTGTCCGAGCCATTTAGGGGAGGATCTCCAAGTCTAGATCGACCTCCCATATCGGATTCTGCCCGAGGCTGACATCGCCGCCGGAGAGGACGCGGGGCTCTATCGGCCGAGTGAACCGGAATACATACCCGGCCGATCCGGTAGACGGCCGGCGGGGATGCTCGAAGGAGAGTGAACCGCCTTTCAGAGTCGTCTCAAAAAATGACTGAAGTACGTTGATGGACGACTCGGCCATTCGGAATGTAGCGCGGACCGGTCGGACGCCCGCCGTAGCGCGTCGGCGGACCTTCGACGGTCCGGCGTCCACGCTCGACCGAACGAGGATGTCCGGCATCGCCTCCGACGTTCCGAGAGGCCATGACTGCGGGAGTGAAGGGGGCCAGACCTCGGGCGCGCTCATCGGTACATCCTACCTCCCCACGGGAGAGCGGGAGAGTCCGAAGTTACGGCCGAGGACTCCGTCGAGTTCTCCGCGAGAGACGGACTCGGAGAAGGCGTCGCGGACGATGAGCCGGATACCTTTCCCGGAAGGATCGCGCCGTTGTTCGATCGCAGGGGCGTCCGCTCCGCGCCTGTCCTCGATCGTGACGGATACTCCCCCGCCGTCGCCTTGTGCGATCGGCATTCCGAGATCCGCGCGGACGCCGAGTTCCCCGCCGTGGAGCCTCTTGAGAGGTAGGACCGCCTCCGGGCCAGCCTCGCCCATGAGGCCCGCCCCATCGGCCATCGGGAAGAAGGTCGGACCGTTCACAATGCCGCCACGCGCGAACGGGAGGACGCGACCGGAATCGAACGCCGCCCCCTTCTCGGCGAGGAAGCCCGCCCAGAACGTCGGATCTTGGAGGAAGTCCGTTAGCGGTTGAGTGATGTTCCGCTGAATCTGAATGCGAAGCATATCGCGGATGATCGAGTCGGCGAGTTGTTTGAACGAGAGTTCCCCAGTCATCGCCGCGTCTACGAGAGTGTCCGTGAGTTTCTGCCCCCACGATTCCACCGCCGATTCGATCATGGCGAAGGAATCGACTCCGGTATTCGCCATCTCCTCGAACCTGGCCTGCGCCGCCGCGAGGGGGCCGGAGGGTTCGCCGAGGGTGTCCATCTCCGATCGGAGCCGGGAGATACTTTCGATCATGGCCTCTAGGTCTTTTCGCTCTTCGTCCCCGATGGTGCGGAATGTTAGCCCGCCGTCCCTGGTACGCTCACCTCCCGCGCGTAGGAACCTCTCCTCCGCAGATTCGATCCGCCCTTGGAGTAGTTCCCTCTGCGGGGCGCGTGCCTCTTGCTCTTCGGCCATGAGACGACGAACGTCGAACCGGCCTTGCTCGCCGGCGTCTCGGACGCGATCGGACGGGATGCCGAACGTGAGCCGCGCCTGGTGGAGTCTCTCTTCCGTCTCCGCGCGCGATTGCTCATCGCGGTTGCGCTCGTCATCGGCGAGGCGAGCCCGTAGATTCCACTCGTCGCGGGCGGCCTCTACTTGAGACCGGGCCTGATTGTCGAGTTCCTCTTCTACGAAACCCGCACGCTCGGACATAACCTTCCTCATAGCCTCGGCCTCTTTCTGTGCCGCCTCCTCATCGGCCATGAGCGTCTGCGCGAAGATCGAGGACTGCGTGAGCGGTACGAATGCGGGAGCGGGTTCGATGCGCGGAGGAATCTCTGTCCCTTCTACGCGCCCGGCCACACCGGGAGTATCGGGACGAGTTCGGCCCATGATCTCATCGGTAAGTCGCCTATTCGACTCCGCGACTGCCCTGGCCTCGGCGAGGATCCCCTCTCCGCGGGGAGTAGTCGCGACCGGTTCCCCCGCTCGGAAGGTAGGAGGCGCTCCCAGCCCGGCCGATGCTCTTGACTGCGCTTCCCGTACCTCTACTTCACTTCGGAGGCGCACGTCGCCTCCAGTGACCCCTCGGGAGATGATTTCGGCCTCAGTCCTTTGCCCGATCTGTTGACCTATCCCTCCGGCTATCCGGCCGATCGTCGTAAACGGTAGGAAGTCCTTGGCCGTGATCCCCCATCGCTTCATAGCCTCATTCACGGAATCGATCGCCGTTGCGACACCGTTCAAGAGATCGACGAGCCCCGGATCGCCGGCTTGCTCGAAGAAGTTGCCCAGAGCCGTCTGCGCCGCTTGGAGCGCTCCGGGTAGAACTGTCCGATACGCCTGCGCTTGCCCTCGGACCTTCGACTCGACAAGCCCAAGAATGACCGCCTGCGCCTCGGCCACTTTCCCGGTGTCGATCATCTGCTTGATGGAGTCGCGTTCGGCCGCGTTCAAGAGGCGGAACTCTGTGTTCAATCGTCGCGCCCCATTGACGGGATCTTGGAGAGCGCCGCCGAGAAGGCGAGCGGCCGACGGGATATCCGACCCGATCGCCGCCGCGAGATCGACGGACGTTGATAGAACGCGCGGGAATACATCCCGGCCGATCTCGTCGAACCGGAGGAGGATCTTCTCCGCGTCCGTTATCAGTTCATCGTCAACGCCCGTCAACCGGGAGATGGCGTCCGCCATCGAGTCGAGTTCACCTCGCGCGAACTCGGTAGATCGGCCCGTCGAGATGAGAGTGGCGTTGAGGGCCGCCGCCGCCCTCTGCGCGTCACCTACCTCTTTCCCCCACGTTCGGATGACGGTAGCCGTGAACGCAACGGGGAGGATCGAGCGGAGAGTAGACGCAACGGGGACGATCCCTCCGAGAGCCGCCCGCGTGCCGGTCGCCGCCTGCGTAAGACCGCGAGCCTCGCGCGCTCCCGCGCCGAGTGACTGCTCGACGGTCCGGCCCACCTTCGCGGCATCTTGTTCGATCTGCCGGAGCGCCTGCCCGAGTTTGGACGTATCAACCGAGACATCGATCGTGAGATCGCCGAGTTTGCCGAGGCCCCCCGCCACTAAACGCGCCTCTTCGACATCTTCTCGTTCATCGTCCGTTCCGCCTCCTCGAGATCATCG
>MEMM01000154.1:7382-19557 GCA_001767925.1 Alphaproteobacteria bacterium RIFCSPHIGHO2_12_FULL_63_12
TGCGAGCGCGCCCGCGTACCATCCCGCCGTGAGGCCGATCCGGCGCGCGCACTCGACGAGATCCTTTGCCCGGTCCGACCACGCCCCAGACGCCCCCTCTACGTGAGAGCGGAACTCGCGGGGAGACATCTCCCATACTTCCGCCGGCCGAAGGCCCCACCGCGCCCCGAGGCGCACGATCCCGTCGAAGTCTCCCGGCGCTAGGCCCCGGTCTTCGCTCCCGCTGTCGGGGCTTCCGGTGACTTCTCCGGGGCTTTTCCCTCGCCGGCGGGGCCGGTGTCCTCCTCGCCGGACTTGAGGCCGAGGGACCGGTACAGGGCCTCCGATACGGCCTGCCGGACGGCCGCTAGGTCTCCCGTCCATGTTCCAACCTCTTTCCGGGTGACGGACGCATCTCCGCCGCCCCGGAGGCCATGGTAGAGGGCCGCGAGAAGGGTCCGGTGATTCATGGCAACGCCGTTGAAAAGGTCGAGGTAGTCCTTCGCCCCGACCTCTTCCCATAGTGCCGCGATCGAGCCCCAGTCGAAGCGGAGCGTGCGTAGTCGCCCGCCGATCTCGGTCTCGACCTCTCCCCTCGAGGAGTTCGCCACGAATCCCCGGCCGCCCTTCCCTTACGCCGCCGTGAAGGAGCCGTCGATTGCGAGCCCGACCGTGACCTCGGAGCCGCCCGAGACGGGGTGACGTTCCGTGAGGTTAGTCACGACCGCCCGCGCCGACGAGTGAAGCGAGCCGAGTTCGAACCGCGCGACGACGACCGGTTGCCCCGTGGAGTAGGCGAGTTCCAGCCGGTTGTACGCGACATCCGATCGAACGAACCAGGCCGAAGTCTCGATCGACTGATCGTTTGAACCGGTGAGAAACTTCCGGTCCTTCGAGTCCTTGTCCGAGACATCGATCCGATCGGCCGTCCGGTTGAGCGTTAGATCCCGCTGGGATGCGAGGACGCGGAACTCGGGTGTGCCTCCGACCTCTTCCTCGATTCCGATGACAATGTGCCGACCTTCGAGCGCCACGTCTTACGACCTCGGGAGTTCGAAGACGCCGAGCGTGAGATCCGTTGCCGCGTCGTAGGACATGGCCGCGCGCCCCGAGGGCGAGTGCGACCGCGCCGGAACAAAGAACATCTTGTCACCGGTGAGCGCCGGAACGACGACCGAGATATCGGCAAGAGAGACCGTTCCGAGTTCGCCGAGGGTGATCGAAGAAATCTGCTTGGCGATCGTAATCGTGCGAGAGGCCGCGTTTGCGTTCTTGGCCTCGACGAAGGTCCGCGGCGTGTTGACGAACGTATCCCCGCCGGCCGCCGCCGCCGCGAAGGCCGGGGTGATCCCCGCCTGAACGATAAACTGAACCGAAAGATCCGCCACGGTTACACCTCCTCCACGAGTAGCCGGACCGTGAGAGCGCGCCCTTGGAAGCCGTCCGGCGCGTCAACCTCGATCGGTCCGTTCACGCCTAAGACAATAGCGATCCCTTCCGGTACCGTCAAGGGCGCGACCCGAAGGAGATTGAGTACCGTTCCCGCTATCTCCTCGACGCTCGACGCGCTGGACACTTCCTCTGCGTAGACGAATACGTCGCGCGTGATCTCCCTCCCTCGGCCGGTCTTGTTGTCAGAGGACGAATCGGAGACGTTCCCCGATGAGACGATGATCGGGTACGTAGCGTCCGCTGGAATCGGCGTCGCCGTGAAGATGGCCGGCGCGCTCGCATACGTCGAGATGAGCGCCGCGAGGTCGGGAGATCCGGTCAAGCGGTCGAAGATCGCGCGGGAGACATCAATCATGCGCCCCGCCCCAAGAGAATCGATATGATCTTGTCGCGGTTGCCGAGGACCGCGGGCCGGAGGAAGGGACGCGGGGCGAGCGCCCCCTGGACGACGCTCTTCACGAAGACGACATCCTCTTCGATCGCCTCGGCCTGGAATTTCTTCCTGAGAGCGCCGACGAACGACGCGGCATGACCGGGAAGGAACCGGAGGGCCTTCGCATGAACAGGCCGGATGATCTTTCCCCCGGCGTGCCCATATTCAAGGGCGCGCGCGTATCGGGAGGTGATCCCCTCCGTGACCCCTACTTTCCCCTTGATCTTTCCCGGTACGCGCTCAACAGAGTGAGAGATCGACGACCGTAGCGCCCCCGTGACGACCTTCGGAGGCTCGCCCGGAGCGCTCGGATTCGTTCCGACCATACGATCCCCGAACCGAATACGAGGAGAGTTTCCACGGGAGACGAGACGCTTTGCCTCGCCGGACGCGAAGCGGACCGCCTCTCTCATCCTTGATGCAAGAATGCGCTCCACTCCCGAAGTAGCCGAGGAGAGATTCGAACGGTACCCCATCTCTAAACCGCCCCCCGTTGCCGCTCGACGAGATCGACCTCAAGATGCGTCCGTTTGGAAGGCGGGCGGACGCCGACCACCTCGTACGTGGTCCCGTCGATCGTCACGCGATCACGCGGGAGGATGTCCACGGCGGGGCCAACGTAGAGAACATGAGAGACGACCGTCTCGGGCCGGTCCGATCGGATCGCCTCGCGCGCGGTCGCAGGGCGGACGCGCGCGGGAGTATTCGTCACGGTGGCCGTGGAGTAGGTGTGCCCGCCCTTCCCGTCGGGCGTCGCCGTTCTACGAGTGATCGCGGCGCGCCGGTCCATGAGGCCGGAGAGGCTCACGCTAGAGTCGGGTTCGCTCGCGCTCCGAGAGAGATCGTGACATCGGCCGCCCCGCCCGCGCCCGCGAGGATCGCTCGGACGTAGTTCGCCTCAAGGTCGATTCGCAGGATCGAGCCGGGGGCCGAGAGATCGGCCGCCGTCCCGTTCACGTCGATAGCGTCGAGCCACGTCGAGTCATCGATCGAGACTTGGACGGTAGCCGTCCCGCCGTCGAAGTTGGACGCAGGGTCGGAGTAGATCGTCGCGATGAGCCTCTCCTCCCCCGACGCGGAGCCCGCGACGCGGTAGGAAGGCCCGGCCCCGTTCGCCGTCACGCCGTCGAGCAAGAGTTTCATGTGCCCATCCTACTACGCCGGGACGGGCGACGCGACGGCCGCGAGGTCGAGAGTGATCTCGGTTCCCGCGCCGATCGGGCCGATGATCCGCGCCCGAATGTAGTTCGCGTCCGCGAGGAGACGGCGGACCTCTCCACCGTAGGAATCAGCGACGAGAGTCCAGAATAGATTCCCGTCACCGGTCCAGAATAGATTCCCGTCCCCCGTCCAGAAGAGCGGACTGCCGCCGCCAGGGACGGGAGTTAGAATCGCGCCGGGAACCGTGACCCATGAGATACCGTCCAGGCTCATCTCGACGACCGCATCCGCTCCATCCGGGACATTCCCCGCACCCTCGTAGAGCGTCGCCCGGATTTCGCGGTCGCCGGTCGGAGATCCGGCAAGACGGAAGGTCGGCCCCGCGCCGATGGTGTCGGCCTGGTCGAGTAGTCGCGCGCTCATCCTAGAATCCGCCCTCTCTCCACGGGTCCAGCATACCCGACACCTCGGGCGGGAGTCCCGCGCCCGACTCGGTGGTCGCCTTCTCATAGGAGTAGTCGCCGATCCTCTCGGACTTGAACGCGCCGGTACCTTCCGAGAGGCGCGCGCCCGCGAGGGCGATCACGGCTTCTCGGATCGCTTCGGGGGCGGACGCGAAGCCCGCTTCATACTCGACGCGCCACCGCCGGCGGCCCGGCCCCCAATCGGAGCCGTCCACCTTTCGGAGAGTTCCCTCGTCAGGGTCGAGATCGTACGTTGGAGCCGAGACGACGACCGGATCGGCCGGGTCGAGGAAGTCCGAGACCTCTGTAACGGACGAGATCGGCCGAACGTCCAGGATGATGACCTCCCGCCCCCCCTCGTGCCGCTCGTCCTGCGAGACGAGACGGAACGGCCGGCCGCAGTAGTCCTCGACGCGCGCGGAAGCGTACCGGAGTAACTGATCGAGACGGACATCGGGAGCCGAATCCGCCTCGTCAAGCCCTAGTTGTCTCTTCGCCTCTTCGATCGTGACAAGAGCCGACGCCATGCTCCCCTACCTTCTCCCGGCGAGACTTAGTCCTCGGATCGAGACCGCCGCCGGGAGGGCTCGGGAGCCGGTTCGATCTTCGCTTCCGCCCTGGGCGCGACGGACGGGAGAGATTCGCCGTCGGCCGAGACTGCGAGCCGGTGACGAACGAGGGCGGACGCGAGCCGCCGCCCCAGTAGGTCCGACTCCACAGCCTCGCCGACGATCCCGACAACGGTCCCGCCCACGTCGAACGGGACCGTTAGTCGGATTCGCATGATCGGTTAGAGGGCCGCCCCGCGGTACCGGAGTTCATCGAGGACGACAAGGACCGAAGCATCGACGCTCGGACCGCCGCCAGACCCCGTGACGATCGCGCGGAGGTACTGCTTGATGCCGACGTAACCGACCTCGACGACCGTACCGTCCTGCGTTGCGTCCGTGACCGTGGGAGCCGTCCCGACGAGGTTAGCCGCCGTCACGTTCGACCACGCCGCCCCGTCGTCCGAGTCCTGGACGACGAACGGAATCGATCCCGAAGTCCATGCGCCGATGTGGAAGAGGACTGACGCGGCCTCCGCACCGGACCGATCGACGGTGGACCCGTTCAAGTCCCCCGCGATCGTTTGCGGCGCAATGGTCTCAAGAGCGTTGTATCTCTGCGAGCGATCGAGCATCTCTTCTATCCTCCCTTACGGCCGGTTGAACCGGACGAACGCCTCGCGGCGCACCGGCGCGGCATCGACGCTGATCTCCGCGAGGAGGACAATCATCCTCTCGCGGGCCTTGTCCTCGACGAGACGCTGGACGCGAAGACCGCTCTTCAGAGCGACATCGTAGCCCATGCGGTAGTTGCCGAAGAGGAAGACGGGATCTCCCGCTCCGCTGATCGTCGGCCAGAACTCGGTCTCTTCGACCGGGTAGCCGTTCAACATCTCGGGCTGGCCCGCCACGAGGGACGGTTGCCACATGAACGATCCGGTTCCCGCACCGCCGCTCTCGTCACGCAGGAGCATGACGCTCCTCACGATGTCGCGGTTCATGGTGTAACAGGCGTCCGCGTTCTTGCGGTAGCCCTTGCGGATGTACGTAGGCGCGGCGCGGACCTCTTCCGCGTCCGGCGTCGCCGCCCCGAGGGGCTGGAACGGGATTCCGGAAGGGAGGACGCCCAGCGGACGCTGGATGCCGTTCCCGTTCAAGTAGTCCGTCTCCGTCTGTTCCGCGAAGTCGAACGAGATCTCTTCACGGACCATCGCCTCCACGTCGTCCATCGTGTCGTCCTCGATGAGATCACGCGGAATCTGGATCTCGATCTGATACGGGTGGGGCGTGAGCATCGTCTTGCCGAAGGCCCCGGTGTACGAGGCGACGCTCGGCGTCCCGCCCTCGGCCGGAACCGGCGCGGGAGTGTTCCGCTTGTTGAACGTCCGAATCGGGACTTGCTGGGCATTCGTCGTGAAGACGCGAGCGCGGCGCAGGATGAAGATGTCATCGCGGATCTGCCGCATGATCGGCTGAGTCGTGTCGGGAGTGAGGAGAAGCGCGCCCTCGTGGTCTCGAAGGGATGAGAGGCTCTTCGCCTCGGGAGCGTTGTCACCGTACCGGGCCCACTTGAGAACGGACTTCAGGTTGAGGCCCGAGTCCTTCTTGGACTGCTTCTCGCCGTCGGCGAGGGGGAACGTCGGACGCCCCTCGGAGATGTCGCGCTTCGCTTCGAGAAGAGAGAGTTCCTGATCGGCCGCGGCCTTCTCGGACTTGTAGACCGCAAGAGCCTTCTCGATCGTCTCGCGCTCGTCCGCCTTGACCTCTCGACTCTCGGTCTTCGCCCGACCGCGGACCTCTTCGGCCTCGCGAACGGCCGCGACCGCCTTATCCATGTGGACCCTGACGGCCGGATCATTCGCCAGGGCCGTATTCGCCGAAGTGATCATTATCCTATCGCCCTCCTCGCCGCCCAGAGTCGCGCGTCCAAGATCGCAACGTCGCTCGGGTCGATCGCATCTGTGGTAGATCGTAGCCGTTCCCCCGCCTCCTCGTCAACGCCCGTCGCCTCGCGGATCTGCTTCTCGATCGCGCGAACGTCGATCGTAACCGGGACGACGATGCGGCCGGCCGCTTTCCCGTCCTCGCTGTCATCGTATTCTCGGCTGGAGTCCTTTGCTCTCGTGATCCGCGCTCCGAGGTTCGAGGGGAAAGGGACAAGGGACGCCTCCCATAGAACCGCCTGCTTGACGTGGCGACGATCCGCGACCGGAGACATCATCGGCATCGGGACTGCTTTCCCTTCGTCCCCCTGGAAGTAGTGCGCGGTTGAGTAGAAGGCGACTGACTGGTGAGTGATGAGTCCGTCTAGAACCTTCTCTCGGGCCGCCTGTGACTCGGAGTCGCGCCCAAAGCGAGAACGAGTGAAGAGGACGCGCTTCCCGCCCACGTCCCGATCTTCCGCAAACTCGACGACGCCGAGGACGTTCTTGATAGAGGACCATCCGTGAGTGTCCATGAGTTTGACCATGCGATCCGCGACACGACGGCGGGACTCATCGTTATCGAACGCGCCGGCGTCGATCACCTCGTCGTCTTGGTCGATCACGTCGTAGACCGAAGTCATCGCTTCGACCATGTTCTCGTCGCCTTCGGCCTTGGTGAAGATCGACGGGACATGGATCGCTTTCCCCTCGAAGCCGTTCGGGATTCCCATAATCTTCATGGCGTCCATCCTATCAGTCCCTCGCCACAATCGCACATCTACAGTTGGGATGAAGGGGAGGGGTATCAACGTCCTCATAGTCTACAACCATCGGTCTGACCGGTTCGCCGTCCTCGTCGATACCGGCGACGGATTCGCCGTCGCGCGCGAAGGCCGTCCCGGTAGAGACGACCTTCCCATCGAACGCGAGGCAGTAGGGGCAGGCATCGTCCGACGCGATCCATTCCAGTTCCCGAACACCTTCCTCGGCGTACGTGAGGGCCGCCCCGCGATTGGCCGCGCGGATTGTCTCCGAGCGGGCGATCCGATCCGCGCGCGGGCCGGTCCATTCCTCCCGGATCTCCCCGAGTCGTCGGATGAGATCGTCACGGTCGAGGCCTTCCCTGTACGTAGCCGCGACGGCCTCGCGGACCTGGTCGGCGCTCTGCGACGAGATCGCGTCGGCGAAGCGGAAGGAGTAGCCCTCGACATACGACAAGACCTTCTCGGGCGGGAGCCGGAAGTCGAGCCCGATCTCGGCCGAGGCGGCCCGCGCCGAGTCCTCTACGACGAGTTGAAGGAGGGGCCGGAATCGATTCTGCGCCCGCAGGGACCATTCCGGGCCGAACCGATCGACCGCCGCGTCCAGCGCTTCGCGGACGGCCGGCGAGAGGTTCGACGCCTTCTTGCCGGACTTGAGCCCCGCCTCCCCCATCGCATCGAGAAGATCCTCAGCCTGGGCGCGCATCTCGGCCTTTGAGTCCCGGAGGAAGAGGGCGAGGAAGCGGTCGGCGAGTGATGAGCGGCCGAGGGCGAGCCGGAGGAGTCGAACATCGTCCCGCGAAACCGATTTCCGCCCGAGACGCTTCGCGCGCCTCTGTGCCTTCGAGACAACGACATCCTCTCGAACGTCGGGAACACGCTCCGATCGAGTCTCGGCCCCCTCGATTTCGGCGGGGATTGTGATCGTCGCAAGATCGGTCCGGCGAATGTCCCCGCCCCTGATCGGTTCAAGTCCCATCTTTTTTCGCGCCTCGTTCAATAGGAGGACGCCGGCCGTCCATCCCTCGCGAGCCGCCGCGCTTTCCTTCGACCTCACTTCCCAGAGTGCCGAGACGTTCGATGTATCGAAGTAGATCTCAAAGTCGTCGCCGAAGTCCAGGGCGAGAGAATGAGTAATCACGTCATCGAGAAAGTTCTGTAGAGGGGATATCGTGTCTTGATAGAAAGACTGGCGGGCCGCCGGGAGAGAATCCCCCGATAGGTTGGAACTCTCTATACCGGTCTTCAGGCCGAGAAGAGCGGGAGGCACGCCGATGGCCGCGCATATCCTCGTCTCGGAAAGGGACGTGATTTCCGAGAAGGCGAGTTCGTCGAGATTCATTGAGAGTTTGACGATATCTTCCGTGTTCCCGAGGAAGATCGGATCGCCCTTGTTCCCGCCGCCGAATCGTTCATGCCATATCTGCGCGAGGCGAGTACGGTCCGCCCTCTCCGGCGGGGCCGACTTACCTTTGATCGCATAACCGGGGACACCCTGCCTTTGGAGAGTGATCTTGAGGAAATCTGCGCCCTCGTTGTCTATGTCGATTCTTCGAGCCGCCGCCGCGAGAGGGGAGAGCCCGCGATAGTCGTCAAGCGGATCGGGATAGATGAAGCGGACGACATCCTCCGCGAGGATCGGGACTTGCCTTCCCTCGATCGTGTAGAGATACCCGCGGATGTATTCGACCGGATCGGGAACGACCTCGACCCGATCCGGTCGAAGAGGCCAGAATCCGACGACCTTGCCCACGGCTGATCGGATCTTCGCCCAGTACGCTTCTCCGGCAAGGTCTAGATGATGGACCGTGAGTTCAAGCAATCGGTCTCCCGACATCTTCGGATGCGGCCGTTTGAGGAGCGCGGCGACGGGATGATCGGGCCAGGCCGTACCGTCCGGATGACGGACGCGGGCGGGAGCCTCGGCGAGAGATTGCGCCTTGCGACGGATCGCGGAGTAGACGATCTCATTCTTTCGGTACCCCTCGACGACGATCGACCGGAAGTTGGATTGCGACCATAGAGCGGTCCCTTGTAGGAACGGGGCGAAAAGGAACTGCCCGGCCGCATTGACCACGGCATCGGAAGAGGACTGCTTCCGACCGAAGAGGCGCGAGAGGATATTCGTCACGGGTACGATGCTACCATATCTCTATCTTCCCGTCCGTCTCCGCATCCGACGCGAAGGCGAGGGCGACGGCGTCGGCCCGGTCAGGGGATCGGATGCCGCGCCGCTTCATGTCGTCCTTTGACTCGATGAGGATCTGCCCGCGGGAGTTCGTCTTGTATCGAAGCGCCGAGAGTTGGGCGGCAGTCTCCTCATCGGCCGGATCTAGGTCAATGTCTCCCGCCTCGAAGCGCTCACGGAGACCCCAGAATACTTCGGCGCGACGGTTGATGAAGCGCTCGGAATCGTTCGCGCGCTCTCCCACGTTCACACCTTCGACGGGCGCACCCTCTTCGGTCGCGCGATCTACAACGCCACGCCCGACGCCGACTGAATCGACGCGGAGTCGAGTCGCCCCTTTCTCTCGCCAGGCGCGTAGGAGTAGGCCGACTCCTTCCATCGTGTCCGGAGTAGCCTTCGCCTCGATGATGCGGACGACGCTACCCGCCCGGCGCGCAATCACGGTCAAGTCGCCGCCCGCTCCGACATCCATGCCCATCTCGCGGGGCTCCCCGGGCTGAATCGTCCGCGATTGCGCCGCGCGAATCCATGCCCACGGGATAAGTCCGTCCGCCTGTTGAGTCGGGAAGATGCCGCGGATCTTCGCCTGATAGATCGGGGAGTCCTCGCCGTACGATCGCTTCACCTCTTCGGCGTATGTCGGGGAGAGTAGAAGATCGCGCAGTTGCGGCGACACGTCCTCCCCCGTGAAGTTAGGAGTCTGTAGTCCATCTATTCGTATGACCTTCCACGGGCTCCCCGGACGGCATACACGCTCGAAGCGGGAGGTGGGATCGTCCGGGTTTCCGATCACCAGCATCCGAGAGCGTTCGTTCGATGTGAGAGATTCAGCCGCTTCGAATATCTCGCCGGGAACACCTCCGGCCTCGTCGATGACGACGAGCACCTCGGGGGCGTGTATCCCCTGGAACGCGGCCGGATCGTAGTCGGCGGGTTTCTGCCCGAACGCGACGAGTTCCGGGCCGATCCACCATTCCGTTTGATTCATGCGGCCGGGTAGCCCTGCCTTCCGATGCGCGCGACCGACCTCTCTCCATAGGATCGCGCGGACCTGGCGGGATGTCGGAGCCGTCGTCACGGCGAAGGACTGGCCGGCGTCCCGCGTCGAGATCCACCAAGCGATAATCTGCGCCGCGATAAAGGACTTCCCCGCGCCGTGACACGAAGGGACCGCGACCTTGCGGGTACGGGTGACGGCCTCGACGACCTCGCGTTGCTTCGACCATAGGCGCGCTCCGATCGTCTCCTCAATGAAGAAGATTGGATCTCGACGGGCCGTCTCGGCGTAGACGCGGGCGAAACTCTCTCTATCTCGGGATATCTCCTCTCTGCTTCCGTCGCTCGATAGCGCGCTCGGCGAGTCGGAAGACTTCATCATCCGATAGGTTAGCAGTCAAAGAGAGCGCCGCCGAGATAGGTCCTCCGCCGCTCCCGGAGTGCTCGACCGATTGCGCCGGCTTCCCCCATCCTCGATCGAGGAGAGCACTCGCCGCATAGGCGCGGTCCTTCGGCTTCCCCCTTCGCATGACATCGGCCAACGTCTCGATAGCCTCCTCGGTGTACTTGCGCGCGAGGGTACGTATCGCGTTCGCCCCATTGGTATATCCATTCACTCCCGACGGGTTGGCAACCTGCCCAGGCTTGAACTGATGCGCCGCGGGAGGAATCCGCTTCGCGGGCCGAACGGATTTCTTCGCCATGAGACGATTCTATCCCTCTTCCAAGTCCGGCCGCCACTCGGCGAGGAAGACGACGCGGCCGGTCCCGTTCTTTCCGCCGACCGGATCGGTCTCGGAGATCCCGACTGCGACGAAAGACCCCCTCCGCGCCTCGTCCCGGAGGAGGACCGTAGCCCCCTTGACGACATCGAGCGCGGCCGCCTCGAGGCGGGGAGCCGGAAGAGGCGGGACGCCTGCGGCCCGGTCGCATCCGAAGAGGTAGAGAGGAGGGGAGATCCGGGCCGGATCCGTCACGACGGACACGTCCATCGTTCGATCACGTCCCATGATCTCCGAGACGGTGACACCTTGAGACTCGGACAGGCTCTCGACGATCCTACGGACCTCGGGACTCACGGGACGCGCCGGGGAGCCGGGAAGCCGAGGAGGGCCGCGAGGAGGGGAGCAACGCCGACGAGATCCGGGGAGAGGATATCGACGTGGAAGGCGAGCGTCTCCGGCCCGAGGAGAACCCCCTTTGAGCGGGGAGGCGTCCGGCCCTTCGCGGCCCGGGAGATGGCCCGCGCCACGGCGCGGCCTAGGAAGAGGACTACCCGGTGACGCCGGATCGCGGGGAGCATCCGCGCGACGTTCCGGCCGTCGATCGGGACGTACCTTCGCGCGGTTCCCGTGAGCAACGCGAGGATCGGAACGTCAAGGATTCGCGCGAGGCGAGCGCCTAACTCGTCGTCCAGGGGGCCGGCGATCCCCCCGCGGCGGCCGATGCGAGGAGCGGCTACGAGTAGCAGAGGTCGATGATCCCGCCTCGGGCGGCGGCCCTTCACGGACGCCCCACCGAGATCGGACCTCGAAGCGGTCCCGAGTGCGGCCCGCAGAACTTCAGCCGGACGATCCCGCCCCCGTCCCGCTGGATGTACTCGACCGGAGCAATACATCCGGGGATGTCGCAGGCCGTCTCGTCACGATCGCGGGCCGAGGCGGAAGGGGAGTCCTTCACTTCGACACCTTCACCTTCTCGACGCGCGCGCCACCCCACGGGCCCGCCGCGTCACGCTTCTTCCGCGCCGGCCCTTCGGCCGCAAGCCGGGACCGCAGGGACGGAAGATGTCCGAGTAGCGCCCCTACCGTGAAGGAAACTCCGCGAAAGTAGTCGTCGATCCCCCGGCCCGCGACGAGGCCCCCGTGGAGCCGGAGGAAGAGGGCGAGGATCCTCTCGAACTCGTCCACCGATCCGCCGAGGGTTTCGAGCAGGCGGCCGGCCTTCCCGCGCTCCTCGTCCCGCCGCCGGCCGCGCCAGACGTACGGCCCCCCGATCTCTCTTTCGTGTACCGCTTCGAAGATCGAGAGTATTCGGTCGATCGTCGCGTGCCAGGCCTTCCCATCTTCTCGACATCCGGAAGGGGGAGGAGGGGGGGGATTATAGGGGGCGGTAGTAGGGGTTATCCCTTGACCTTGCTCTTCACTTTCAGGAGCAGATTCAGATTCAGAAACCCCCCCCCCCACCCCCCCCCCTTCGGGAAAGCGTGATTCTGTTACAGTAACGTTACGGTAACGTTTCTGTAACGTTACAGTAACGTTACGGGAA
>MEMM01000154.1:19577-20136 GCA_001767925.1 Alphaproteobacteria bacterium RIFCSPHIGHO2_12_FULL_63_12
GAGATCCGGCGAGCCGACGTTGACTCTGTGTTCGCTCACGCGCTCCCGACCACGGCGGGCCGGGGCGTGCGTCCGAGAGTAGTCCGCGAGGAAGGTGCGATCCCCTCCGCGCTTCGGACGAATGGTGTACGTGATTCCTTCCCCGCGCGAGTTCGTCGAAAGCGCGAGGGCATTCATGAATCCGATTCCCGTCATGTCATAGCCGATATCTTGCCCGAGGATCATCTCATCGATCCCCGTGAGATCCCCGTCGGGTCGATGTTCCGAGACCCAGTCGTAGAACGCGGCGACGAGGCCCACCGCTTCCATGCGCTTGATGCCGAGAACCTCTTCGAGCTTGCGGACGCGCTCGTCCCGCGACATTCCACGCGGGTAGCGGTAATGAGAAAGCGCAGAGATCACCGCTCATCCCCCGGAAGGGTCCGGCGTGCGCTCGACACGGGGACGGGAGTACCCGTCGCCGCCGCTTCGCCGGCCCCCTTCGGGACTCCCGTCGATACCATTCGTCCGATGCGGCGGGCGCGGTGTGCGCGAGGTATCCTGATCGGAAGTTCCTCCC
>MEMM01000154.1:20147-21988 GCA_001767925.1 Alphaproteobacteria bacterium RIFCSPHIGHO2_12_FULL_63_12
TCCGACGGCTTGCTTGTAGTACGTGTCTTTCAGTTCGACTCCGATGAAGCGCCGGCGATTGCGAAGCGCGACGACTCCCTCGGAACCGATCCCCATGAACGGAGAGAGGACCGTGTCTCCCTCGTTCGACCATAGGTGAGTCGCCCGTGTTGTGAGATCGAGAGGCATCGGGCATATGTGCTTTTCGTCGCCCGGAGCGCGAGCCCCTTCCGATTCGAGTACGTCTGTCGTTCGCGTATCACTCCAGATCGGAGAGGCCCACTCTTGCCAGCGTTCCAACGGGAAGGATTCGTGAGTGTGAGTGACGGGAACGACCTCTTCCCCCTCCTTCGCCCACTTCCGGAAGACGAGGAGATATTCCGCGAGCCCCTGGCGAGAGATCGTCGAGTCGGCCCGCAGTTGCTTATAGAGGAGTCCCTGCGCTTTCGTCTTCGTCATCTCTCGGACCGGACATCGCCATATCGTCACGCGAGAATGGAAATCGAATCCCGCTGACTGATGCGCCCGGATGAGCATACCGGGGAAGTCCCGGAGCCCCGCCGTCCCGCGCTGTGTTCGGTAGTAGACGAGATCCTTACAATGGACCGCGCACAAACGGCCGGGCCGCATAACGCGGAAGAGTTGCTCTACGCAGTACCCGTACGCCTCAATGAACTCGGCGTCGTCCTTCGAGTTGCCCATATCGGCGATCGAGTCGTTGTAGATGTAGAGCCCGCTGAAGGGCGGGGAATAAACCGCGAAGTCAACGCAAGCCTCCGGCAGTTGCCGCATGATCTCGACGCAGTCACCATGATAGGCCGAGAATCTCTCGCCGTGAGATTCCGCGATACTCATCACGGAATCGCTTTTCACCGTAGCCATATCGGATACCTCCCGTTCACGCGCGGATCATATTCTACCTTTCGATCGCGTCCGCCTCTGATACTTCTCTTCATCGCCTCGCGCATCGCCTCTTTCATCTTTGCGTGGTCGCCGGCCTTCCGGTCAATCACGTTCCCGACGTGCTTCTCACCCTCGGCCACGATGAGATGGACATCAACGGGATTCTTCTGCCCGAACCGCCAGCACCGGCGGACGCTTTGGTAGTACGACTCATATGAGAACGTCCGGCCGACGTAGACGACACAGGCGCAATGCTGAAGGTTCAATCCGAATCCGCATATCGACGGCTTAGAGATGAGGACGCGGGACCGGCCCTCGACGAAAGACATGATACCCTCTTCTTTATCTTCGATTGACTGAGATCCGCGGACCTCTACAACGCCGTCGATCCGCTTCATGGCCGAGAGGAGGGCATCCGCTTCGTAGTCCGTATCGCACCATACGTCGTCTTCCCTGTGAAGGACTTGAGGATCGAAGCCTCATCGAGCGCGACCGCTCCGAAAGCGTCGGGATCGAGTTTGTCCAGTCGATCGTAGTTACAGACGTTCACTCCTGGCCCGGCCTCCGATTGGTCCCGGATGACGCGGATATCGTAGCCCCACCGGATCCCCTCTCGTTCGATCTGTCGGGCGACCGCAAGTGGAGTGAGGATAAGAGCCTTCCCGTTCGATGCTTCCGCCGCGTGCCGCGCCCATTCGAGTTCGCACGCTGTTTTTCCGAGCCCCGTATCAAGGTAGAGGCCCCATGAGCCGACGCGTAGACCAAACTCAACGCAATGCCGCTGGAACGGGAATAGGTGTTTCTTGAGGGGCGGGATCTCCGAGAGGCCCCGCTCCTCCGCTGTGACGGCCTTCGAGGATATGAACCGTCGATAGTCGTCGATTCGGTCCGGCATAGTGGGGGAAGGGATCACCGCGAGACCTTCTGGATGATCGAAAGGATGGCAAACATGGGACTTC
>MEMM01000154.1:21997-24901 GCA_001767925.1 Alphaproteobacteria bacterium RIFCSPHIGHO2_12_FULL_63_12
ATCCGGTCTTTATCGATCCCCCTTCCCCCACACTTTTCATGCCGTCGGAAGGATCGAGGCGTCTGCCTCGTCGAGAATGTCGAACGTCGCCCCGGCCAACCGCACGAGACGCGCCTCCTCGGACTTCACGGCCCCGAAGGCGAGACACAATCCCACGGCAAGGACGGGATCGACGTTCGACCGCTTCGTGACGTTGTACCTCTTCACGAGGACGCGGCCGAGTTCGACCGCGTTGAGTCCGATCGCCTCGGCCTCGCGCGCGACCCTCGCGTAGTCGTAGACCTCCTCAGTCTCCGACGGCTTCGCCGGAACCGGAGGTGCGGAGTCGACCGGTTCCAGGACGAGATCATCCGCCGCCGGCGCGACCGGAACGGGATCGGCCGGGATCGGCGCGGGGGGCGTCGTCCCGTTGTTGACCGCCCCCAATCGCGCCTTGAGCCCCTCGACGCCCGTTCCGTTCTTCTCCGAGGCCGGAGAGGGGAACCAGTCCGCCGCCTTCGACATCCCGTCCCGGATCGAGTTATGAATCTTGCCGAGGCCGACCATCTGCGCCGGGGAGATCGTATCGACCTTCCGCTGGACGCGCGCCTCGATCTGCTCGCGCGTCACTCCCATCTCGGCGAAGCGTGAGATCATCGCCTTCAGCCGTTCCGGCGTCACGTCGGCCGTCGATCGGAGAGTCGATTCGCACTCTCGGACCGCCGAGTCCGTCACGTCTCCGGGGATGACCGCCAGGAGGCACGCGCGAAGTCGCCGCGCCCCCTGATTAGCGACCATCTCGTACACGTCGCGCGGATCCGTGAGACGGTACGATCCCTGCCTCGTGTGCCGCTCGTGCCGGACGGTGAAGACCTTCACCGACCGGACGTTCGTCTCAAGATCCCAGGCGAACGCCTCGACAATGGACTCCCCTGCCGCCGCTCTCTGCTCGATTTCACGGACGCCGAACGTGAGGTTCCCCCACGATTGAGCCATCGCCTCGGCGAGTCGGATTGACGGCCCGGTGATCTCGGTCCCTCCTCGCGCGTAGGAGTAGAGGGCCGCCTCGGCTAGCGTTGGCCGGCGACACGACTCGATGATCCGATCGGTGGCCCGGATCATGTTACGCGGGAACCTCTGTGCGACCACCATTGCCGCCTGGACCTCGGCCGTCTCGCGGGCACTCGCCGCGCCGGAGACGATCGCCGTCTCCGAGTCCCTGTGCTCCGCGCGAGAGATCGCCAGCGTTCCCTCGTCGGGTCTCGCCTCCTCCTCCGCGTGGTCCCCCGATGCGCGAGCGCGCTTCGGGGCGTTTCTCGTCTTCCCCGTCATATTCTCCCGTCTCCTTCTACCGGATCGCGTCCGGTGACTACGTTCTACCTCGCGTGACTCTCGTCGTCAAGTAGATTCTTCACTCTGCCTGTGGATAACTTCACTCCAAGACTAAGACATCGGCCAGTCTTCTCATCTCGCGTGCGGCGACGGTTCGCCTTCCAGTTCTTCGGGTACGCCTTCGGGTTCTTGATCGGCATCAGCGCCTCACCTTCTCTACCGACCCACAGTCAGCGCGCGCCGCAAGAGTTCGGAATGCGACCGCCGCCACGACCGGTACGACTCCGTTGCCGCAGAGGTGCAGGCGGTCAGCCCGATGGGCCATCCCATTAGCCACTCCACGAACAGCGGGTTCAACCGCCGGGGCGAGGTCGGGACGTTCGGAGAGGATTGCGGCCCAGGCTTCGCGGTCGGCTGGGCCGGGCGGAAAGAGGCCGATTGATCTTCCAGTCGGCTTCTCTCCGGACGGTTCGGTGAACCGATCCCGCTGTTGGTTGTCACTCGCGGCGTTCCCCATAGTGTCGCCGCCGCCTGAAGATCCCCGCCGCCGCTCTCCTCTCGGCCGAGTTCCTTCTTGCGCTCCCCGCTCTCGCCGCCGCCCGTGATCGTTCGGGGCGTCGGCCAAAGTTTCGCCATGCCCTCGAGATTCAGCACCGGCCGGTCGTGGTTCCCGTTCGAGTAGGAGTAGACTCCCGTCGCGACCTTCGGGGTCGGCCATTTCGAGACGATTGTCGGATGCCGTGATCCCGCCCCCGGTTCCCCGTGACAGCTCACCCTCACGGTGGGCCAGGATGAAGACCCGCTCCCGCCGGTGCGGAGCGCCCACGTCGGACGCTCGGAAACGATCCCACTCCGCATCGAACCCGAGGCGGGCAAGGTCTTTGAGTACGTGATGGAGGCCGCTCCGAATAAGTCCGGGGACGTTCTCAAGGAATACGACGGACGGCTCGACCTCCTCGACGATGCGGGCGATGTCGGGCCAGAGCCACCGTGCGTCCTCGGTCCCTCTCCGCTTCCCCGCGACGCTGAACGGTTGACACGGGAAGCCGCCAGCGACGAGATCCACGCGGCCGCGCCACGGTCGGCCATCGAAGGTCTTGAGATCGTCCCAGATAGGAGCGCGATCCAGGGTCTCGTCGTCCATCCGCGCCACGAGGACGGCCGCCGCGTAGGCTTCCCGCTCGACGTAACCCACAGTTCGGTAGGCATCTCCGATGGCGAGCCGCAGGCCGAGTTCGATGCCGCCAGCCCCGGCACAAAGAGCCAAGCCATTCAGGGCTTCTTCACCTTCCCGACCGCCTCAACGCGGCGCATTGAGTCCCGGCCCTCCCTCTCGAACCTGTCCGTCAACGGCGATGGGGTTGGTGGTCATCGCTCTCTCTCCGCCACGACAACGCCGAGATCCTTCTCCTTCGCCTCGGCGACTGGGAGGTCTACCGTGAACCAGTAGCGGGTACAGCCGGGACTAACCTCCATCAATCCGCCGCCATAAGTATTCGCCGACGCCTCCGTAGATATAAAGATATTTTCGGGTAGCGGCGGCGCACCGTCATAGATGTTACAGTAGCACCTAACCTTCATCCTCTCCTCCTC
>MEMM01000155.1:0-1457 GCA_001767925.1 Alphaproteobacteria bacterium RIFCSPHIGHO2_12_FULL_63_12
AGTCTGGCTGAAGATCGAGGCGGACGGCGTCAGCGGCGTCGCCGTGCTGTCGTCGATTTCGATGATCCGCAGCGCCTGCAATCCCTTGGAGCGGCGAACAACTTCGCAAACGATGGTGGCGCCTTCGCGCGCCGTCGAACGGCCGGCCTCGCGCAGGCAGGATGAATGAATGAGCACATCGCCGCCGCCGTCGGATGCGATCAAAAACCCATAGCCTTTCGTCGGATCAAACCATTTGACGACGCCTTCAATGGTGAAGGTTTCCTCGTGTTCGATTGGCGTTTTACCGCCGGAAGCTCCCCCCAGTGTCTCCGTCATATCAGCCGCAAACCCCGTCATTTTTCTGGACGCCGGCTCGACTATGCCGTCCGTTTCCACCCAAACCCGCTTGGCGGGCTTTTTTATACTTTACTGAATCGCGCCCCGGCACAGCCCAAAAGCAACGAGCGCCGAAGCGGGCGATCAACACAACCACTGTGCACCAATTTGGCGAATTGGTCTCGAATTTTTTCGCCTCTCGATTGAACCTGGACGCAGTTCTCCCGTCGGCGGCCTCAAGTGATCGCCTAAACTGAGCCTTGCGACTGGTAATCGGAAAGAAATTTGGAAATCAGGAGCAGGAAGACTTCGAAATCCGATTCGATATTCTTGACCGTCACGCCGCCATTCGAATTGCGGTCCATTTGCAGCGCAACATCGCCGTCCCGGTCGATATAGGCCCGGCCGAACTTCACTTCGCTGTTGAATTTGCTCAGGAATTTATGGCCGCCGTCGCCAAGCCGAACATCGTTCAGATAGGAGATGTAGGAAACATCGGCGTCCGCGCCGTCAACGCCGACCAGAACCACATGCTCGCCGACAACGACCGCCAGCATATTCGGCTTGAAGTCCTGAACCGCATAGCCCTTGGCGGTCAGGGACTGGGCGATCTGGGCCTTGGTGATCCCCGCCGCCATTGCCCCGCTCATCGGCGAGAAGGCCAAGGAAAGCGCCGCCGCCGCGCCGATAATGACTTTGATCACAACGCCCCTCCACCGACCGAAACGACATTCAGACCTGGTTAATACATCGGAAAACGAGGGCGAAATCAATCTGCCCGCCGATAAACTGTGCGCGTGCGGGCGGTGAGGATGTGCGAATTTTCCCCAAGTGCGTCCGCGCGGCGTCGGCACTGGCAGGCCCTAGGGGAGTCGAACCCCTCTTTTCAGGTTGAAAACCTGACGTCCTAACCGATAGACGAAGGGCCCGCGGCCGTCTCGCGGCTGCGAAGCGAGGCGCTGTATAGGCGAGGATTTGGAAGCCTTGCAAGCCCTCCTGATGAAATCAGGAAGCCGCCGGCGCCGCGTCGACAATGTGGAATTGCGCGGCCCCCGCCCCCCGCCAATTATCGGCCTTGATCCGCCCGGCGAGGTGGAGGCGTGCGCCGGTCAACAGCAAAGCCCCAAGGGGCTCGCCGA
>MEMM01000155.1:1492-17093 GCA_001767925.1 Alphaproteobacteria bacterium RIFCSPHIGHO2_12_FULL_63_12
GACGCGCTGACGAGATCGCAGGACAAATGCCCCTCGCCGACCGTCCGCGTCCGCTCGACGCGCATGAAGGCGAGCGCGAAAACTGGCTCGGGATTGCCTGGGCCGAACGGTCCGGCGCTTTCGATGATCGCCGCGAAGGCGCCCGAGACAGCGCTCGGCGCGACGACGCCGTCGATGTCGCGCACGCGCTTCATCAAGGCGCGCTCGACATCGTCCTTGCACGTCCTTTCAAGAAACGTAGCGAAGTCCTCGACCGCGTCGGCGCTGATCGAGAGTCCCGCCGCCATCGCGTGGCCGCCGCCGGAGATCAGCAATCCTTCGTTCTTCGCCTCACGAAACGCCGCGCCGATATCAACGCCCGTCAGCGATCGCGCCGAGCCTTTGCCGGCGCCGCCGTCGAGGCCGATGATCACCGTCGGCCGGTCATAGCGGTCCTTGATCCGTCCCGCGACGATTCCGATGACGCCGGGATGCCACCCCTCCCCCGCCGCGACGATCACCGGACGATCGAAAAGCCGCCGGCCCTCGATCAGGGCGATCGCCGCTTCCTGCACGTCTTTTTCGATTTGCTGGCGCTCGGCGTTCATCAGATGCAGCCGCTCGGCGAGATCGCCGCGCCGCGCCGCGTCGCTGGTGGTCAGCAATTCAAAGGCGAGACGCGCATGACCGATCCGCCCGGCCGCATTGATGCGGGGTCCCAGGAGAAACCCAAGATCGTAGGTCCCCGCCTGCTTGCTGACGCCGCACCGCGCGCCGAGCGCTTTCAGCCCCGGATTGCCGCCCCTGTTCAGGACCTTCAGCCCCTGCGCCGTCAGAATGCGCGCAAGGCCGGTCATCGGCATCACGTCGCAGACGAGGCCGAGCGCCGCCAGATCGAGGAACTGCATTAAGTCCGGCGCCGGCCGGCTGGCGAAAAAGCCTTCCTTCTTCAGCGCGCGATTGATCGCGACGATCGCCATGAAGGCGACGCCCGCTGCCGACAGCGTCGTCAGGCCCGAGCGATCGTCGGGCCGGTTAGGATTGACCGTCGCATAGGCGCCGGCGGGCGGCGGCCCGTCCATCTGGTGATGGTCGAGGATGATGACCTCTAGCCCGTCCCCGGCCGCGGCGTCGACCGCGGCGTGCGCGGCGGCGCCGCAATCGACGGTGATGATGATCCGGACGCCGCTATCCTTCAGCGTACGGAAGGCTTCGATCGTCGGGCCGTAGCCTTCGAGAATCCGGTCGGGGAGATAAACGTCGAGCTCGGCGCCGATCGCTGAAAAATACCCTTTGAGGATCGCCGAGCCGGAGGTTCCGTCGACATCGTAATCGCCGAAGACGCCGCAGCGTTCGCCCTTGATGATCGCCGCCGCGAGGCGCGCCGCCGCCCTGGTCATGTCGGCGAGGATCGCCGGATCGGGAAGACTGTCGCGCAGCGACGGGTTCAGATATTGCGCCGCCGCGCCGGCGGCGACCCCGCGCGCCGCGAGAAGCCGCGCCAGCGCCGGCGCGCAGCCGAGTTCGGCCTCGATCGCCGCCGCGTTAGCCGCATCGCCCTGCCGCAAGATCCAGCGCCGCCCCGATGCCGGCATCAACATCGACGGCAGGCCGGCGCCGTCGGTCTCTTCGCCGGGTTGAGCCTGCGCTTTGGAGGGAGCCGCGGTCCCGGTCATCTTTAGTCCTTCCTTGGCGCATCGGCTTTCGACTCGGCCTAAGCGATGGGTGGCGTACGCTCCTCCTCTACATGGGCGCGGCGCGCCGCGTCGACAGCCGCCGGCCCGCGAAGGAATTTTTCACGGATTTGGTTCGTTATCGACGGTGGATTTTGAGTTTCGAGGGCTGAGTGCCGGTATCATGGCCGAGATTGGGCGTCGGCGCCGCGGTTTTCGCGGTCGCGGCCGCGGGACTGGCGGTGAGCCCCTTCGGCGCACCGGCGATCGAGACAGGCCTCGCCTCGGACGCGCGGGCCCTTCTCCTTCACGACGAATTGGGTTTTGCGAGCGCCCGCGCCGAAGGCCGGACCCTTATCCTCACTGGAGCCGCTCCCGGTCCCGCCTCGCACGCCGCGGCGGTGAAAGCGGTCGCAGCGCTTCCGGGCGTAATCAAGGTCGATAAAGCCGGGCTTTCCATCACTGAACGGGTCAAGGCCAAACCCGTGGCGCCGGAGCCGGCGCCGACGGCGCCCATGGCAATTCCGCCCAAGACGGCTGTGCGAGCCGCCGCCGACTGTCAGGCGGCGCTCAATCGCACGCTCAACGGACGTCGCCTCACCTATCGGCTCGAAAGCGCGCGGCTCAGCACGGAAGATCGCGCGCTGCTCGACGATGTCGCCGCCGCCGCCCGTTCCTGCGCGAAGCAGACGATCGTCATCGAAGGACACACCGACGCGGCGGGGTCCGAAGCCGCCAATCTGCGTCTCAGCGAACGGCGCGCGAGAGCGGTCGAAGCCTATCTGCGGCAATTTGAACTACCCGCCGCTTTGGTCGTCCGCGCCTATGGCGAGATGAGGCCGATCGCCTCGAACAACAGCGAGGCTGGCCGCAGCGCCAACCGCCGGATCGATTTCGTCGTCGCCGCGCCATCGGCGGAACCGCCCGCAGAATCGGACTAGCGACAATCATGATCTGGCTTGCTTCTGAAATCTGGGCGCTTCTAGTTCTCGCTTTCGCGGCGGGCGCCGCCGTCGGCGTCTGGGCAAGCATCAACCGGAGCGCGACAGCGCGCGCGGGACAAGGCGACACCCTCGCGGCCGCCGTGACGGCGGCGGAGCCGGCGATCCTGCTCGACGCGCCGGACGGCCTGAAAGACGACCTCACCCAGATCATCGGGATCGACCCGGAGACAGAAAAAAAACTCAATGCGCTCGGGGTCTTTCATTTGCGGCAGGTCGCGGCATGGGAAGCCGGCGCCGCGCGCTGGATCGAACTCCGCCTCAACGAGCCGGGCCGCGTGGCGCGCGAGCGGTGGGTCGAACAGGCCGCCGTCATTTCCTGATTTTCGGCCGCTTTGACAGGGCTCCCCGCCCGTCGTACCTCCGCCCGCGTCAAGGAGAGGCCGCATGATCCCCCGCTACGCCCGCGAAGAAATGACCTCGATCTGGTCGCCGGAAACGCGCTTCAAAATCTGGTTCGAGATCGAAGCGCACGCCGCCGACCGCATGGCGGAACTTGGCGTCATTCCGAAGGAAGCGGCGGCGTCCGTCTGGGAAAAAGGCCGCAGCGCAAAATTCGATGTGGCGCGGATCGACGAGATCGAGCGCGAGGTGAAGCACGACGTCATCGCCTTCCTGACGCATCTGGCGGAAATCGTCGGCCCCGAGGCGCGGTTCGTTCATCAGGGGATGACGTCGTCGGATGTTCTCGACACCTGCCTTTCGGTGCAGCTCGCGCGCGCGTCCGACATTTTGCTGAAAGATGTCGACCGCGTTCTCGCGGCGCTGAAAAAACGCGCGTTCGAACACAAGATGACGCTGACCGTCGGCCGCAGCCACGGCATTCACGCCGAGCCGACGACGTTTGGGGTCAAGCTCGCGACGTTTTACGCGGAGTTTGAACGCGCCAAGAAACGCCTCCTCGCCGCGCGCGAGGAAATCGCCGTCTGCGCGATTTCCGGCGCCGTCGGCACCTTCGCCAATATCGACCCGTCGGTTGAAGAGCATGTCGCGAAGAAAATGGGCCTCGCGGTCGAGCCGGTGTCGACGCAAATCATTCCTCGCGACCGCCATGCGGCGTTCTTCGCCGCCCTCGGCGTCGTCGCCTCCTCAATCGAACGGCTCGCGACCGAGATAAGGCATTTGCAGCGCACCGAAGTTCTCGAAGCGGAGGAATATTTCTCGCCGGGCCAGAAAGGTTCATCGGCGATGCCGCACAAGCGCAATCCGGTGCTGACCGAAAACCTCACCGGGCTCGCGCGCCTCGTCCGCATGTGCGTCATTCCGGCGATGGAGAATGTGGCGCTCTGGCATGAGCGCGACATCTCGCATTCGTCGGTTGAGCGCGGCATTGGCCCGGATGCGACGATCCATCTCGACTTCGCGCTGAACCGGCTTGGCTCGGTCATTGAAAATCTGGTGATTTACCCTGACCGGATGCGCCAGAACCTAAACCGCCTCGGCGGGCTTGTTCACTCGCAGCGCGTTCTGCTGGCGCTGACGCAGGCCGGCGCCTCCCGCGAGGAATCCTACTCCCTCGTGCAGCGCAACGCGATGCCGGCGTGGCGCGGCGAAGGCGCGTTCCTCGATAATCTGAAAAGCGACGCCGATGTCGTCGCCCGCCTCAAGCCCGCCGCGATCGACGCGCTTTTCGACGACGCGCACCACGTCAAACATGTGGATACGATTTTTCGGCGCGTCTTCGGAACAGCCTGATCCCTCAAAAAATGAACCGCCCGGCGGGGTCAGCCGGGCGGTTCTGCCGTTCGGAGGGGTAGTGAACGGCGGGGCCGATCAGGCGAGCGCGCGCGAAAACCCTGTCTTGCGCGCGAATTTCGTAGTGCGTTTCTTCGCTTCCTTGAGACGCCAGCCGATGCCGGCGAAGCCGAGCATCATCAGCGCCCAGGCGGCGGGCTCCGGCGCATTGGTGACGCCGGAAACGCCATCGATCAGAACGCCCGGCGTTCCAAACGACGCGACATTCTGGATACGGAGCAGCGAACAGCCGGTCGCCGAGACCGTTGAGCACAGCGCCGAGAGATCAAAATTCTGGACGCCGCCGGCGCCCATGTCGGCAAAGGCCAGCGACCCGGCGGAAAAAGTCGCGACGCCGCCGATGATCTCGCCGACCGAGACGGTGACGAAGTTCGCCGCCGGTCCGGCGAAGGGGAGCAGCGTCGCCGCGACGCCGCCGCCGGTCAGCGGGTTGTTGTATTGAAGAACAAGCTCGCCGCCGGCGAGGATGAGCGCCGCGCCGCCATCGGCGGAAAACAGCGCGTTCGTCGCATTGTTGACGTTGGTTTGACTGAACACCGACGCCGCATAAGTCGTCGTCGCTGCGCGCGCCGGAAACGCAGCGAGCATCGCCGCGGCAGCGACGATGATTATTCTGGTCGCCATGGTCATGGCATTTCTCCTCGGACGTGACGTGGCCACGCCCCCCACATTCAGCAGGGAGGAGAATAATTAGTCGGTTTTAAAGGAAGCTTTCCCGGGTCTTAACAATTCTACGGACCAGGGACTTCTTTTACGCCAGCGCCAGCGCCGGCGCGCGGCGCTGCTTGAGCCGAAAGGCGAGCGCGCCGAAGCCGAGAATCATCAGCAACCAGGTCGAGGGTTCGGGCGTTGCGGCGACGCCCGAAACGCCGTCCAGCAGGAACCCGGAGCCTGGCGCCCCCCCGACGCGGATCCGGAGCAGCGAACAGCCTGTCGATGAAACGGTAGTGCACAACGCGCTAAGATCGAGCGCGTAAGTCGGGCCGAAGCCTCCCGGCAGCGTAAGATTTGTCGAGAACACTGCAACGCCGCCGATGACTTCGCCGATGGCGATCTGGACGTTGGAGCCGAGGGTCAGCCGCGCGCCGGACAGCAAGGTGTTCAATCCGGACGTCGCCTGCGACATCTGCAAGATGAGATTGCTGCCGCCCGCAACGCGCAAGATCGTCGCCGAGGCGCCGTCCGCAGCGCCCAGCGCATTGGAGGCGCCGGCGACCGAGCCGCTCGTTCCATAAACCGACGTCGCAAAGACAGCCGTCGCCGCCGCCGCCGTCTGAACAGACGACGCCAGCAGGATGGCGGCGATAACCAGCGAACGCAGCGCGTTCTCCAACTTATGCTCTCCAACGCATTATTGGCGATTATTCATGCGACGCGCGACGTTAAAACTTTTGAAAAATACGTGGTAAATAAACATAAAAACTAGCCGTTTCCGGGCGGTTGGGCTGGTTTGCTCGCCTGCTCCAGTGACGATTTCGCGAGGCGGCTGGCGCCAGATATCCAGGAGCGGGTATGGTGAAGGGGAAGTTACCGGATTTGCGCAGTGACCCGTTTCAGCGTTCCGCTTCTCGCCCTTGCCGCCTTCGCCGCGGCCCTCTTCTTCACCCAACCTTCTTCAGCGTCGGAGCCTGCGCCAGAAGCGGCGTCCAACGGGCTTGCGACCGCAATTTTCGCGGGCGGCTGCTTCTGGTGCGTTGAATCGGATTTTGAAAAACTGGATGGCGTGCGCGGCGCCGTCTCGGGATATTCCGGCGGGTTAATGCAGAACCCGACCTATGAAGATCACGAAGGCCATCTCGAAGCGGTGGAGGTGACCTATGATCCGTCAGTCGTCTCCTATCGCAGCCTTGTCGACTATCACCTGCGCCATATCGATCCGCTCGACGACGGCGGCCAGTTTTGCGACCGCGGTCCCGCTTACAAGTCGGCGATCTTCGCGGCCGACGCCGGCGAATGGGCGGATGCGCAGGCGTCGATAAAGGACGCTGAAAAAGTCCTTGGGCGGAAGATCGTGACGCCGGTGCTCGACCGCGGCGAGTTCTGGATCGCGGAAGGGTATCATCAGGATTACCACCTGAAGAACAAGCTTAAATACAAGTTCTACCGCACCACCTGCGGGCGCGACGCGCGCGTCAAAAAGGTCTGGGGCGCGGCGCATTAAGCCAGCGCCAGCGGCGGTCAGCGCCGCTTCGCGCGCCCGAGAACCAGCTTGAACAATTCGAGCGTAATCAGCAATACGACGCCCGCGCCGAACGCAAGAGCGATCTGGGCTTCCGAAAGGGCGCCGACTCGAAAGAGTTCCCGCACCGGCGGCGCCCCCAGAATGAGCGTCATCACGACGATCACAAACCCTGCGACTGCGCCGAGCGCCAGATTGGGCGCGAGAAGCGCCCGAAAAATCGATGCGCTGTAGGTTCTATTGACCAGAATGAGGCTGAAAACGACCGACACCATTGAAACGAAGGTGACGCCGCGCAGGGTCGCATCGTCAAGGCCAGCGTTGATCGAAACCAGATAAACCCCAGCGACGGCGATGAAGGCGATGACGCCTTCAAACAGGCTCCACAGGGCGAGACGTCGCGTCACCAACGGCTCCTTCGGCGGGCGCGGCGGGCGGCGCATGACATCCGTTTCTTCTCTTTCCGCTTCAAGCACCAGCGAGCAAACCGGATCGATCACCATTTCCAGAAAGGCGATATGGACCGGACCGAAGATAATCGGCAGTCCGGTCACCAACGGCAGCAGAGCCATCCCCGCGATCGGCACATGAACCGACAAAATGAATCCCGTCGCCTTGCGCAGATTGTCGTGAATGCGCCGGCCAAGACGCAGCGTTGTTACGATAGCGCCAAAATCATCATCGAGGAGAACAATCGACGACGCCTCTCGCGCGACGTCGGTTCCTCTTCCCCCCATGGCGACGCCGATATGCGCCGCTTTGAGCGCTGGCGCGTCATTGACGCCGTCGCCGGTCATCGCGACGATTTCGCCGTCGGCCTTCAGCGCGTTGACGATTCGCAGCTTTTGTTCGGGCCGAACCCGAGCAAAGATATTCGCCGTTCGCGCCGCCTCTGCGAGTTCGGCGTCGTTTGACGCGGCGATCGCCTCGCCTGTCACCACTTTATCGCCGTCGATGCCGGCGCGCCTCGCAATCGCGGCGGCGGTCGCCGGGTAATCGCCCGTAATCATCACGACTCGCACGCCGGCGTTTCTGGCTTCGGCGACAGCGGCCGCGGCGGTTTCCCGGATCGGGTCGGCAAGGCCCGCGAGGCCTGCATAATCAAAATTGAAATCGCGGGGATCTTCGGGCAACGCCCCTCGATGGACAGCGCGCGCAATCGCCAGAACGCGAAGCCCTTCGCCCGCCAGTCCATTCACAAGGTCAATGATTTCGGCTCTCCTCGACTGTCCCAGCCTGCAAAGTTCGACGATCGCCTCGGGCGCGCCTTTTGCGGCGACTAGGATCGCGCCGTCTTCGTTGCGCCAAGCCTGCGTAACCGCGAGAAGATCGGCTTCAAGCCCCCAGGTTTTAAGCAGCGTCAGGCCAGGCGATTCCGCCGATACCTCCTTAGCGAGGCGCCGAAAAGCCTTTTCCATGGGATCAAACGGATGCGGCGCGCTCGCCAGCGCAGCCGCCTCGATCATCGGCGCGAATTCGCTTTTTCGCATCATCGCGCCGTCGACCCGCGTCCCGGTGGGCGAGACCAGCGCTTCGACGCTCATGCGATTTTGCGTCAGGGTTCCAGTCTTGTCGGTGCACAGCACGGTCGCGGCGCCAAGAGATTCAATCGCCGCCGCTTTTCTTGTCAGGACGCGCGCCCGCGAAATTCGCCAAGCGCCCATCGCCATGAATACGGTGAGAACTACCGGAAATTCCTCCGGCAGCATCGACATGCCGAGCGCGATGCCGGCGAGAAGTCCGTCAAGCCATCCGCCGCGCAAAAATCCGAAAAGCAGGACAGCGGTTACGCTCGCCAGTCCGCCAGCGAGACTGAATACCGCCACCAGTCGCCGCATCTCTTTCTGCATTCGCGGCGGTTCAAAATCGAGCGAATGGAGCGTTGCGCCGATCTTGCCGATTTCACTCAGAGCTCCTGTCGCCGTAACTTCGGCGACGGCGTCGCCGCGCACGATCAGCGACCCGGAATAGACAACGCCGTCCCCGTCATTTTTCGACACCGGGACCGACTCGCCCGTCAACAACGATTCATCCGCCTGCAAGTTCGTCGACTCGATGAGGGCCGCATCCGCGGGCGCCCGGTCGCCCTCGCCCAGAATGACAATATCGCCGCGCACAACCTCGCGGCCGGCGATGCGCTGACGCACGCCGTCGCGAATGACCAGCGCCCGCGGACTTGTGAGATCGCGCAGGGTTTCGAGCACGCGCTCCGTGCGCGCTTCCTGCACCACGGTTATAATGACCGACAAGCACGCAAAGGTGAGCAGCATCGCCGCTTCGGTCCGGTCCCCGAGAAGCATGTATATGACGCCGCCCGCGATCAGCAGCGCGAGCATCGGCTCGCGAATCACCTCGCCGATGATTTTCAGGACCGTCCGCCGCCCGCCATGAGGAAGCTCGTTCGGCCCCTCTGTCAGAAGCCTGCGATGGGCTTCCGTCTCCGAGAGACCGGTTCGTAAGATCGGCGCCCCGTCCTCGATCATCGATCCCCGTGAGTGCGGCAGTCAGGCCCGCTTTGGCTGCTGCTGGCTGATGCAGTGGAACGATCCGCCGCCCGACAAGAGATGCGATGAATCGATCGCGTAGAAATGCGGGCGGTCGACATAGCGTTCGAGAATTTCGAGACACTCAAGCGCCGTTTCGTCTTCGCCCGTGAGGCCGCCATAGGACGGCATCACCAGCGAATGATTGGCGATATAGAAATTCATGTGGCTCGCCGGGACGACCTTGCCGTCAAGATCGGCCCTTCCGGGCGAAGGAATCTCGATTAGTTCGAGCCGGCGCCCGGCGGCGTCGGTCGCCGCCTCCAGCGTCTTGCGGATCGCGTCGAACACTTTCGTGTTGGGATCGTCCCTGCCGCTCGGCTTCATGCAGACGACTTTGCCGGGTGCGATGAAGCGCGCGAGATTGTCGACGTGACCGTCGGTGTGGTCGCCGAACATTCCTTCGTCGAGCCAGATGACTTTTTCCGCGCCGATCGCTTCCCTCAATACGCCATCGACGTCTTTTTCGCTGAGCGAGGGATTGCGGTTCTTGTTGAGGAGACACTGGCGCGTCGTGATGCACGTCCCTTCGCCGTCAACTTCAAGCGCGCCGCCTTCCGCGATCAACCCGTCGAAACGGCTTAGCCGCGCGCCGGCTTTCTCGGCGACGATCCCGGCCATCCGGTCATCGTCGGGCAGCAGATATTTTCCGCCCCATCCGTTGAATTTGAACGCGCTCGCGTGAAGGCCCGCCGCGCCGTCGTCGACGAAAACCGGCCCGGTGTCGCGCAGCCAGACGTCGCCGATCGGCGCTTCATGAAGCCGCACCAGTTTGGGATCGGGAAGGCCGAGGCGCATCGCTTCCGCGGCGACCCGCGCTTCCTCGCCCCGGACCAGCAGCTCGACCCGCTCGCCGCGCATCGTCTCGCCCTTTTCGTCGCCGGGATCGGGAAAGCAGATCGCGCTGATGAATTCCGCCACCTCGCTCTGCGCGGGTTCGAGATTGTCCTCCCAGAGATCGGCGGCGGAGGGCCAGCCGATCCAGACCGCGTCATGCGCCATCCATTCCGCCGGCTGTCGTCGTGGCGATTTCATGCGGTTTAAGACCTTTCCTGCGGCGGCTGCCCGGACGCGTTGATCCGGTTCGGTGCGGCGGCTATATACCTGCCTGCGGTTCAATCCGCGAGATAAGATCTTCGGGGCGGGGCGGAAGTCCCCACCGGCGGTGATTCGGCCCAAAAAGCCGTTCAGCCCGCGAGCCGAGCCAAAGGATCGCAAGACCCGGCGGCAGAGCAGGATCTGGTGCAAGTCCAGAGCCGACGGTCATAGTCCGGATGAGAGAAGATCTCACAAGCGACGCGCTTTGGCGCGAGCGCGGCGTCGCCTTTGCGGGCGGCGGCGCGTTTGCGGCAGGCGAACAAGGCTTGTGATCGCCCCGACGCTGTTATTTCGCGCTCGGGGTTTTTTATGTCTGGCGTTTCAAAAACGGTTCTCGCGGCGGCGCTGTCCTTTTCGACCGGCGGCGCGTTGGCGCAGTCGTCCGAACCGATCGACGAGATCATCGTCGTCGCCGATCCGCTCGAACTGATGGAGCTTGAAGGCAGCCGGTCGGTTTACGGTCTCGATCTTTCCTACGCCGAAATACCGCGGGCAATCTCCGCGATCAGCGATGAGACGATCGACCGTTTCAACATCCAGACCGTCGACGATCTCGCCGCCGTCGCGCCCGGCGCCTTCACCGGGAGTTTTTTCGGCGTTCCCGGCAGCGTCTCCCTGCGCGGCAATCGCGCCGACAGCTATTTCCGCGGCTTCAAGCGCGCCGAAAACCCCGGAACCTTTCCAACCCCGATCGGCGCCAGCGAGCGCATCGAAATCATTCGCGGACCGACGCCGGCGATATACGGCGCCGGCCGCGTCGGCGGCTTCGTCAATGTGACACCCCTGACGGCGCTGACGCAAAAGCGGATCGGCGACCGGGGGACTTTGTTCGAACTCGGCGGCGCGCTCGGCTCCTATGACAGGCGCGTCGTGCACGGATCGGCCGGCGCCGCTTTCGATCTCGGCGGCCGCGACGCCGGAGTCTATGCCTATGCGGAATATGAAAACTCAAACTCGTTTTATCGCGGCATCGAGCCGGAGCGCCTGCTCGTTCAAACCGCGTTCACGCTAGCGGACGCGGACCGGTACAGCTTCGAAATCGGCGGCGCCTATTATTCTTCCGAAGGCTACAAGCAAACGCCCGGCTGGAACCGCGTCACGCAGGATCTGATCGACAACGGCGTTTATATCACGGGACAAGACACCGACCTTCGCGACTTCGACGGCAATGGCCGGCTGACGCCCGACGAAGTCAACGCCGTCGCCGGTTCGTTTTTTGGAACGTCGAATATCCGCCAGTTCATCGATTTCGGCGTATTTCCGAACGCCGCCTTCACGCTCGACAGCAATGTCGGAACGGCGAAACTGGGTACGCGGACAGTTTTCGTTTCCGATCGGGACATCGCCGACGCCGAAACGGCGACCGCTTACGCCGATCTCGCCATTTCAACCGGCGCGGACAGCAAATTGCGCCTTCAGGCTTTTTACGATTCGCTCAACGGCGATCTTTACCAGAGCTACGGGTTTGCCGCGCAATATATCGCCGACGTCGTCGATCTGCGCGCCAGTTACGAGTTTCCGGCGTCGATCGCCGGGATCGGCCTCAACAATGTCGCCGGCGTTTCCTGGCGCCATTACGCCAATCAGTCGCGTCAGACGTTTCTTTCCGGCTATCTCGTGCTCGACCGGCGGGATTTGACGGTCGGGGCGACCGGCGGCGATATTTTCGACGATCCGTTTTCGGTAGACCCCAACGGAATCGGCTGGGACACCGATCTCGACTCGACCACGACCGATCTCGCCTTTTTCGCGATTTCGGATGCGGCGCTGACCGACCGCTTGTCTTTGCTCGCCAGCTTGCGCCTCGATCGCTTCACCGCGTCGTCGATCAACACCGGGGCGACGATCTTCAATCCCCTTCTCGGCTTCACCCGGTTCAACGGGGATGATTTCAAGACCAGCTATGAAGCCTCCCTGCGGTACGATCTCGGCGGCGGCCTTAATGCCTATGCGACTTACGCCGAAAATAACGCGCTTGAGACCAATGACGGCGGCGGCATCGAAGTCGATCGCATCTTCCAGCATAACTTCGTCGCCGACTCCTCGCTGATCGAAGCCGGTCTCAAGGCCGGCCAGCGCGATCTGTTCGCGTCGCTTGCGCTCTATCGCCAAAAGCGCCAGCGCAGCGATCCGTTCGGCAATCTCGACACGGAAACCGCGAAGGGGCTTGAGGCCGAACTGAAATATCTGATCAGCGACCGCTGGAGCGTCACCTCGGCGTTCACCCTGCAGGAAGCGAAGATCGGCGCGCCCGGCCCCTGCGGCTCAGGCAATGGCGAATTCATCGTGCTGCCGCCGTCGCGGCTCGGCATCGCGGGCGTTGACGGATATGGCGGGCTTTTCGCCGCCCTGAACGCCAGTTGCCTTCCCGAGCTGCAAGACGGCTACAAGCGGCGCACCGCGCCCGATGTCATGGGTTCCGGCTTTTTGACCTACACCTCGCCGAAAACGCAATTCGGCGTCTTCGGCGCGACGGCCGGCATGATCTATGTCGGCGAAACCGGCGGCAAGACCGAAAACGCCATTCGCCTCCCGGATTATGCGCTCGCAAAGGCGTCGCTCTTCTGGTCGAACGGCGATTTCACGCTGACCGCGCATGCGGACAATCTCTTCGACAAGAGATATTTCCTCCCCGTGCAGAACGTCTATGAGGAAGTCGCCGTTCTTCCCGGCAAGGGCCGCGAATTCTCCATCACCCTGAAAGCGTCGTTCTGATGGAAGAACGCATGACGCCTCGGGCGATCGCGCTGCTTCTGGCGCTCGGTGCGATCTTTTTCCTGATCACCGCGACGACCTTCGCTTCGCTCGGCGTCATCTTGCCGGCGATGATCGCCGAATTTCGCTGGAACTGGGGGACCGCGGGGCTCGGCTTTACAATGCTGGCGCTCCTTACAGGAATTTTCAGTCCGGTCGCCGCGGCGTCGCTCGAACGATTGGGCGCCCGCCTTCACTACGCGCTCGGCGGCGCCGTCATCGTCGGCGGCTACTTTCTCCTTGGCGCGGTCTCGAATGTTGCGGCCTATCTTGTCGCGACATCGATGCTGGGCGCCGGGTTTGCGCTGCTCGCAAATGTGCCCGGCACCTATATTGTCGGGCGCGCCGCGCCGCTCAAATGGCGAAATATCGCGATCGGCGGCTATCTCGCGGCGGGCGGCGCCGGCGGCGTTTTCGGGCCGCTAATGGCGAATGCGCAGGTGACGGGCGGCGGCGACTGGCGCGGCTACTGGTTCGCATCGGCGATAAGCGCGGGCGCGATCGTCGCCGTCATCGTCGCCCTTGTTGACAAGTCGCTGGCGCAGGGTCCCGGCCTTCAGCGCGGCGCCTCCCCCGAGGCGCAATCGTCAGACGCCGGATGGTCGGCGCGCGCGGCGATGAGGACGCCGGCCTTCGCGATTATTTCAGCGGCGTTGACGGTCGCCTATTTCTGCGGCGTCACGGTCAGCACCTGGTCGGTCGCGCATCTTCAAAACGCCGGTCTCGCGCCGGCCTTCGCCGTTTCGATGTTCAGTCTTTATTCGGGCCTTAACGCCGGCGCGCGCGCGGCTGGCGGCGCGCTCGTCCGGGATATCGACGCCAGGAAGCTGCTGGCGGCGGCGCTGCTCGCCAATGTCGTCGGCATGACCGCGCTGGCCTTCGCGAAGTCGGCGCCCATCGCCATCGTCTTTGCGGTGTTTGACGGGTTCGCCTTCGGCATGGCGCTGTTCGCCTCGACCGCGTTGCTGATCGATTATTTCGGATTGAAGAACAGCCCAGCGCTGCTCGGCGGCGCCAATCTCGCGGCGACGATCGCCATGCTCGGGCCGACGATCGCGGGGCAGACCGCGGACCGCTGGGGCAGCTTCGCGCCGATCTTCATGATCTATGCGTTCGCGGCGCTGGTCGCGGCAATCGCGGTCATCGCCATGAAAAAGCCTGCGCAAGGGTAAAGCGCTTACATCCGTTCCGGCGCCGGCATGCCGAGGATATCGAGGATGAGATCGAGCTGGCGCCCGGCGGCGGCGGCGAGCGACATGCGTGACGCGCGCAGCGCGCCATCCGCTTCATCGGCGATGCGGCAGGCCGCGTAGAATTTGGAAAACGCCTGCGCCAGATTGAAGGCGTGCTCGCACAGATAATGCGGCAGGCGCTTGTCGACCGCGTCCTTAACGGTCTCGCCGAACAGCAAAATCGCCAGCGCGAGATCGCGTTCTTCTTTCATCGTCACGCGAAAGGCGCCCGCCGCCCCGCCGGCGGCTTCGGCCTTTTTCAGGACCGAGCGCACGCGGACGCTGGCGTAATGGAGATAGGGGCCGGTCTTTCCTTCGAACGCGATGAAGCGGTCGAGGTCGAAGATGTAATCGCTGGTGCGCGGATTGGAGAGGTCGGCGAATTTCAGCGCCGCAAGGCCGATGCGGCGGGCGACATCTTTGGCTTCCGCCGCGTCATAGCCGTCGGCGTAACCGCTTTCTTTAAGTCGTTCTGACGCGCGCTCCTCGACCATGTCGATAAGGTCGCGCAATTTCAGAACGCCGCCGGCGCGCGTCTTGAACGGTTTGCCGTCCTTGCCGTTCATCGTGCCGAACCAGAGATGTTCGAGGCGGTCTTTCGGATAGATGCCGGCGATTTCCGAGGCGCGAAACACCTGCTCGAAATGGTCGCGCTGGCGGCCATCGACGACATACAAGATCCGGTCAGGGTGAATGCTGTCGCGGCGGTCGACGATCGTTGCAAGATCGGTGGTGCCGTACATGACGCCGCCGTCGGATTTGTAGAGGATGAGCGGCGGATATTCCTTCTTGTCGTCGGCGCGCGCCACGTGAATGACCACGGCGCCGTTATCGTCAACCGCAACGCCCGCCTTGCGCAGGCCCTCGACCATCGGCGCGATCAGCGGATCGACATCCGCCTCGCCCTTCCAGAGATCGAAGGCGACGCCGAGATCGGCATATTCGCGTTCGATCGCGGCGCGCGAAATATCAATGAAGTGCCGCCACAGCGCGCGATAGCCGGGACGGCCGGCCTGCAGCTCCGCGGTCGCCTCGCGGGCTTTCCTCGCGCGCTCAGGATCCGCTTTGCATTCGGCGGACGCCTTTGGATAGAGCCGCTCCAGATCGTCGATCGTAACCGGCGATTGCGCCGGATACGGACCTTCAAATGACGCGTCGAAATAGGGAAGGTTTCCCTGCTCCAATTCGATTTGGGTGATCAGCTGGCCCATCGGCAGGCCCCAATCGCCAAGATGGATGTCGCCGATCACCCGGAAGCCGGCGAACCCGAGAAGATTCTTAAGACACTGACCGATGATCGCCGATCGCAGATGGCCGACATGCAGCGGCTTGGCGACATTGGGTCCGCCGTAATCAAGAACGATCGTCTCGTCGACCGGCGCCAGCC
>MEMM01000155.1:17102-22774 GCA_001767925.1 Alphaproteobacteria bacterium RIFCSPHIGHO2_12_FULL_63_12
GCCGCGCATCCGATGTTAACCGCATAAGGCGCTCGTTCAGCGCCGCATCCGTGAGCGTCAGATTGATAAATCCGGGGCCTGCGAGACTGACGTCGGAAAAAAGCGGATTTGATTTCAGTCTGGCAGCGATTTTCTCGCCGACCGCTCTCGGGTTGAGCCCCGCCGCTTTCGCTGCGGCAAGCGCGCCGTTGCACTGGAACTGCGCCAGATCCGGGCGATCCGAAACGCGGACAGCGCCCAATGCCAGATCGAACCCCTCGGCGGCGAAGGCTTCGCCGGCGAGCGATGAAAGCTCTTGCGTCAGCAGCATCAAAGCTCTGGGAATTTAAGGCTCTTGCCGGAGCGGTTATAGATCGCCTGCGCCGGCGTCACCACGAGGCCCACGACGACTTCGAAATTGGTGCCGGAGGTTTCTTCGTCCTTGCGCGGGATCAGGATCTTTTCAATCTCGTGCTCGACCCGCTCGACCGACTCACCGTCATCGAATTTGACCGGAACCAGATATTCTTTCTTTTCGATCACTTCACGGTTGGTGCGCGTCACCGCGACCCAATAGGCGTAGTCATGTTCGCGCGCGTCGGCCTTCGGCCCCTTGCCGAAGGCGATGCTAATTTTCATCGAAACGTCGATCGGTTTGGCCGCGACATATCGGCAGGCAAGCGAGACGTCCTGGATCTCCGCCGACCAGGCAACATTTTCAACGCTCGGCTCGCCGCTGAAATCGATCAGGCGCGCGGCGTCGGAGAGCACCACGACATTGGGACACGGCGCCGGATTGGCGAGCCTCGCCTCCTTGGTGGAGCCGCAGGCGCTGAGCGGGAGTGCGGCCAAAAGCGCAAAGGCTAACGCTTTGTTCATCAAAGAGAACCCTTATATCCAGACGCAAAGTTGACCGGCGAGCGCCGGGTTTCGGCCCTGCCCCCGCCCTTATCGGATGGTCAAACCTCGTAGCCGCTCGCGCTGCGCCGCGCAACGGTCAGGGAATACGGCGCCGGGGGTATTGCTGTGTCGGTTTTGATGGGTTCGGCAAGAGAGGCGAAGGCGCCGTCAGCGGTCCTCGTGAGGCTCGCCGCGCCGCGCGGGTTCTGCGCCGGGGTCGAAAGGGCGGTCCGCACCGTTGAGGAGGCGCTCGCCGCCTTCGGCCCGCCGGTGTTTGTCCGCCATGAAATCGTTCACAACGCTCATGTCGTCAACCGTCTGAAAGCCATGGGCGCGGTTTTCATTGAAGACCTCGCTAGCGTCGCACCCGGACGGCCGGTTATCTTCTCCGCCCATGGGGCGCCTCGGGCGGCCTATGATGACGCAAATGCGCGCGCGCTGATGGCGATCGATGCAACCTGTCCCCTCGTCCTGAAAGTTCATAACGAAGTCCGCCGCCATGTCGCGCAAGGACGACACGTCGTCCTGATCGGCCATCGCGGTCATCCCGAGACAATCGGCATCATCGGTCAGGCCGCCGTCGGAACGGTGACGCTGATCGAGACCGTCGCCGACGCGGAAACGATCGCGCCGCCCGCGGCTCTTCTCGCTTACGCGACCCAGACGACTTTGTCGGTCGACGACGCGGCCGCAATCATCGCCGCGCTAAAGCGCCGGTTCCCGGCGATCGAGGGGCCACGCCGCTCCGACATTTGCTACGCGACGCAAAACCGGCAGGAGGCCGTGAAGCTGATCGCGCCCGGCGCCGATGTCGTCTTCGTCGTCGGCTCGCCGCAATCCTCCAATTCGCTGCGCCTCGTTGAGACCGCGCACGCCGCCGGCGCGGGCGCAGCGCTGCTGGTCGACGACCCGTCAAATTTCGATCTTTCCATCTTCGACGGCGCCAAAATTATCGGCGTCACATCGGGCGCGTCGGTGCCGGAAGATCTCGTTGAAGCGCTTTTGATGCGGCTCGCCGAGCGCACCGCGATCCGGATTGAGACCGTCGAACATGCGCGCGAGGAAACTGTTTTTAAACAGCCCCTGCCGATGGCGAGCTGAAGGCACGCGCTGCGGTTGACGGCGGCGGCGAGACTGCTATGGATCGCGCCAGCCGTCAGAAGCATTATTGGCGAAAATCATGATTGAAGCATTCACCGACGGCGCCTGCGCCGGCAATCCGGGCCCCGGCGGCTGGGGCGTTCTCATCATCGACGGCGAGGCCCGCACTGAAATTTATGGCGGCGATTCCGCGACCACCAATAATCGCATGGAGCTGACGGCGGCGATCGAAGCGCTGCGCGCGACGAGCGGGCCTCTCCGTCTCTACACGGACAGTCAATATGTGAAGAACGGGATCACCGCCTGGATCAAGGGCTGGAAGCGCAATGGCTGGCGCACCGCCGACCGCAAGCCGGTCAAGAATCAGGATCTGTGGGTGACGCTCGACGAAGCGATCGTCGGGCGGAGCGTCGATTGGCGCTGGGTGAAGGGCCACAACGGCCACCCGGAAAACGAACGGGCCGACGCGCTGGCGCGCGCCGGCCTCGCCTCAATCGCCGCCTGAGGAAAATCAGAGTTTCGACAGCATGTAATCGGCGCTCGACACTTCGAAGGCGCCGGGCGCTTCGATGAACAATTGCTTGACGACGCCGTCCTGCAGGATCGCCGCGAAGCGCTGCGAGCGCTCGCCCATGCCGAATCCCTTGCCATCGAAGGAGAGGCCGAGCGCGCGCGAGAACTCGCCATTGCCGTCTGCCATCATCTCAACCTTTCCGAGCGCGTTTTGCGCCTGCCCCCAGGCTTTCATGACAAACGCATCATTGACCGCCATGCAGACGATACGATCGACGCCTTTCCCCTTGAGGTCGTCGAATTTGTCGACAAACCCCGGCAGATGGCGCGCCGAACAGGTCGGGGTGAAGGCGCCCGGCACCGAAAACAGCGCCACCTTGCCCTTGCCGAGAAGATCGGACGTGTTGGTCTTCTGGGGGCCGTCGGCCGTTCCGAGCATGACATCGACATTGGGGATCTTGTCGCCGACTTTGATCGTCATATGAATTCTCCTCGCAAGGGGGTGAACAGGTTCGACGCGGACCCTTTAGCGCGCTGACACCCTCAGCGCCATACTCTCACCGCTGCTTGTCATCGGAAGATTCGGCTCCTAACCTCACGATATGGCGACTCGACGCACTCAGAAGGACGGCGCCGCTGAAGGCGCTCCGGCCGGCGGCCGCGATTTCCTCACCGGCAAGCTGCTGATCGCCATGCCGAATATGACCGATCCGCGGTTTGAGAAATCGGTGCTGCTGATGGTGTCGCATGACGCAAATCACGCGATGGGCGTCGTCATCAACAAGCCGCTCGCCGATGTCGAACTGGGCGATCTCCTCGAACAGCTGTCGATCGATCCGCGCGAAGGCGCCGGCGGCGACCAGGTTTTTTATGGCGGACCCGTGCAGACCGACCGCGGTCTCGTCATTCACACGCTCGATTATCAGTCGCCGCAAACGCTGACGATCAACGACCGTTTCGGCGTCACTGCGTCGAAGGATATACTGGTCGACATCGGCGGACGGCGCCGCGTTCGCAAACCGCCCGGAAAATACATGTTGGCGATCGGACACGCCGGTTGGGGCGCGGGCCAGCTCGAAAGCGAAATCGCGGTCAACGCGTGGTGTCATTCCGAGGCGAGCGACGGCCTCATCTTCGGCCCCGACAAGCGCGAGACCTGGAGCGCAGCGCTGAAAAGTCTCGGCGTCACCGGCGCAATGCTGTCGCCGGAATGGTCGAATGCAAGGCCCGGCGACGCGCCGCTGAATTAGCGAAAGCGGCTTGAAAACAGCCGGCGGCGATGTTTGCCGGGCGCGGGAGCGGCGGCATCCGCCTCAAGGCTCTTGTCGAGCAGGAGGACATCCGCCTCCGGCGCCGGGACAGAGGCTTCCGCTTCGCCCGGAAGGGAGACGGTCGGCGCCTCTTCCAGTTTGGCGTCGGCGCGCACTTCCGGCTGACCGAGGTGATAGCCCTGCCCCATCCGGCAGCCGATCGCCTTGGCGGTCTCGGCGGCGTCCGCCGACTCAATCCCTTCCGCGATCACGGTCATGCCGAAATCGCGGCCGAGCCGGGCCAGCGCGCCGACGATTTTCTTCTTGCCGCCATTGGCGACGATATCGTCGATGAAGGATTTGTCGATTTTCAGATAGTCGAAATCGTATTTGTGGAGATTGCTCAGCGACGAGAACCCGGCGCCGAAATCGTCATAGGCCAGCGAGGCGCCGGCGGCGCGGAGCTTCTTGAAGGTCTCGTTGATCTTCGGCGTATCGCCGAGCTGTTCGCCTTCCGTCAGTTCAAGGACCAGCGCGCCCTTGGGCAATTTCCGCTCAGCGATCGCGGCCTTCACCTCCTCGACGAACCCGGGTTCGCGCACCTGGGAGAGCGAGACGTTGAACGCGCCGAAAAAGTCCTTTTCGCCGGCGGCGACTTTTTCCGCGAGATGGTCCGCGGTCGCCTTCATCATGATCGCGGAGAGTTTGCTTCCCTTGCCGGCCCCTTGAGCTTGGCGGACGATTTCTTCCGTCGTCAGGGTTTTGCCGTTTTTGCCCTCGCCCTGCGGCCAGCGGAGCAGCGCTTCGGCGCCGCAAACCTTGCCGGTATCGAAGCAGACGATCGGCTGGAACGCCGCGACAAGTTCGCCGCGGTCGATCGCATCGACGACGGACTGCGCCGCCTTTTCAACGGGCGCCGTGACAAGAACTTTCGTCTCACTCTTTTGCGGGACGGCGTCATTAGCCGCCGCTTTCGCGACCGTCGCCGCCGCGCCGGTCAACGAGGCCGCCGCCATTTTCAGCGCATCGTTTTTCTGGGCCGACGCCGGCGCGCCCGCAGCGACGTCATCAAGGAAGACGACGATGCGCTCAAGCGCGCCGCTCGCGTCCACGGCGCGTGCGCCGCGCATCCGGATGCGCTTGCCGTTATGCAGCTTCAGCGTCTCGTCATAGCCGCCGTCTCCCGCGTCGGCGCCGAAGACTTTCTCGTCGAACCGCACCCGATCGTCGGCGTGAATGAACTCGCGCAACGTCTCGGGGGTGAAGGCGCCGCTATTGTCGGCGCCCATCTGCGCGGCGAAACTTTCCGTCTGGTGCGCGCCGTTGCGGCTCCAGTCCAGAACCGCAATCCCTGAATAGTCGAGCACCTGCGCCAGCTGGTTTTCAGATACGCGAAGCGCCTTTTCCCGCGCATATTCCGCGCGGTGGTCCGGCATACGGTCGGCGGCCGCGCTGAACTGCGCGACGGCGTCCGGCGAAAAGCGCGGCGCGGCGGCGGCGCCTTGAAAATCGGCGACGGCGACGAGGCTGGCGACCAGAATGCCGATGGCGAAAATCGCCTGCGGCGCGAGGGCGGTGATGCCGCCGCCGCCAAGTCCGAAGAGTAAGGGCGCCGCTGCCGCGAGCGCCGCGCCCGGCAAGATGACGCGCGCCGCGATGTCGCCGCGCGCGCCGGCGTAAAACGATAATCCGATTGCGATCGCCGCGACCGCCGCAAGGCCGACGCGCAACAGGCCGGCGGCCTCGCCGGCGAGAACCGCGTTGATGACGCCGATGCCGACCATTGAAAGGGCGCCCGCGAACAGCAATCCGCCGAGCAGCTGGTTGCGCGTTGCAACGCCGATAGTCGCCGAAAGAAAGATCAGGGCAGCCGCTGCAAAGACGCCCTGAAGAAGCATCACGAATGTCGCTGAGGGCGCTGGGATGACG
>MEMM01000156.1:0-2222 GCA_001767925.1 Alphaproteobacteria bacterium RIFCSPHIGHO2_12_FULL_63_12
GCGACAAGTTTTTCGTTCTCAATCGCGGCGCGGCTGGCGCCTCGGCGACGATCGTTGATCAGACCGGCGCCGATGGAACGAACCGCATGGCGAAGCGCCCGCAGCTGGCGACGCTCGCCTGGGAAGGCCTTGCGACGCTCGATAACGGCGTCGTCATTTTCGGCGACGAATTGCGCCCCGGATCGGGCGCGCCCGACACGGACGGCGGCGCGCTGTTCAAATTTGTGCCGTCGACGCCGCGCCTCTCGGCCGGCCCGATTTCGGCGCTGGCGCAATCGCCTTTCGTTGCGGGAACCAATTACGCGATGCGCGTTTCCTGCACGTCTGGCGCGCAATATGGTCAGGGCTGCGAGGTTGGCAATGGCGCGTGGGTTGCGGTCTCGGCCGCTTTCGCGCGCGCTGACGCCGATCGCCTCGGCGCCACCGGATATTACCGCCCGGAAGACCTGCACGCCGACCCGGTCTATGCGGGCGCGGGCGTGCGTTTTTGCTGGACCAACACCGGCAGTTCGTCCGCGAAGAATTACGGCGAGGTGATGTGCGGCGTTGATTCCCAGCCGCTCACCGCGTCGGCGAGCCAGAATACCGTCGTCGTCAACCGCTTCATCGAGGGCGATCTTCAGCTCAACGCGCCGGACAATCTGGCGTTCCAGCCGGTCACGGGCAATGTCTACGTCATCGAGGACAATGCGAATGGCGACGTTTGGGGCTGCCTGCCGGACGGCGCGGACCGCGACATCAAGTCGGACGGATGCATGCGGGTTCTCTCGGTGCGCGACCGCTCGGCGGAACCGACCGGCTTTGAATTCTCCGCAGACGGAAAATACGCGATCGTCTCCGTCCAGCACTCGGCGCCGGACCAGCTCGGCGACACCGACGACATCATCGTGATCGAGGGCTTCGCGGTTAAGTAGCCTGAACCTTAGTTGTGTTGCGTAGCGTAAAGGGGCCGCGTCCACCCGCGCGGCCCCTTATTTTTTTGGGGGGCGGCCGCGTCAACGCGGGCGCCCATACTGACGCCGGCGTCGGAATTGGCCGCTTTTCCCCTCCCGCGTGTGCGCCTATGCGCCGCCCTTGCGGCGCTTGTGTTATCGGATAACATGGCGGCCGGGGCGCTGGCGGGTATCGTCGGCGGAGAGGGGTGGCGAATGGCGGTACGGCCGTTTTCAGTCGTCGGCGACGCGTTGCAATTTTCAACCCGCCGGTTCGAGACCGTGATGCGCGTCGCGGCGTTGCCGCTCACGCTGCTGCTGATTTTCAACATGGCGGCGACCTTTGGTTATCTCTCGATCGCCAATGGCCGCGTCATCACCTTCACCGACGTCGCCGCCGCCGGCGTGAGCTGGGGCCAGGCGACGCAGATCGCGGCGCGCGCGGCGCAGAGCGGCCTCGCGTCGATGTCGAAAGAAATATGGACGATCTATCTCGCGTCGGGGGTCGTCAATGCGATCCTCGTCGCCTCGTTCATGGCGCCGCTGGTGCGGTTCGCCGGGCTTGGCGAGCGGCCGGCGCCGGGCCTGCTGCGGCTCCCTTTCGGGCTCGATCAGCTTCGCTTCCTGATGGCCGGCATTCTGAGTTTTCTGATTTTTCTTCTCGTCGTCTACGCGCCGATCAGCATCGCGACCTTTTCGGTCATCGGCTTCATCTCGCAGGCGATGACGGTTCCCTATGCGAGCTTTCCCGACGCGGAAAGCCTGCACACGATCGACGTGGTCGCCGGCGCCGACGCCTTCGGCGTGCGCTGGCTTCACCAGTATCAGGTGTGGGGCGCGGCGGCGGCCGCGGGCGCGGCGATCCTGATCGCTCTGCTGATCTTGCATGTCCGGCCGCGCCGCGAAGATCGCACGGCGGGGATCGGGTTGCTCGGGCGCACGCTCGGCGTGGTCGCCGGCGTCATCGCATTCGTCGCAATCTGTTTGTATGCCTATGTGACGATCATGCGCCTGTTCAACGGCGCGGCCGCCGCGGCGGGCGGGCAGGCCCTCGCCGGCGCCTTGTCGATGGACGGGCTCGCGATGGCCGCTTTTGTTTCGGTCGCGCTGGCGCTTGCCGGGTTTTTCAGCCTGCGGCTTTATCCTTATGCAGGGGTCGCGGTCTGCCGCCGGTCGATGAGTTTCAAGGGCGCGTTCCGCGTGACGCGGCGCTATGACGTGCTGCGCCTGGCGCTCGCCTTCGTCCTGCTCGGCGTTATCCTGTTTGGCGCGGAAATCCTGCTGGTGTGG
>MEMM01000156.1:2298-5238 GCA_001767925.1 Alphaproteobacteria bacterium RIFCSPHIGHO2_12_FULL_63_12
CCTTTGCGGTCGTCGGCTATCTCGCGGCGGCGGTCGAAAGCTATATGCGCCTGATCAGCGGCGGCGAGGGCGGCGCGTGGGTCTATCCCTTGTTCGGCGCCTTGTGGGCGGCGATCGGCGTCATTTTCACTGTGCTGTGGACCGCCTTCACCTATGGCGTCAGCGCCGGTCTCTGGGGCCGGCTCTATCGCGAGAGCGCCGCGACCTAGCGGGAACCGGGCGCGATCAGCGCAGTTGCGCCAACGGCCAGCGCCAGCAGCAAGGTCGCCATCACCATCGGCGCATATCCGAGATCCAGTGTCGCCGCGCCGGCGCCGACCGCAACATCATTGAGCGACGGCGCCGCTTCGCTAAAGGCGCGGATCAGCGGCTGAAACTGCGCGGCCGCCGCCGCGGCGCCCAACGCGCCCGCGCCGCCGACGACGATCAGGCGCCGGCGTTCGACGCGCCGGAGACGCGAAAGGACACGCCCGGCGAAACCGTCCGCATCGAGCCTTTCGACCAGCGCGGCGAAATCTTTCGACAAAATGGATGAGATATTCATTGCAGTCTCCTCATTTTCAGGCCGCGCCGGCCGCCGCTTCATCGTCGCTATTTTCATTCATCATTGCGGCCCGCAGTTTTTCCCGCGCCCGCGCGACCAGCGTTTTCACCGTGCCGAGCGGCGCGGCCATCGCGCCCGCCGCTTCCGCATGCGAAAATCCGGCGGCATCGCACAACAGCGCGGCCGCGCGTTCGTCGTCGCTGAGACTGGCCAGCGCCCGCTGCAAATCGATCGAGAAATCCGGCGAGGCGGCGTCCGCGACCTGGTCATCCGACGCTGCGGCAAGTTCGCTGCGCGCGCGGGATTTTCGTCGCGCCATCATCGCTTCGCGCATGGCGATTGAAAACAGCCAGCTGCGAAATGACGATCCGCCGCGAAAGCCGTCGATCCCGCGATAGGCCTTGATGAGCGCTTCCTGCGCGAGATCGTCGGCGGCGCCCGCATCGCCGGTGAGGCGGATCAGGAACGCCCGCAACGGCGCCTGATGGCGGCGCACCAGCGTGTCAAAGGCGGCGCTGCCGCGCGCCGCCTTCGCCAGGGTGACAAGATCGATGTCGCTTAGCTCCATCGCAAACCCAGCGCTCGCACGGTGTTCTTAAACCACCGGCTCGCGCGGCGCAAAGAAGTGGAACGCGACATAGGCAAGGCCGATGAAGCCCGGGAAGGCCGCAATACCCATCATCGGGCTCAGCGCCTCTTCGTCCGGAATCGCATAGCCGAGCGTCACGAACGCCGCCGCCGTGGCGATCAGGATGATGCCTTTTCTCAAATCGGCGTTGGGGCCGACCTTATCGCGGATGATCGCCTCGACCAGGGCGGCGTCGACTGCGCCGGTCTTTTCGATCGCGACCTTGATCGCGTCATAAACGATGCGCCGCTTGCGGTACGAAAAGAAGAACGCCGCGACCATGATGATCGCCAGCGCTGAAAAGACGAAGAGGGGAACAAGAATATCTTCCATGGCTGTTTTTCCTTTTTGGCGCGCGGACAGGATCGCCCCCCCCGCGCTTTTTCATCCCTTAGATGCGCGAAGGGGGCGTTTTGGATGAGCCCGGCCCTGATTATCGGCGAGACGAGGCGAGGGCGAGATAAAGCGTGCGCGCCTGCCCGCCCGCCGCCTAGTCCGCCTCAAGCAGCTTCACGCGATGGAGCGCGCCGGCGAGCGCCGCGCCGATCAGGGGCGCGATGAAAAAGAGCCAGAGCTTGGAGAGCGCGGCGGCCCCGACGAAGACCGCCGGGCCAAAGCTGCGGGCCGGATTCACCGAAACGCCGGTGATCTGGATGCCGACAATGTGGATGGCGGTAAGCGTCAGTCCGATCGCGAGGCCCGCCATCGCCGCCGGAGCCTTGGCGTGGGTCGCGCCGAGGATGACGACGAGGAACAGGAAGGTCGCGACGACTTCGAAAATGAATGCGGCGGCGGTCGAATATTCGCCGAGATAGCCAGCGCCCCAACCATTGGCCCCAAGGCCGTTGACGTCGATCGCATAGGCGGGATGGCCGCTGGCGATCACAAAAAGCACGGCCGCGCCCGCGAGCGCGCCGGCGAATTGCGCGATCCAGTAGCCGAGCATCTCGCTGGCGCTCATTCTTCCGGCCACGAAGACTCCGAAGGAGACGGCGGGATTTACGTGACAGCCGGAAATCGGCCCGATGCCATAGGCCATCGCGACAATGGCGAGACCGAAGGCGAGAGCGACGCCCAATTGTCCGACCGCATCGAGCCCGACGGTTCCGGCGCCTGCCAAAACCGCAGCGCCGCAGCCAAAAAAGACCAACGCAAATGTGCCGATAAATTCGGCGACAATTTTCTTCATGGATTCCTCCTCAAGCCCCCTTGGCCCGTCTGGAGGCCTGAGACTGGGTCTGTTCGTCAGCCTACGCAACGTCGCAGCGGCCGGCGCACGGCGGTCCCCCGCCGCCGCCGTCAATCGCGCGTCAGCGTCTCGATGAGCGCGCAATCAGGGGTCGGCGTACGACGGCAATTGTCGATGATCGCCGTAAGTCGCCGGTCGAGCCGTTTCAGGTCATTGATCTTCGCGCGTATGTCGTCGCGGTGACGGCGCGCTCTTTCGTGAACGGCCTCACAGGTTGCGGCTGCGCCCCCAAGGCCGAGCAGCGAGCGAATATCGTCGATCGAAAAGCCGAGGCCGCGCGCCCGCCGGATGAAGCGGAGGCGCCGCGCCGCCGAGCCGTCATAGACGCGGCGGCCGCCCGCGGTCCGGGCCGGCGACGCCATCAGGCCGATCTTTTCGTAAAAGCGCACCGTTTCATTATTCGCGCCGGCAAATGCGCTCAGTCGCCCGATCGTGAATTCGGTCATGAGAATCTCCCCTTGCTCCTGAAGCCGCTACAGAAGCTAGCGTTCCGGCATGAGCGAGAAAAAACAAAATCCC
>MEMM01000157.1 GCA_001767925.1 Alphaproteobacteria bacterium RIFCSPHIGHO2_12_FULL_63_12
AATGCGGCATGGGCGAAGTGATCCAGGGGCAGCGCGTGCAAGTCTCTTTCGCCAACGGCTCGAAGGGCCTGCTCGCGATCGAAATCCGTCCCGATCCGGAAAATTGAACTCGTCGCGGCGCCAGAAGCGCCCAAAGGCTTTGCCGATGTTGCTTTCGCGGTTTTTCCTGTTTGGCCTGTTCGCCGTCTTCGCGTCCGCCGCCTCCTGCGCGCCTGGGGGCGCCGCGCCCGGCGCCGGCGCCGCTACAGAAAAGTTGGTCATCTCGACGGCGAGCGGCGATGCGCCGTTCATGGTCGAAATCGCCGACACCGATGAAGAACGCCGGATCGGCCTGATGTACCGGACGAAGCTGCCGGAAAACGGCGGCATGCTGTTCGACTTCAGCGATGAAAATCGCGTCCAGTCGATGTGGATGAAAAACACGCTCATCCCGCTCGACATGGCGTTTATCGCGAAGGACGGGCGGATCGTCCGGATCGAGGCCATGACGACGCCCCGGTCGCTCGCCTCGATCAGCTCGGGCGCGCCGGTCGCCGCCGTCCTCGAAGTCGCAGGCGGACGGCTTGCGGCGCTCGGCGTGACGGCGGGCGATACCGTCCATCACCCCTTATTTGACGGCAAATAAAGCCGCCGACCTTTACAGCCCGCTCAGCTTTGGCCAATAGGCTCAACCGTGGCCGTGAACGGAGCGTGGCGCAGTCTGGTAGCGCATCTGGTTTGGGACCAGAGGGCCGCAGGTTCGAATCCTGCCGCTCCGACCACCTTTGCTCTCCGGGTTCGGGCCCGGCGAGCCGGGCGACTGCGGCCGGTTTGATGGAGACGACATGTTCGCGAAGATCTACCAGCCGGCGAAAACGGCGATGCAGTCCGGCAAGGCGAAGACCGGTCATTGGGTTCTCGAATTCGAGGCCGAAGCCGCGCGGCGCGTCGACCCCCTGATGGGTTGGACCAGCAGCGACGACACCACGGCGGGTCAGGTGCGGTTGTCCTTCGACACCAAGCAGTCGGCGATCTCTTACGCCGAAGCCAAGAACATCCCGTTTCAGGTGATGGAGCCGCACCGTTCGACGCCGGTCGCCAAAGCCTATTCCGACAATTTTTCGTTTCGCCGCCGCAAACCCTGGACGCATTAGCGTGGTTGCGACTCCGTAGCTCAGCTGGATAGAGCACCCGCCTTCTAAGCGGGTGGTCGCAGGTTCAAGTCCTGCCGGAGTCGCCATTTCGCGGCGGGAAAGTCAGGGCGTCGTCGGCCAACAGATTTCGCGTTCGATGACGTGGATGTCATAGCGCGCCGCGACAGCCATCACCTCGGCGATGAGCGCGGATCGCGCGGCGGCGGATTTTTCACGGTTCTTATCCGTCAGCTCGCGAAAAATCCACGTGCGTCGCTGGTTGATCAGCGTCAGCGCGATCTTGAGATCCATTTCAAAAGCCTGAAGTCCTGTATCGGGCATGATGCTTCCTTCATGCCCATCAGTGGTCGACCGCCCGGTCAACCTACATCACGCATCGCAGGATTTAAAGCGGCGCGCCGCCTCAAAGTTCCGGCAATTCTCCGGAGTCGACGCCGGTCGTCGGCGCCGAGAGTTTCAGGACGACATCGAGCTTCTTGCGTCCCGGCAGCAGCACGAATTTTTGCGTGTCGAATCCGGCCTTGGCGATGGTGATGTTGCGCGGCTTGTCGATTTCAATCGTGCACGGCGTCTCGCATTCGCCAAACCCTTCGACGGTGACGCGCGCGCCGGCAGGCGTCGTCGTCACGGTGGTCAACGTCGTCCTGGTTCCTTCGCCGCCGAAAGAGAGCGTCTGGCAACCGGCGAGCGCGAACGTCGCAATCGCCAATCCAAAAATTCCGCGCATGCCTACCCCCTTACGGCGCCCATCGCCGCGAAGCCACGATCAAGGTCCGCGGTCAGATCGTCAATATCCTCAAGCCCCGCATGGAGGCGCAGGACGGGCCCTTCATCGGTCCATTTTGTCGCCGTCCGGTTGTTCTCGGGATGGACATGGATGCACAGGCTCTCAAAGCCGCCCCAGGAAAAGCCCATGCCGAACAGTTTCAGCGCATTGAAAAACGCTTTCAGCGCCGGCTTGCCGACCGGATTGAGGATAACGCCGAAAAGCCCTGAAGCGCCGGCGAAATCCCGCTTCCAGATCGTGTGACCGGCAAAGTTTTTGAGGCCAGGGTGCAAGACGCGCTTCACCTCCGGCCGTTTAGCCAGCCATTTCGCCAGCGCGACGCCATTTTGCTGATGCGCCTCCATCCGGACGGCGAGGGTGCGCATCCCGCGCAAGGTGAGATAGGCGTCATCGGCCGAGACATTGGCGCCGATCTGAAGCAGCGACTGGAAGATCGCTTTTGCGGTCTCTTCGTCGCGGCTGGTGATCGAGCCGATCAGGCAATCGGAATGGCCGCTGAAATATTTGGTGCCGGCGTGGATGACGACATCGGCGCCGAGCGCCAAAGGTTTCAAAAACACGCCGCCGGACCATGTGTTGTCGACAAGGAGTTTGGCTCCTTTCGCGTGCGCGGCCTTGGCTAGCGCCGGAATATCCTGAACGTCGAAGGTCAGCGAGCCCGGCGATTCTGCGAAAACGATTTTGGTGTTCGTGGTGATCAGATCGGCGACGCCGGTGCCGGCCGCCGGGTCGTAATAGACCGTCTCGACGCCAAAGCGCGCCAGAAACCGGTCGCAGAATTTGCGCGTCGGATCATAGGCCGAGTCCGTGACGAGAACGCGGTCGCCCGCCTTGACGAAAGCGAGCAGCGCCGCGTTGACCGCTTGCAGTCCCGACGGCGCGAGGCGCGTTTCGACACCGCCTTCAAGCGCCGTGATCGTTTCTTCGAGCGCGCGATGCGTCGGACCGCCGAGCCGTCCGTAGACGATGTTGCGGCCGCCCTCGATATAGTCGTCATAGGTCGGAAAGAGATAAGTCGAGACGCGCTCGACCGGCGGGTTGACCGGATGGAACGGTTTCCTTCGCGGCCTGCCGGCGGCGACGAGTTTTGTTTTGTCTTTCATCTGGCGGCGCTGTCTTTCTCGTCGGACAGCGTCACCCTTCCGGGACGCTGGTCGAAGACGGTGAAGCCGAACTTCTGGTAGAGGGCGAGCGCCGCGGGATGGTCGAGCGTGCAAGTCTCGATCCTCACCTCGTTCGGATTGAGGGACCAGGCGAGATCGACGGCGTTCGACAGGAAAAACCGAGACAGTCCCGTGCCGATAACCTCCGGCGCCAGCCCGAAGAAGCGGATGTGAACGATCGGCGTTTCCTCGGCGTCGATCTCGGCCATGCCGGCGGGAACGCCCTCAACGTAGAGAACGTAAAGATGGACCGCGTCGCTCTGGATGATCGCGGCAAGCTCATCGTCGGCAAGGCGTTTGCGGCTCACCCAGTGCCAGGGACCGCCGATGAGATCATAGAGATAGCGGTAGAAATGAACGGGCGGCTTGTGCGCGCGCAGGATCGACAGCTGGCGACCCGGTCGCGGCGGCGGCGCATAGGCCGGGCGCACGGTCTGACGCAGATAGGTGATGGTGACGTCGACCTTACGGCCCATTCGGATGTTATCCCGCAATGACGGGAAAGAGCGCCGGGTCGTTCGCCTGATCGCCCCATTCCGTCCATGACCCGTCATAAACGGCGTGGGCGCAATGGCCAAGGCGTTCAAGCGCGAGGGCGATGACGGCGGCGGTGACGCCCGAGCCGCAGGAGGCGATGACTTGCGTCTCGCCGTGCACGCCGCGCGCGCGGAACAAGGTCGCGAGATCCTGCAAGCTTTTGAGCTCGCCCGTCTCCTGCATCAACAGTGCAAAGGGAAGGCTGACCGCCCCCGGCATATGCCCGCTGCGCATGCCGGCGCGCGGCTCTTTGGTCTCGCCAGTAAACCGCGCGGCGGGGCGCGCATCGAGCACCACGCCGGATTTCTCCTTCAGCATGGAGCGAACGTCCGCCGCGCTTCGCGCCAGCGACCGCGTCGCGTTCACCCGGTAGCGCGCCGGCGCCGGCTTTGCTTCGCCGTCTTCTACCGCGCGGCCTTCGCGCAGCCATAAGGGAAGGCCGCCGTCGAGCACCGACACCTTGTCATGACCCATGACGCGGAAATTCCACCAGACGCGCGCCGAGGAGAAAATGCCGGCGTCGTCATAGACGACGACGCGATCTTTTTCACTGATGCCGAGCGCGCCGATGCTGGCGGAGAAGGCCTCCGCCGACGCCAGCATGTGCGGCAGGCCGGAGGATTTGTCCGCGATCGCATCGAGATCGAAAAAGACCGCGCCAGGAATGCGTCGCTGCCGGTGGTCGCCAATCGCGGGCGGATTACCCGGCATGCGCCAGGAGGCGTCGATGATTTTCAGATCATCGGCGCCGAGTTCGCTGGCGAGCCATTGCGCGGTCACCAGCGGGTAGGGGAAGCTGTCGCTCGTGTCGGTCATGCCATCCAGGGCGGTGGGGGGAGTCCCTTCGATTTCAGAAACTCCGGATTGTAGAGTTTCGAGGCATAGCGGTTTCCGTAGTCGCAGAGAATTGTGACGATCGTCGCGCCCGGCCCCAGATCCCGCGCGAGGCGGATCGCGCCCGCGATATTGATCCCCGATGAACCGCCAAGGCAGAGGCCTTCCTCCTGCACGAGGCGGAAAATGACGCTGAGCGCCTCGTCGTCGGCGATTCGATAGGCGTCGTCGAAGGAGAGCCCTTCAAGATTGGCGGTGATCCGTCCCTGTCCGATGCCTTCGGTGATCGAGGAGCCTTCCGATTCCAGCCTTCCGGTCTTCACCCAGCTGTAGAGCTTTGCGCCATAAGGGTCGGAGAGAACGCATTTGACGTCTCTGTTGCGCTCTTTGAGCGCCATGGTGACGCCGGCGAGGGTGCCGCCCGATCCGACCGCGCAGGTGAAGCCGTCGATCGCGCCGTCGGTCTGCGCAAAGATTTCCGGGCCGGTCGTTTCATAATGCGTTCGCCGGTTGGCGTTGTTGTCGAACTGGTTGGCCCAGACCGCGCCATTGGGTTCGGTCTTCGCCATGTCCTCCGCGAGGCGGCGCGAAAAGTGGATGTAATTGTTCGGATTGTCGTACGGAACCGCATCGACCTCGACGAGGTCGGCGCCGAGGAGACGCACCGCGTCTTTCTTTTCCTGCGTCTGCGTCCGCGGCATGACGATCTTCACCTTGTAGCCGAGAATGGCGCCGACGAGCGCGATTCCGATCCCGGTGTTGCCGGCGGTCCCTTCGACGATCAGCCCGCCGGGTCGCAGCGCGCCGCGCGCTTCGGCGTCGCGAATGATGCCGAGCGCCGCGCGGTCCTTCACCGACTGGCCGGGATTGAGGAATTCCGCCTTGCCGAAAATATGGCAGCCGGTTTCCTCCGACGCGCGCTTCAGTTTGATCAGCGGCGTCTTGCCGATGGCGTCTAGGGCGGATTCATGAAAGCGCATCTGATCCTCTGGCTCTCGCAAGGTTGAAGGACCGTCTATGCACGAAGACGCGGCGCATTTCGACTGGCGTTGCGGACGCGATGTCGCGATCCCCGCCAGAAATTCTCATCCTGCCTTTAGCGCGCCTGCGATTCTTACGGCCGCGCGAGACGTATTTGCAGGACGTCGGTCGTCGCGGCCTTGAAGCCCGCTTCGCAATAGCTGAGATAAAACTGCCAGAGTTTCTTGAATTTGTCGTCGAAGCCGAGGGCGACGATCTCGTCCCAGGCGCCGAGGAAACGCCGGCGCCATTCGGCGAGGGTCGCCGCGTAGTCCTTGCCGAAGGCGGCGGCGTCCTGCCAGGCAAGGCCGGCCCGCGTCACTTCGGTTTTCAGCGCGCCCTCGGACGGCAGCATGCCGCCCGGAAAGACATAGCGTTTGATGAAGTCGGTGGAACGCGAATATCGCTCAAAAAAGCGGTCGGCGATGGTGATCGTCTGGATGCCGGCCGCGCCGCCGGGCTTCAAGAGATCGCGCACCTTGGCGAAATATTGCGGCCAGTATTCCCGGCCGACCGCCTCGAACATTTCGATCGAGGCGACCTTGTCGAATGCGCCTTGCGCATCGCGGTAATCGAGCAGTTTGAAATCGACGCGTTCGCCGAGCCCCTCGCGCTGGATGCGCCGGCGCGCATAATCGAGCTGCGCGGGCGAGATCGTCAGCCCTGTGACGTTTGCTCCGATTTCCCTGGCGGCGAATTCCGCAAAGCCGCCCCAGCCCGAGCCGATTTCCAGAACGCTTTCGCCGGGTTTCAGATCGATCGATCGCGCGAGCATCCGGTATTTGTTCGTCTGCGCCGCCGCCAGATTGCGCGCGCCATCGCCGAACCGCGCGGAGGAATAGGTCATCGTGCGGTCGAGCCATTTTTCGTAGAAAGCGTTGCCGAGATCGTAATGCGCCATGATGTTCCGGCGCGACCCGGCGCGGGTGTTCTTGTTGACAAAATTATGCCGGATGCGCTCGAACAGCGCGATCAGCGGCGTCTTGGAGAACGCCTCTTTGACGATATCGGCGTTGCGCGCGAAAATGTAGAGAACATCGGTGACGCTTGGCGAGTCCCACTCGCCGTCAGCGTAGCTTTCAAAGAAACCGATATCGCCGCCGAGGACGGATCGCCGCGCGAAAGCGAAATCGCGCACAAGGATGATTCCTTGCGAGTCCGTTTCCTCGGCCCCGGTGAAAACGAGGTCCCGCCCGTCGGGAAGGATGAACCGCAGCGATCCGTAGCGCAGGCGCGCGGCCATGTTGCAGGCGATCCGGAAAAACACCGGCAATCCGGAATAATCGCGGCTGTCATTCGACGGAGCGGTCATTTCGCACCCTGCGGGTGAAATCAACTCCATGAGGTCCTTCCCTATGTAAGCGCTTCAGGCGGTCAGTTCCAGATCAGAGACGGCGGATTTCATCGCCGCAAAGGCGGCGAGCGCGCGCTTTGCCGACTGGGCAGGGTCGACGATCGGCGGGGGGTAGCCGAGAGACGCGGCGAGTTCGGGCGCGCGCCATGGCGCGTGGATGAGCTTGTCGGGCAAGCCCGCGATTTCGGGCACGAATTTTCTAACATACGCGCCCGACGGGTCGAATTTCTCGCCCTGCGTCACCGGGTTGAAAATGCGAAAATATGGCGCGGCGTCCGCGCCGCAACCGGCGACCCATTGCCAGCCGGCGGCGTTGCTGGCGCCGTCCGCGTCAACCAGCGTGTCCCAGAACCAGCGCTCGCCTTTTTCCCAGGGGACCAAAAGGTTTTTCACCAGAAAACTCGCGGCGATCATCCGTATGCGGTTGTGCATCCATCCGGTCCGCCATAATTCGCGCATGCCGGCGTCAATGATCGGAACGCCGGTCATGCCGCGCGTCCACGCGCGAAAGGCCGCCGCGTCGTCGCGCCACGGGAAAGCATTGAAGTCGGCGCGCAGCGGCGCCGTCGTCATCGAGGGGTTGTAATAGAGGAGATGAGCGGCGAATTCGCGCCACGCGAGTTCGGCGAGAAATTTCGCGCCGCCGGATTCAGCGGGCGTTCGCGCGGCGATCGCTGCTTGCGCCGCGCGCCAGACCTGATGCGGGCCAATCGTTCCGATCGCCAAATGCGGCGAGAGGCGCGACGTGCCGCGCGTTCCGGGGCGGTCGCGTTCGACGTCATAGGCGTCGACAGGCCGGGACAGAAAAATATCAAGCGCCTGCCGCGCGCCGTCCTCGTTTGGCGTCCATTCATCGCCGAACGCCGACGCCCAGTTCGGCGATGTCGGCAGGAGGCGCAGACTGTCCGTCTCGTCCGAGATAATACGGCGCGCGGAATTTGGCGCCCTGACAGACGGGGCGGGGATTGCCGCCGTCCTGTCCGGCCCGATGGCGCTCAACGCTTTCCAGAACGGCGTGAAGACGCGGAAGGGTCCGCCCGACTTTGTCCGGACCTCCCACGGCTCGCGCAGGAGCGACGCGTTGAATGAGGCGGCGGTGACGCCCGCGTGATGGAGATGCGCCCTGACCGCCGTGTCGGTCGCGATGTCTTCGGTGATGTAGCGGCGGTTCCAGTAAACCGCGCCGACGCCAAGGTCCCGGACGACGGCCTCCAGCGTCTCGAATTCCGGCCCGGCGCGCAAAAGGAGCGGAACTCCGATCGCTTCCAGCCTCCGCCGGAGCGCCGCCAGCGCATGATGCAGGAACCATTTCTGCGCGCCGCCGGCTGCGAATCGCCGCGTCTCATCCAGCACATAAAGCCCCGCAACCGGACGGCGCGACGCCATCGCGGCCGACAAGGCGGGGTTGTCGGCGGTCCGCAGATCGCGGCGGAACCAGACGAGGGCGATGGGTTCGCTCATGGGGCTTTCTACGCGCAAGGCGGTGGACCGGATGCCCGGAAGCGCCTAAATTTCGAAAATTGGCAGGTTAGGCGAGGGAAGCCGCATGAACGCTGAAGCCATTATGCAGGCCCTGGGAATGGGCGGCCTCATCGGGCGCGACGTTCTCGGCGTGCAATTGGCGATTCTCGCGGGGACGGCGGCGCTGTTCGTCCTGTCGCTGGCGATGATGATTATGGCTGGCCGCGCCGCCGGCGGCGCCCGCAAGGCGCGACGCGAGGCGGAAAGCTTCCTTCGCAATGCCCAGGATGTCGTCGTCGAGGCGCGCCAGCTTTCCGCGCAGATCGAGCGTGCGAGCGCGCGCGGGAAAGCCGACGCCAAGGCGCCCATCCGCGTCAGCGCGCGCGAAACGACGCCGGAAGCCGAGATCGACATTCTCGACCTCACGGCGTCGGATGCGCTCGCCAGCCGTAATCTCGATGCGGCGAGAGAAGCGGCGAGCGTGCCGAAGGGACTTCTGGGCCGCGCCCGGCGGCGGTGAATTCAGATTTGAATCGCGCAAACGCGCCAGTGCGCCCCCTCAGTCGCTGCGCGACAGCTCCCCCGTAAACGGGGGAGCAGAAGACAGAGCGCCCTGCTCCCCCGTTTACGGGGGAGCTGTCATGCAAAGCATGACTGAGGGGGCGCGCTGGCGAGACCGAGCGCCAGCCCATCCGTCTACGGACAATACGCTCTAAAGCACCCCGGTCGACAAACAGTCGTGGACATGCAGCAGTCCAACCGGCTTTCCGGCGTCGGTGACGAACAGCGCGGTGATCTTGCCCCGGCTGAGAAGGGCGAGCGCCTCGCCGGCGAGCGTGTCGGGTGAAACCGTCTTCGGCGTTTTCGTCATAATGTCGCCGACGGGCAGGGCCGGTTCGGCCCGGCCGAAGGCGCGGCGCAGATCGCCATCCGTCAGGATGCCGACGAGAAGGCCCTCGCGGCTGACGATGCCGACGCAGCCGAAACCGCCGGCGTTCAACGTGCGCACGGCGTCTTCGAGCGGCGCCGTATCGATGCAGAGCGGCAGCCGGTCCTGCGCATGCATCATGTCGCTGACGCGGCGCAGCGCCGCCCCCAGATTGCCGCGCGGGTGAAAGCCGTGGAAATCGTCCGCGGTGAATCCCTTGTCGCGCAGCAGCGCCACTGCGAGCGCATCGCCGAGCGCCATCATCATCGTCGTCGAAGTCGTCGGCGCGCGCGTCTCGCCGCAGGCCTCGCGCGCCTCGGGGAGGAGGACGCAGGCCGTCGCGGTCGTCGCGAGCGTTGAGTTCGCGCCGCAGGTGAGGGCGACGATCGGCACCGAAAAGCGCTGCGCATAAGCGAGGAGATCGCTGAGTTCCGGCGTTTCGCCCGATTTCGACAAAGCGAGAACGCCGTCGTCTTTGGTGATCATGCCGAGATCGCCATGGCTCGCCTCGCCCGGATGGACGAAGATCGCCGGCGCCCCGGTCGAGGACAGCGTCGCCGCGATCTTGCGCGCGACGAGGCCGGATTTTCCCATGCCGGTCGCGATGATCTTGCCCCGGACGCTTTTCAGGATGTCGACGGCCTTGCTGAAATCGCCGTTGAGCTGATCCTTCAGCGCCGCAAGGCCGGCGATTTCGAGCGAGAGGACTTCCCGTCCGGCGTCGAGATGTCTGGTCATGGGGCGCGGCGCCTCGGATAGGGGCGGCCTCGCCATCCGGGCCGCATCGCTCCATCTAGCGCCTTTTCCGGAAAAGTGTAGGCGGGCGGCGGCGCGGAAACGCCCATGAAACCCGGCCTGGCGACATTCTGCGCATGAAATTTCGCCGAATATGATTTAGGGCTGGCGTCCGGGATTCTCCGCGGCAGGGACAATGGGAGCGCGCATGGCGCAGAGCGACAAGCCGGCGAATGAAATCGTCAGGATCAAAGCGGGCGGCGGCGAGATTTCAATCGGCAACCGGTTGAAGCTGACGATCATCGCCGGCCCGTGCGTTTTGGAAAGCCGGGCCCATGCGCTCGACTGCGCCGTCGCACTAAAAGAGATCGCCCAGCGGCTGAAGGTCGGCCTCATCTACAAGACGTCGTTCGACAAGGCGAACCGCACCAGCGGCGCCGGCGCGCGCGGGGTCGGCCTTGAAGAGGCGCTGCCGATCTTCGCGGAAATCCGCGAGCGGACGGGCCTTCCGGTGCTGACCGACGTGCATGAGCGCGAGCAATGCGCGCGCGTCGCGGCGGCGGTCGATGTGTTGCAGATCCCCGCCTTTCTCTGCCGGCAGACCGACCTGCTTGTCGCCGCGGCGCGCACCGGCAAAGTCGTCAATGTGAAAAAGGGCCAGTTCCTCGCGCCCTGGGACATAAAAAACGTCGTCGCGAAAATCACCGGCGCCGGCAATGCGAATGTGCTCGTCACCGAACGCGGCGCGAGCTTCGGCTACAACACGCTGGTCTCGGATTTTCGCGCCATCCCGATCATGGCGCGCGACGCCGGCGCGCCGGTCGTCTTCGACGCAACCCATTCGGTGCAGCAGCCGGGCGGGCAGGGCGCTTCTTCGGGCGGCCAGCGCGAATTCGTCCCGACATTGGCGCGCGCGGCGGTTGCGGTCGGCGTCGCCGCCGTCTTCGCCGAAACGCACCCGGACCCCGACAAGGCGCCTTCGGACGGGCCGAACATGATCCCCCTGAAACAGTTCGAGGCGTTTGTGCGCGACCTTCTCGAAATCGACGCCGCGGCAAAGCGCCGGACCGACCTTCACGGCTTTGCGAGCTGAGCGGCGCCGGCGCTTGCGCGCCGCCAAAAAACGGCGGAGACTCGCCTTTGCTGGGGCCTGAGGCAAAGGATCGTTCGATGAAAAAATCGATTGGAATCGTTGGTTGCGTCTGGCTCGCCGGCGGCGCTGCTCTCGCGGGCTCACCGAACAGCGCGGCGTTGGAGAAGTTCGAGCGGACGGGAGAGACGGTCTCTTGCGTCTCGTTGCGGTCAGCCGACATTACGCCGGTTGATGAATCAACGCTGCTGGTTCGCGTCGGAAGCGCCTATTACGTCAACGACCTGCGGGACAAATGCGGCCGTATCGACGACAATTTCACCCGCATCGATCTGCGGACATTCAGCAACCAGCTGTGCAGCGGCGAAATCGTCAAGGTCGTTCACCAGTCGACCGGCGCCTTCCTCGGCGCCTGCAGCCTCGGCGCGTTCGAAAAGCTCAGGAAAATTGCGCCGGACGCCGCGCCGCCGGATGACCGGTAAGCGCGCGCCCGATCGGCGATAGCCTCTCATCGATGACGCTCCACCTTGCTCCGGCGCCCGTGCGCCGGTGCCTGAAGCGCCCTGTACGATGAGGGAGGCGCCGCGCCGATTGTCCTGACGGCAGGGCCGCCTGGAAAAAATTCAGCAGGCGCCTTGATTTCGGATAAAATAACATATAGCTGTGATAACATCACTGAGGGCCGAAGGGCGTTTTTCCATCGGTTGCCGGGAGCGGGTATCTCCCTCGGGTGAAGTGGTTTCGTTGCGTAGAGTTTTGGTTGCGTATTCTGGGACGGGCGGCGTCGAGTCCCCCATAGGCGCCGCCCGTTTCATAAAAAAAAGCCCCCGGTGACGGGGGCTTTTTTATTGGCCGGAAATGGGGAAGCCGCGAACGGCTTCCCCGCACTTTCCCTTAGTTAGGCGCGACGCAGCCCGGCAGCTTGAAGCTGGCGATGCGGGTGTTCCAGCCCGCGACCGACGAGGCTTGGCCGGCCGCCGTGTAGTATTCGTTCGCATACCACATCGTGCAGTCGTCGCTCGGATCGAGATTGAGCGAGGTGTAATCGCCCCAGCGGTTGTTGATCGAGCGCTGGATGCCGGTGCCGTCGATGATCGTTCCTTCGCCGAGCGTCATCTGGCCGAGCGGATCGCCGGCGAGGCGGCCCGTATAACGGATGC
>MEMM01000158.1:0-5300 GCA_001767925.1 Alphaproteobacteria bacterium RIFCSPHIGHO2_12_FULL_63_12
TTGCGCGCCTTCGCGCGCGGGGGCGGGAGAGCAGAAGAAAGGGAGAGCCTTGCTCCCCCGTTTCTCCAACGGGGGAGCTGTCATGCGAAGCATGACTGAGGGGGCGCGCTCTCCCCGCCAGGTTGATCGTCCGTCTAAAGAAGTTCCGCTGGCGGTTGAATCACCGGAATCTTCGCCTACAAAAAATCATGGTTAACTTTCGCGTTAACCACGATTGTTCGAAAAAAATTATCGCATTGATTTCATTGCGCGATTTCGAACCGTCCCCCTACTTATCCCCCTGGTTATCCCCCTACTTATCCCCCTCCCTCGGCGGAGCCTTATACTCATCGCGAAATGATCGCTCACCTGCGCGACAGGAAAGGAGGCCCAGCGTGATGGAGACTTTTGCAAGCGAACGCCGCGCGCGCGGCTTGCCGGCCGCTTTTCTCCGTGGGCGAATGGCTCTGACGGCTCAGCGTAAATGTGGGCGCCCTTCGCGGCTGGACCCCGCGCCGGCCGTCAACAAACCGCCAGCCCCAACCACGAAACACGCCGCGCCGAATGCGGCGCCGGTTGACGACTCCGCGAAGGAAAAGGTGAGGAAGTCAGCGCAAGAAATCACAACGAAAGGAAAACGCCGGAGGCGGTTACTGCCCCATCATGGCGCCGACCTTGTCACCGAGCGCGCGGCATTTTTCCATCTTCGCCATATCGGGCGAGGCGCCGGCGCGCATCGCCTCCATCATTTCAGCGCCCATCCGCAAGCACTCGCCCATATCGACGATTTCATAGCCGGCCGGCGGCGCGAAAAGGGCGGGGTCCTGGGGGCCGCGCTCGATCGACTTGGCTTCGAGCGCCGTCGCGCCGCCGCTGATGACGCGCAACACGATGCCGTCGCGAGTGACGCAGGCGCTTCCCGGCGCGGCGGCGGCCTCAAACTCCCAGACCGCGCAGGAAAGCCCGGCGACATTGTCCGTCCCCGTCCTTTTGGCGATCGCTTCGGCCGCGGGGTCGACGCCGAACGCGCCCGCCATCGCGCCGAGATCTTTTCGCGACATCATCATCGCAATCGCCGGCGCGCCGTCGCCCTCGGGCCAGATGAGCATTTTCTCGCCGTCGTTTTCATTGACCGCCGCCTGCGACCATTTGGCGCCGGCGCCGCCAGCGCCGACGGCCGAGCCGGGCGGAAAGGTCAGGCGCTGCTTCACGCCGGACCCGGCGGCTTTCACGTCGATCACGGCGGCGCCGGTCGAGAAATTGTAAACGCCCGCAAAGTCGGCGGACAGTTTCGGGAAATTTGCGGGCCAGGGCTCTTCGGAAGGGGCGTCCGGCGCATTTGCCGCGATTTCGGCTGCGACCGCGGGGGCCGCATCCGTTTTGGGCGCCTCGGCCGGCTGTTTCGAACAGGCGGCCGTGACGGCGAAGGCGGCAAGGGTAAGGATAGCGACTCGCATGGGCGGCTCCCTCAAAACCATGGCGCGAACGCTAGACCGGTTTGCCCCGAAGGTCATGCCGCCGGGCCGCGATTTCGTTCGCGGAGGTCGCCAAAGGCGGAGATCCGGCCAGCCTTTCTCAAACTTAATCTTGCCAAGGCTTTGACCCACAAAGCAAAATCTGACAAAAGACCCCCGATTCCGCTGCCGAATTCATCGGCGGCGCTAGCAGGGGTGCATGGATCATGAGCAAGAAGTGGTTGATTTTGTTGGCTGTTTCGTTCGCCGCGGGCGGACTGACGGCTTGTGCGAAAAAAGAAGCCGCGACGGAAACGCCGACGGTTGAAGACGCCGCCGCCGCGACTGGCGAAGCGGTTGAAGACGCGGCCGCCGCGACGGGCGAAGTCGTGGAAGACGCCGGCGCTGCGGTTGACGCGGCGGCGACTGACGCGGGCGCGATGCTCGACGACGCCGGCAACGCGGTCGAAGGCGCGGTCGACGCGACCGTCGATGCGACTGGCGAAGTGGTTGACACGGCTGGTGAAGCTGTCGACGCCGCGGCTGAAGTCGTTGAAGAAGCGACGACCGAACCGCAGCAATAATCTAAGGGCGTCGCCCAGGATTGAAGAGGCCGCTTCACGGCGTGAAGCGGCTTTTTTCTTGCGCGCGGATTTCATCGCGGGGGAACTCAGCGCTATCTTTTACGGCGACGCGCCGTGACACTCGCGGCCCGCCGACGGACATTCGATGGGATGGAAACTGCTTGAGCGCGCGATCCCTGAACCCTGTTTTCGCCAACCGGCCGACGACGATTTTCGCGGTCATGTCCGCGCTCGCCCGCCAGCATGGCGCGGTCAATCTCGGACAAGGATTTCCCGACGAGGACGGCCCGGCGGAACTCATCGAGGCGGCGGTCCGCGCGCTGACAAAGGGTCCCAACCAATACGCGCCGGTGCAAGGCGTTCCCGAACTGCGTCAGGCGATCGCGCGAACGAACAAGCGATTTTACGGCATCGATATCGACTGGGAGAGCGAGACCCTCGTTACGGCCGGCGCGACCGAAGCGCTCGCGGCGGCGTTTCTCGCCTTCCTGCGGCCCGGCGATGAAGCTGTCCTGATTGCGCCATGTTACGATTCCTATGCGCCGATCGTTGAATCGGCCGGCGCGGTCGCGCGTTATGCGCATCTGACGCCGCCCGACTGGCGACTGCAGCGCGCCGCGCTTTTATCGGCGATCACGCCGAGGACGCGACTGATTGCGATGAACACGCCGCACAATCCGACCGGCCGCGTGCTGACAATGGATGAGCTGAAAATAATCGCCGATGTCGCCATCGAACACGATCTGATCGTCGTCTGCGACGAGGTTTACGAACACCTTGTTTTCGACAAGCGTCCGCACATCCCGTTGATGGGCTTGGCCGGAATGCGTGAGCGATGCGTGCGCATCGGATCGGCGGGAAAAACCTTCTCAATGACGGGCTGGCGCATCGGTTATGTTTCCGGTCCCGAAAGTTTGATCACCGGCGTGATGAAGGCGCATCAGTTTATCGCCTACACCTGTCCGCCGCATCTTCAGCTCGCGGTCGCCGAAGGACTGGCGATGGCGGACGATTATTTCGAACGGTTCGTCGCCGGGATGGCGCGCAAACGCGACCGGATTGTCGAAGGACTAAAAGGCGTCGGCATGGAAGTCCTCCCTTGCGAGGGAACCTATTTCGCGACGATCGACATTCATTCGGTCGGGCGCGACGACGATGACGCATTTTGCCGCGAACTCACACAGAAGGCCGGCGTCGCGGCGATCCCGGTTTCCGCGTTTTATTCGTCCGGCGACAAGATGGCGGCGCGACGCTACGCGCGTTTCTGCTTTTGCAAGAAGCCGGAAGTCCTTGATGAAGCGATGGCGCGGCTGAAAGCCTATTTCGGTTAGGAGTTCCATTTATGGCCGTTCGCGTATTCCTCGCCATTCTGCTGTCCACGATTGGCGCGGCGCACGCCGAAGACCGAACCGCGATCGCGTCGGACCTCGACAAGGAATTGTCGCGGATCGTCGACGGGCGTGGCCACGGCGAAAAAGTCGCCGGCGCCGCCGTCGCGGTGATGATCGGCGACCGGCTCATTTATGCGGGCGCCGATGGCTGCGCCGAATTCGACGCGAAACGCCCGCGAAAATGTCTGCGGCCCCTCAAGCCGACATCGAAGGTGAGAGTAGCGTCGATCTCGAAAATGGCCCTGGCGATGGGGCTCGCGACACTGGTCGCGGATGGCCGGGTCGATCTTGACCGCGACGCTTCGGATTATCTCGGCTGGCGTCTCCTCAATCCGAATTTTCCAGATCGGCCGATCACCGCCCGACGCCTCCTGTCGCACACGTCGTCTATTCGCGATCCCGAGGAATATTGGATGGCGGCGCCCGGCCGGCTTCGGGATATCGTCTCCGGCAGCGAGGGAATTTTCGCAATGCCCGCGGGCGACGCGGCCGCCGGGGCTGACTGGTTCAAATATGCGAACATCAATTACGGCCTTCTGGCCGGCTTGATCGAAGGCGCCGCGCAGCAGCGCTTCGACCTTTTCATGACGGAGCGGGTGTTCGCTCCTGCCGGTCTCGACATCGGATTTAACTGGTCCGGCGTTTCGGCGGCGGCGCGCAAGGAAGGCGCGTCGCTCCCGCGTCGGGACGGAAAGGGCTGGGTCGCCATGGTCGACGGTCCGGCTGTTCTGACTGATGATCTGCCCTATTTCCTCACGTCCGAAGGTCTCGATCGCGTCGACTATCTCCGTCACTACGTTCCGGGCGAAAACCCGACATTGTTTTCGCCGCAGGGCGGCCTGAGGGCGTCGCCCGTCGATCTTGCAGCGCTCGTCCGGTTGCTGAACGATTTCCCGGCGATGACAAAGCCCGTCTGGCGTTACGATCCGGCCGCGCCGAATGGCGACCCGGAAGGGGGATTATATGACGCCTATGGTCTTGGCGTTCAGTTTATTAAGGGCGCCGGCGATCTCTTTCCCGGCGCGACGCTGCTCGGTCATGCCGGCGACGCCTACGGTCTTTACAGCGGTGCCTGGCTGTTGAAAGCGGACGCCGGCAAGGGCCGGAAAGAAGATCTCTCGATCGCTTATGTCGTGACCGGCGCCGGCGACGCGCCGGCGAAGGGCGCAAACCCTGCCTTCCTGGCGGTCGAGGAGCGGCTCTTGCGTCTGGCGCAGAAGGCGGTGTCGGCCGCGGCGCCAGAGACAAGCGGCCCTCGTCCCTTCGACGAATCGGCGAACGCCATGCAGGATGTCGACGCTGCGCTCCTATCGGCGCGGTCCAACGGAAAAATGCCGCTGCTGATTCTCGGCGGCAACTGGTGTCATGACAGCCGGGGCCTTGCGGCGAAGTTCGAAGTCGAACCCCTTAAATCGCTGATAGAAACTCAATACCAGACCGTTTGGGTCGATGTCGGCCATCGCGATCGAAATCTGGAGGTCGCCAAACGGTTCGGCGTCGATCAGATCATCGGCACGCCGACCGTCATAATCCTGTCGCCTGGCGGGGTAGTCCTCAACGCCTCGTCGGTTCATGATTGGCGTACGGCTGATTCGAAACCATTCGAAGAAGCGCTCGCCTATTTCTCTTCCTTTGTCGCCCCGCCCCGAAAATGACAGACGCGATAGCGCGCGGCGGCCGATTAATTCCGGGTAAATATCCCGCAATAAACTTGCTTTCGATCACCGGCTGCGGTTGAGGTTGCGCCCTCATCAACGGAGGGCAATCCCCATGAAGACCCAACTCACTCTGGCGCTTGGCGCCGCCTTCGCGCTCGGCCTCTCGGCCTGCGCCACCGAAACGACGACGTCCGACGCCGCCGCCATCGCGCCGGTCGCCGCTGAAGAAGCCGC